>JAWCTJ010000008.1:0-24394 GCA_038868255.1 Bathyarchaeia archaeon
TTAGCATTACTACGTGAGCTTGGTTTATTTTTATAACAGCCCAAGCTAGTCTTCGGTCGCTTTGAAAGGAAGAAGTGAATTTGACTACTTCTTCTTTTACTTTGGGAAGCCTTCCTCCTTGTAGAAGTTTAGACATTTCTTCCGCCTTTAATGGAATTTTTTAGTGCGTTATATACTATTGTAGGCAGGCCCCAAAGTTCTATGAAGCCTTCGGCATATGCTTGATTGAAGCTAGTTTTAATGTTGTAGTTTACTAGGTTTTGGCTGTAGATTGAGAATTTTGAGGAGCGGCGTACAACACGCAATCCGCCCTTGTACAGTTTGACGTAAACTTTTCCAGTAACACGCTCTTGGGTCTTATTTATGAATGCTTCCAGATCCTCCTTTAGAGGATCCAACCATAGACCAGCATAAGCTAGAAAAGTCCAATGTGAGTCTATTTGCTGTTTAAATAGAACCTCGTGCCGTGTCATAACCATCTTTTCGAGGTCTTTGTGCGCCTCTAAAATAACCGTTGCAGCAGGACACTCGTAGACTTCTCGGGACTTAAGCCCAACAAGCCTATCTTCGATATGGTCTATTCGGCCTACACCATTTCTTCCAGCGATTTTATTAAGCTCTTCAATAATGTTTACAGGATCTAATTCTTCCCCGTTGACAGCTATGGGAACACCGTTTTCGAAGTCTAGGGCAATGTACTCTGGTTTTTCAGGCGCTTTTTCAGGAGAAACAGTCCACTCAAAAATATCCTCTGGGGGTTCATGGTCAGGGTCATCCAGAACGCCACATTCAATGGCTCTGCCCCACAGGTTTTGGTCAATGCTATAGGGTTTATCTGAACAGGGTATGTGAATACCCCTTTCCATAGCATATTTTATTTCCTCTTCTCTTGTTAAGCCCCATTCACGAACAGGAGCTATAATTTTGAGTTCGGGAGCTAGGGACTTTATTGTCACGTCAAAGCGAACTTGATCATTACCTCTTCCAGTGCACCCATGGGCAACAGCGCTTGCACCTTCTTCCAACGCAACTTCTACAAGTTTCTTGGCGATCAACGGTCGGGATAAAGCGCTACTTAGAGGGTATTTTCCCTCATACAAGGCGTTTGCTTTTATTGCTGGGTAAACATACTCTGTCACGAATTCCTTTTTTGCGTCTATGGAGTAATGCTTTTTAGCCCCTACAGCTTTGGATCTCCTCTCGATTTCCTTCATATCATCGAGCTGTCCCACGTCAACGGTTACCGTGATCACGTCTACACCATATTTCTCCTGTATCCACTTTGCCATCACAGATGTGTCTAATCCGCCTGAGTATGCCAATACGACTGTTTCGGTTATTATATATACCTCCTAAATTTTCTTTAGAACCGATTTTTAGCTATCTTTTAAACTTTGTGACTAAAATGTTACATAGTAAGCTTTAAATGTTCAAACTGATACAGCCCACGAGCGAGGCAAAATAGGTGACGACTGCCCAGAAAGTTAGAGATTACTTGAAAGACAGACCTTACATATTAGAAGCTTTGGAAAAAGGCATAGTGAATCTAAGCGAGCTTTCTAGGCAAATCCAGAGAGAGTTAAAGATAGAGAGTTTACCAGCTGTAAAAGCTGCTTTAAGAAGATTTACGGAGGAGTTGCAAAGGAGGAAACATAGAAGAGAGGAAAGAGTTCTTAAACTCTTGAAAGAGAGCACAATAACCATTCATGACGGCAAGGCGGTGGTGGTCACCACCAGACCAGCGGAGATTGAGGACAAAATAAGGGTGAGTTTAGAGGGCAAAATTGTTTATCTAGTGGAGAAAAACATCCTTACTAAAATCAATAATGCGCTACAAAAGCATGGAGATTGCGTCATGATCATCATACACTCTCCGGCTGAGTTGGAAGCTACACCTGGAGTTGTGGCATTCTTAACCACGCTGTTAGCAGAGCAGAACATAAACATTATAGAGTTTATCTCTTGCTGGACAGATACAATAATTGTGGTTGACAAGAAGGACAGCTTGAAAGCATACGAAATCCTATCTAACGTGGTGGGCTGACTGTTTGAGCGGACCTATGAAATTCAGTCAGCTTGTTAATTGTTCTTTTATAGATTTCTATACTGTCTAAATATTCTTGGATAAATATGTACTCATTTTCAGTATGACTTAAGGCAGGATCACCAGGGCCATAAGTTACCACGGGTATATTGGTTTCCTTTCCAAAAATGTTCATGTCGCCAGTTCCAGTTTTACGCAGGAGTATTGGTGTTCTATTTTTGACTTCTCTTATCGAACGTGAAAGTGCTTTAACGACGGGTGATTTAGGATCAGCCTCGAAAGGTTCCACAAAATCTCTTACCTTAACCTTTACGGAAACTTTTGAGTTTGTTTTCTGATACTCCTTAACCACCTTATGAACCTCATTTACAACTTGGGCAGCATTCATTGGGGGAGGGATGCGAAAGTCTAAGATCATTTGGCATTTTGAAGGTACTGTAGAATCACCTTTACCACCTTTAATCCCGGTTAAACATGTGTCAAGCTCGTAGAAATGCCCATTATTACCTTCCATTTTCTTAACAGTCATTCTGATCTTTCGAATTTCATTCCATATTTCAATTGATTTTTCAACAGCATTTTCATAAAGCCAATGCGCGGCGGAGTGCCCACCGATCGTCTTACAGGTTATTTCTATGCGTAAGTCGCCTTTGTATCCGATGGTTATTTTATCGACACCACTAGGTTCCCCGAAAATTGCATAGTCAGCGGCAATCTTTTCTTTTATCAGGTTTTTTACGCCCTTGCTTTTACCCTCCTCATCTACAACACAAGCAACCACGATCTTTGCGGATTTTTCGTCTACAAATGCTGACGCTGCCACGATAAGTGCTGCCAGCGATGCTTTAGCGTCGACAGCCCCCCTGCCATATATTCTGTCGCCTTCGATTCTTACGGGTATAAAGCCTGCCACAGTATCCATGTGCCCACAGAGCAAAATAACAGGAGAACCTTTGCCCGCTTCACCTATAACATTCCCAACATCGTCTCGCCTTACTTTAAATCCGTGTTTTTGCATTTCCTCATACAAAAGTCGTGAAATCTCTTGCTCCTTTCCTGAAGGGCTGTAAATGTCAAGCATTTGAGTTAGAAGGCGCACCGGATAGTCTGTCACTTTCTTCCTCCTTCAATATTGAGTCAAGCACTGATATAACTTGATCTATCTGAGTCTTCTCTATAACAAGAGGAGGAAGGAACCTTAGAACATTTTTACCGGCATCGAGAACTATGACACCACGGTCAAGCGCTTTCATGATAATGGATAGAACCTCAAATTTGAGCTCAACACCCAACATTAACCCTAGACCACGAACCTCACGGATTATCCTGTGTTTGGACTGCAACTCCTGGAGTCTTTCCTTGAAATATTTCCCAAGTGTGGCAGCCCTTCTCGGAAGATCTTCCTCTAAAAGCACGTCTATTGCAGCACATGCAGCTGCACAAACTACGGGATTTCCGCCGTAAGTCGTTGAGTGTTCTCCAACCTTCAGACATTCCATAATATAGTCTTTTGCTATGGTTACGCCCATAGGAAGCCCACCGGCAATTGATTTTGCTGTGCAGAGTATGTCAGGATTTATGTTCCAGTGCTCGCAGGCGAAGGTCTTTCCAGTTCTGCCGAATCCTGTCTGAACCTCGTCTAGAATTAACAGTATGCCTTTTTCCTTGCAAATTTCATCGAGGCCTTCCATAAACCCTTCTGGGGGAACTCTGATGCCGCCTTCGCCTCTTATGGGCTCCACAATTACAGCAGCGGTTCTATTGGTTAAAGCCTCCTTAATCTTCTCCAGGTTATCTGGAGGTACATGCTTAAAGTCAGGGACTAGGGGTTTAAAGGGGTCCCGGTACTTTCGATCCCAAGTGGCTGACAATGCGCCCATAGTTTTCCCATGGAAAGCGCCCATCATGGCGATTATCTCAGTTTTGCCGGTGAATTTCCTTGCCAACTTTATGGCGCATTCAACTGCTTCAGCCCCGCTGTTTGACAGGAAAACTTTGTTCAATCCCTTTGGGGCTATGCTTACTATTTTCTCCAGAAGCTTTGCTCTAACATCGTTGTAGAGAGATCCATGACAAGAGATGAGACGTTCAGCTTGCTTTTTTATTGCTTCGACGACCTTTGGATGACAGTGCCCTATGATGCAGGTTCCATAACTTCCACCGCAGTCGATATATTCCTTGCCATTCACGTCCCAGACTAAGGCGCCCTTCCCATGTGTGATAACCACTGGCCTTTTTGCATAAACATTGGCCATGAGCTTATCTTCTATTTCTATGATTCTTTTTTCACTCACTCTTTATTACCGTCCCACAAGAATGTCTTACCGCAGAGGATATTGGAGAATTACGAAGTCCGTTAGCGATGATAGCTTCAGATACACCCATGTTGACAGCTTCCATGGCAGCATATACTTTAGTAATCATTCCTGGACCTATTTTCGTGAGAATTTTCTCCACGTCGGATACGTTAAGCTGTGGAATCACTTTACCCTCTAGCATCAGCCCATCAACATCTGTAAGTAGCACTAACTTGTCGGCTTTAAGGGAAGCCGCCACATAAGCTGCTGTTCTGTCAGCATCCACATTTAAAGGTTCACACTCTTCACCTAATGCCACCGGTGCTATGACGGGGATGAAGCCGTTTTCTAAAATGAGTTCTATCGGGCGCGGATCTACTTCGCTTATTTTGCCGCTATATCCACCATCAATAACCCTTTTTCGCCCAACTTCGTCAACCACAATTATCTTTTTCTTCCTATTTGCACGTATAAGGGCTCCATCTAAGCCTGAAAGCCCAAAAGCAGGGATCCCGGCGCTCTGAAGCGCTAAAACCACTTGCTTGTTAATTTTTCCGGCGATAACCATTGTATAGATTTCCACGGTTTCTCTGTCCGTGTATCTACTTCTGAATCCCTCAGGAGATGTGACAAATTTCTGTTCCTTTCCAAGTTTAGAGGCTATTTCAGTTACTTCATCGCCACCGCCATGGACTAGGACTATACGGTTCTCCTGAAGGAGGCTTTTTAGGTCTGGAATAAGCTCTGAGGAGTTAATTTCCTTTGCAACGTTCCCCCCTATCTTTATTACGATCAACATTTTGCTACACCGGGTGGAACCCAGCGTTTTCCAATCCTGTTTTCTCGTCAAAACCCAACATTAAGTTTAGACATTGAACTCCCTGACCAGCTGCTCCCTTCATCAGATTATCTATTGCTGAAAAAACAACGAGGCGTTTGGTTCGTGTATCCAATTCAAACCCAATATCGCAGAAATTCGTTCCCAACACTACTTTGGGATCGGGCAATTGATGCAAACCTTTACGATATTTTACAATACGTATGAAAGGCTCCTTATCGTAAGATGAGCGGAAAATCTTCCAAATCTCGCTCAAAGGTAATTCCTTAGTTAGAAATGCATGGATTGTTGATAGTATACCGCGCACCATATTAACTGCATGAGGGGTAAATGAAACTGTTAAGATGTCGTTGGATAGTAAATTAAGCTCCTGCTCGATTTCGGCAATATGTCTATGATCCACCACATTATAAGGTCGAACTCCTCCAAATCTCTCAGGATGGTGCGAAGCGAGAGAAGGCTTAGCTCCAGCTCCTGAAGATCCAATTTTTACATCGGCAACAATCCGTTTCTTTTCAATGATGTTAGCCTTAACGAGAGGAGCCAAACCAAGGATCGTGGCTGTAGACATGCAGCCCGGGCAGGCTACTAGACGGGCATTTTTTATTTCCTCGCGGTGTAACTCAGGTAAGCCATAGGCAGCTTCCTTCAGAAGCTCAGGGTGCACATGCTCCCACCCATACCATTTAACATAGTCTTCAGGTTTTTTTAATCTAAAATCAGCGCTCATATCGATTACTTTTATACCCATTTCAAGAAGTTTGGGAACTAGTTCAACAGCGCTTCCATGGGGAACAGCCGTAAAAACAATATCACATTTGTTTTGGAGGGAGTTCAAGTTCAGAGGGGTGAATTTAAGCTGTGTCAAACCACGAAGGTTTGGATGGACTGTGAAAATATATTCGCCAGCATACTTATCCGAAGTGGCGAAGACAACTTCTACTTTTGGATGGAAAAGCAGCAACCTGAGCAATTCTCCGCCAACATATCCGGAAGCACCAATTATTCCCACCTTCATTTTTCTCACCATACTAATCAAAAATGCTTTTTGCGCAGCTTAGCAAGTATTCTGCAATGTTCGCCCCTGTAGCAAGTCTTGTTTGTTCCCAAAATTCAGGGCATGAATTTGCCTCATGGAAAAGTATCTCGTGTTTACCTTTTTCAACACTTTCATTAACTATTTTCTTTATATTCTCATAGGCTTCCAAGCTTTTGTACCTCTCGAATGACTCCTCCAATTTTTTATTCCAGTCGGGAAAAGCCCTCTTTTTTGAGGGGTCGCTTTTAACTTTTTTTACTTCTTGAAAGGCCTTAGCAAGCTTTTTAAGCTCAGCCATAACGTATGCCTCGTCATTGAGTTTGTTTTTATCCATTGGAATCATTGCGTCTAGAGCTAGCACCCATGCGTCACACTTTCCACCTATTACTGCGCCGCACCTCGAGGCTAATTCTCTAATGTGTAATGGGAGATCCACGTCTAGGACAAAGTTTCCCAGTGCAGTATTAGTTCTAAAGTCCTTGAAACCCGCTCTGGCCATGGCTTTAGGATAACAGTAAGGAGCTTTCCCCTTCTCCTTCAAGACTATAATTCTCAGATCATAGAACCATTTTTGAATAAAATCTTGCGCCAGTATTCCTATAGGGTTTATTATGGATAATTTTGTGGATTTGACCGCGTTTAGAAGTTCTTCCCGGTTTTTTGCAAGCTTAATACCCCTGCCATGGGTTCCAGCGTCAGGCTTAACGACAACTGCTCCATCAAAAGATTGCTGCAGTAAATCAACAATCTCTTCCTCATTGTGAATGCTAGTCCCTTTCTTTGTTCTTTCTCGGGAATTGCATGGAATAAAAACCGTTTTAGGAACTTTAATTCCACTTTTACTTAGGTAAAGTAATGTTCGAAATTTGCTAAAACATAGAAACTCAACATGTAAAGGATTCAAAGCAGGCTTGTCTATAGCTTCCAGAAATGTAGCCGCCATAAGTCTCCGATTCTTGCTCTGAACTCTATTTAATACAACTTTAACATCTTCCTTTATTAGCCTCGTATAATTGTTTCCCTTACTATGCATATCATATCCTTCAGGATCTATGGTTATGGAAATTTTCCTGAAGGGTATGTAAACTAGATCTATGCCCAACTCTTGTGCGGTCTGTTTAATTCCCATCTCATCTGTCTCGAGGTAATCGCAAAGTAATCCAATGCTCATTTCTCAGCCTTCTTCTCTACAGCTAAGATTTGAAAATAAGACGCGTAGAGTTGGGAAATGGTTGGAGTTACTCTCCCCAATCCTCGCCCTCAAGCACCAGCTCCCTAACTTCCACGGTGCTTCCATTTACTTCAACTATTTCGAGTTCGAGGCCGCAGCAGGGACAGCTTAGAATTTCCCCTTGCATAACCTCTTCCGAAACGCTTAAATCTGAATCGCAATCAGGGCACTTTGCGGTTTTCATCTCGTTATTCACCTTAGATTTGGGGTCTCTTTAGCGAGAAGCTCACTTTTAACTTTTATGGCTTAACTGTCACAAAGGATACGCTTAATGTTCCAAACGATACATGTAAATACCAGAAATCTTACACGCGAAATACACGCTTAAATATGAGTAAGCGTGAGTTTTATGGAATATTCATGGTAAATGCAGATAGCCATAGCGGTGGCAAGAATAATGTTAACTACAGCGGAAAAAATACTGGCAAAAGCATCAAATGTTAAAAAAGTGGAGCCAGGAGAATTCGTAATCGCCAACGTGGATTTCGTTTTTGCTCATGACGGAACAGCACCGCTCATGATAGATGCCATACAAGAATTTGGTATAGAAAACTTGAAGCTTGCTGAAAAAAGCGCGCTTTTCATTGATCATGCAGCACCAAGCCCCTCAGTACAGTCATCAACCTTACATAAGAAAATGAGGGAGTTCGCCGCCAAAAATAATATTAGACTTTTTGAGGTCGGTGAGGGCGTTTGCCATCAGGTGGTAATGGATTACGGCTTGGCTAAGCCTGGAGATATTGTTGTCGGTGCCGATTCACACACAACTTTACATGGTGCTGTTGGGGCGTTCGCTGTCGGTGTTGGAAGTACTGACGCTGCCTTTGCCCTTGCAACAGGAAAATTGTGGTTTAAAGTTCCTGAAAGCATAAGGATAACCTTAAAGGGCAAACTGGGCTTAGGGGTTTTCGCAAAAGATATTGCCCTTGCACTGTTAAAGAGGCTCGGCACGGATGGAGCCAGTTATATGGCCATAGAATATCATGATGAACTCTCGCCGAAACTTACTCAGGCATCAAAAGCCACCATATCAAATCTTTCAGCAGAAATGGGCGCAAAAGCAGGAATCTTCCCCGTGGAACCTTTCACTCCGGACAGAGAGGCGAAGTATTCCAAAGAGCTGGAAGTAGAATGTGATGTTCTTGAACCGTTAGTCGCAAAGCCCCCACTTCCATCAAACGTTGTACCAGTCATGGATGTCGAAGGCTTAGAGGTAAACGAAGTTTTCATTGGAAGCTGTACAAATGGCAGACTTGAAGACTTGGAGGTTGCAGCCAAAATAATGAAGGGGAGAAAAGTAATGGAAGGGACAAGGTGTATAGTAATTCCAGCGTCGCGGAGGATTTACGAGAAGGCTTTAGAAGAAGGCATAATTGAGATTTTAGTAAAAGCAGGATGCACAATTGGACCGCCCACCTGCGGGCCATGCGTAGGCGCCCACATGGGGCTGTTAGGTCCGGGAGAAATAGCCCTTTCGACGGCTAATAGAAACTTCACCGGCAGAATGGGTGATCCAACAGCAAAGATTTTCTTAGCCAGTCCTGCAACAGCCGCCGCTACAGCTATAGAGGGAAGGATAGCTGACCCTAGGAAGTATCTGAGGGATTGAATGTGATAAGGGGCAGAGTTATTAAGCTTGGAGATGATATTAATACGGATTTGGTTATAGCAGGCAGATACAAGTTTAGATCTGTAACAATAGAGGATATGGCAAAACACATCTTTGAGGATCTTGACCCGGCCCTCGCGTCGAAAATAAAGCCGGGTGACATAGTGGTTGCCGGCAGGAACTTTGGATGCGGTTCAAGCAGGGAGCAGGCTCCAAGGGTGATGATTGCTGCAGGCATATCAGCAGTTGTTGCAAAATCCTTCGCTAGAATATTCTTTAGGAACTCGATAAATGTTGGATTGCCAGCTGTAACCGTCGATGAAAAATTTGTGGATTCAGTTTTGGATGGAGATATACTGGAAATAGATCTTGAAAAAAGCACTGTTAAAAACTTGACCAGGAGCATGGAAACAGTCTTTAAGCCATTTCCACGACAACTTCTTGAAATATTAGAGGCAGGAGGACTTGTTTCCTACATAAGGAAGAAAGGTGCACTATTTTAGCATGAAAGCGTCTTGTCATTATCTTTATCCAATAAAGCCGCTGACTATGAAGTAGGCGCCTAAAGCTGCAACAAATAGCCCAAGCACGTTAGAGATTTGCCTCTGCCGTGGAACCAGAGCCTTTCCATACTTGTAGATAGTGTAGGATATTAATGAATAGTAAAATAGGTCAGCAATCCAGTGGCCAGCAGTAACAACGATTATCCCCAAGGGACCTATTAGCTCATAGCCCTGAAGAAGTAAAGCTAGCCCAGCTGAAGCCCACCATGGAGGTTGAGTGGGGTTAAAAGCGGTGTAAAAAATACCTCCTAGGAATGAGGAATTTACTTTTGAATTTTTAAGTTCAGCCTCATTTGCACTGCGGATCATAGATGCACCCATCAGCATCAACACGGCTCCGCCGATGCCGTAGATAAACAGTTTATACTGTAGCATTATACTTCCAGCTCCAAAAATTATTAGGAGTATCACAAGGCCTTCCCATAGTGCATGCCCAGCCATTATTGATGGCCCCGTAACTTTCTGTTTCTTATTTGCATCAAAGATTACGAATGCTAAAAGGGGACCAGGTATTAGCGCTCCACCAAGCCCTACCAAAAACCCAAGTGCAAACGACACTAGGATTTCTAAGACTAGCATAATTCTTTCCTAGACTCAAAAGGTAATTCAAAGTCATTATAACAGTTACTTTCCAACTTTTGGCTGAAAAATTAGAATTTTTGAATCAACCCACGCTATACTATGCGACTGGTAATATTTCCTCACCGGAAACATGGCTTTTATCAGCAAAGTACAATGTCAGCAAGCGGGTGTAAGGGGTTAAGCAATATTGGAAAATAACACATCAGGAGCCTTTCTAATAATCGTGTTTCTTGCTGCAAATGCTGTGGTGATATTTGAATCAACTCAAAATAGAATGGCCGAGTTAAACGATCAATTTAACGATATAATGACACAAACCATCGGTTTCCTTGATCATGCCTGGGATGTCGCACAAAAATTTAAAGATCCAAATTACAACTATGATCCAACAGAGTTACAAAACTATACACTTCCGCAAGAATTAGACCTTGGGTCTACTGGGTAGAGACTTTTTAGCGCCGGGGAGGGGATTCGAACCCCTGAGGGCCGTGAGCCCACTGGCTTTCCCGTTAAGTCTTAGCCCCTCTTTTGTTGTTAAAAGGATCTCGAGGCCAGCGCGTTAACCACTCCGCCACCCCGGCACTCAAGATAGGGACATCCAGATCTTAAATCGTTTCTATGTTTGAGGGCCTCTAGATATTTTCGGCATGACTAAGTCAGCTATATCCACGCTATGCTCATATATCTGTAGCAAACTGGATGATGCCGCTAAAAACTGTGGAACCATATCTGGGTTTTGCATTTTCACGCCATTTTCAAGGGCTTCATATGACTTTAAAACTTTTTCACGCATGTCAACTACACTAACAGCCAAGCCTACATCACCGGCTAGAAAAGCCTTAACAGCATTCTCATGAGCCCCGAAACATAGGTTGTGGAATTCTATAAGATTCATCTGTAGCGCGTCGGGAAGCTTCGTCCCCTTAAGAGCCGCTACTTTATACGCAGCTCGAACACATTCATCACCAATATTTTCCACGAGACTTGCTACGAGGCGATAGTCCAAACACTCAATGGGTTTAACTCCTAACTTCTCGCTTAAACTTGGGTTCTGGATTATCGTTCTCAGGATGCGAATTAAAAGGAAATAAAGCCGGTTTACCTCTTCATCTCGAGCTATAACGCTCCTGGCTAATGAAACGTCGCCATTGATCAAGGATTTTACAACATCATTATGCATTGCAGAGACAAGTATGTATTCCCTTCTAAGAATTTTGTCCGGAGGAAAACTTGATGGTTCCAACAGACACTGCAGAACTATCTTAGAATAATCCTCCTCCACAATTTCAAGTCCCACAAGGCGACCAGCACTTTTCTTAATGTTTTCCCTAACTTCAAGACTGATCGATTCTTTGCCTTCAACACGAATTATATCAAATCCGAGCAAATACTTGCCTGTAATCTCACGACCTAGATAAGGCCCAGGCTTTAGAACAACAACACGAAGAGTTGGAGCAGCGCTATACTCAGGGTCTATCAGAAGCTTACCATCGCTAGTCTCGCTTATGGCGACAAGCGAACCTCTTTTTAATCCATGCTTTGCAGCCCAGTCCTTAGGAATGCAAACAAAGAAAGTGCCGCTGGGTGTGCTTTGAACCTTACGAATCTCGCTCATATTGTCCTCCCAGTTTTAAATGACATATACAGGATCTTAACATATTTAAACAAAAATTTAACATATAAACTTGAGCCTTAATGTTAAACTCAATCATAATAGGGCTAGATTTAGCAGGAAAACAGGAAAATCCAACAGGATGGGCTTTATGGAAAAATAAAAAGGTGGAAACTTCCATAGTTTATAGGAATGAGGAAATCCTAAGACAAATTAGTGAAAATAAACCAGAAAGCATTGCCATTGATGCACCTCTCAACCTCCCCAGAGAAGGAATTTTCAGGAAAGTAGACAGGGAAATGATAAGAAGAGGATTTCGCGTCTTTCCACCTGGACTACCTGCTATGAGGGTGCTTACTATTCGTGCGATGGGACTGAATAAGTTAATAACAGAAATGGGTATAGAAACAATTGAGGTACATCCATCTTCAACCCGCAGTGCATTGAACATGCCCTTAAAAAATTGGAGGGAGATCCAAAAAGTCTTGGAGACGATGGGAATAGTGGATCGCATAAACCGGGAAATGACACCTCATGAAATAGATGCAACAATCGCGGCCTTAACAGCTTACTTGCATAAGCAAGGTCTAACAGAGGTTATCGGTGATAGCGAGGAGGGATTCATTATAATTCCAAAAAGAATTGACTGGAGGAAAATTAAACTATGAGCTATGCAGATAAGCTGCACAAAGCGGTGGAAATGACGCTTACTGCAGGATACCAGTTAGATAAGGCTGCTTTCGAGTTTCTAAACGTTGTCGCTGCAACAGAGGATCCAACGGAGATAATGAATAGAGCATTACAAAGGCTGGGGGAGGTGAAGGATAAGCCCTTATTCATTGAAAGAAAATTTCTAGAGGATCTCCTAAAAGAAAGTTATCCCTCTGAAAAACCGATTACTTCCCCAGAAAAGGAGGAAATAGATCAAACTTGGATGTTAGAGGGGAAGAAACTCTTTCATCCGTATGCAAAAGAAGTTGAGTCAAACATCAAAGTGATAGAGGATCCAGGAAGCAAATTATGTACAAGCGGAAACTTGACGGATTATCTAGAGTATTTCAGGGACAGATTTAAACGAATGGAGAAACTTCTAAGGCAGAGAATAGACGTCAAAAGCGCAACCTCAATTATGGAAGCCTTAAAGGCATCGCCAAATACGAAGCTAAAGATAATTGGAATGGTTACTGAAAAGAGAGAGTTTAAGCAGAAGATCATCCTCGTCATCGAGGATCTACAAGCGGGTGCAACTTTGCTTGTGCCGCAGAACGCTCCGAAAGAATTGCTGAACAAGGCAAGTAAGCTTCTGCTTGATCAAGTTATATGCGTAAGCGTTACAAAAACCAGAAGTAACATGCTAATAGTTGATGACATAATACTTCCAGACGTAGCACAAAAACAACAAAACAAAGCACCAGTACCTGTATATGCTGCACTTACTTCTGATTTGCATATTGGTAGCATGAAATTTCAGGAAGAAGCGTTTAAAAGGTTCCTTTTATGGCTTAACGGAAAATACGGAAACGAAAAAATGCGTGAAATGGCAGGACATGTAAAGTATGTTTTGATAGCAGGTGACATCGTTGATGGCATTGGAATCTACCCAAACCAAAGAAAGGAATTAGCTGTAAAGGATATTTACGGACAATACAAGCTGGCCGCGAAATTTATTGAACAGATACCGGATTACATAGAAGTCGTAATAGTACCGGGAAACCATGACGCGCCAAGAAGAGCCCAGCCCCAGCCACCAATATCAGGTGAGTTCCTTGAACTGATAGAGGAATCAAGAAAAGTGCATTCGTTGGGAAACCCAAGCTATTTAAGTCTTCACAAAGTGGAAGTTTTAATGTACCACGGGCGCAGTCTTGATGACATATTTTCAACAGTTCCAGGAATGGAACATTCTCATCCAGAAAAAGCCATGACACTTTTGCTTCAATGTAGACATTTAGCACCAGTTTATGGTGGCAAAACTCCCGTATCACCGGAGAATAGAGATTTCTTGGTTGTGGAGCGAACACCAGACATATTTCACGCAGGCCATATCCACATATTAGGATACATGAATTATCGCGGGGTGCTCGTGGTTAATTCAGGTTGTTGGCAAGCACAAACGAGTTACATGCGAATGCAAGGGCTCACACCGACTCCTAATATGGTTCCGGTTGTAAATCTTCAAACCTTTGATGTGGAAGTCTTATCTTTTTCCTAAGAAACCCCTCGTGCAATTATACGTGCTATTCGTAAGGGTTCAGGAATCCTGCTACAAAAAGCCATATTTCTGACTAGATTTTTCGCCCAATTCAAATCCCCACCAACAACCTCAACATATAGAGGAGGTCCTACTTCAAGAGTACGTACTTGATGAATTGTTCCTAATTTTTTAAAAACTTCCCAACGGACTTTCCAGTCACTGAAATGCTTTTGGAGAGCATATTTGACCTTTCTATTATTCGGCTTTGTTCTAGAAACAATGACTACAGGTTTTATGAATTCCTGGAAGACAATGAAGGGATCAATAAGATTAAAACCGGCGAAAGAAACACCAGCAAGTAAGACGACATCAAAAGTCCAACTTTTCAAACTATTAACAACCTTATTTGTAGCATCAAGACCATCTACTGATATCTTCACAAACTTAACATCAATTATCCTTGATCCATCAAAGAGAACTAAAGCAAGAATCGCCTTTCTTGAAAGCCCCTTCTTAAAACTTCCATCATCAATTCCCACTAGACGAATTCTTCCCAAGACACTTTGGCTCATAGTCAACAAGTTGTCCAAGCCTAAGATCATTGGAAAAAGCTTCCTTAATAAGCGTGCGCGTGACTTCCAGTCTAATTCTCTTTGTTCTACCGTATCTTCCCATACTTACAACCTGTGCATTTAACAATCCTAAAGCATCAAGCTCATTTATTAAAGTACTAACACGACGTTGAGTAAGCGGAGTAATAGCCAATTCCCTACAAAGTTCATTATAAACTTCATATATGTCGCCAGTGACTGCTTTGTAACCATTCGCTCTAACCAAATGAAAAACGCTTAGTATTACAAGTTTTGAATGTAGAGTTAGATTCGCTAGTGCCTCCACTACACGATTGTGCTCAATAAGTTTTTCAGCCTCCCTAACGTGATCTTCAGTTACAACACTCACACCCTTTCGTTCCGCAACTTCACCAGCAACTCGTAAAAGATCTAATGCTCTACGAGCATCACCATGCTCGGCCGCTGCTAAAGCCGCGCAGAGACTTAAAGCTCCATCAGTTAAGGCATTATCATGAAATGCTAACCTAGCTCGTTCGTAAAGGATATTTTTTAACTCGCTTGCATCATAGGGTCTAAAAACAATTTCTTCTTCACTAAGTGAACTCAATACTCTAGGATCGAGAAATTCTTTAAGTCGCAAGTCATTAGAAATGCCAATAATAGAAACCTTGCTATTGGATAGCGTCTCGTTTATCCTTGTAAGTTCGTAAAGCAGAATATCACTACGCGATTTGACAAGTGCATCCACCTCGTCCAAGGCCACAATAAATATTGTTTTAATACAATCTAAGCCCTTCCTAAAACGATCAAAAACCTCTCCAACAGATAAGCCTGTAAAGGGAACCGTCAACCGCAAAGCATAACATAAGTTTGCCAATACACGATACTCTGTTCCAGCCAATCGGCAATTAACATAGCAAAAATTGACAGGAGCATTAATTTCTTTAGATTTAAGCTCCAGATGATTTAGGACATATTTTGTTACAGCTGTCTTGCCAGTTCCTGTTTTTCCATAAATGAAAATATTAGAACACCTTGCACCTTTAAGTACTGGTGCTACACTCTGTCCCAAACGTATAATTTGTTCTTCACGATGAGGTAATTTTTCAGGAAGATAATCATGACGGAGAACTTCACGATCCTTGAATATTTTATTATTACTGACAAACTTTTCGAAGATATCATTTAAAATGCTAGTGTTATTATCCATGGTTTTTCCTCAGCTTAGCGGTGATGACATCATTTTAATTATTTCTAAAAATAAGGAGTACCATACAGAAAAGTGAATTTACAAACTAAAATCTTTTAAGAGTAGAAGAAATGAGAGACACACCCCTAATTTTCAACTGGAAAAACTCCTGTTGGAGCATATTTTTTGTTATTTCTTAAAGAAATATACTCCAGAAGGTTAGTTAGGTTCGTAAATTAAAAAACTTATTGTAAAAAAATCTAAACATAACTCAAAAGGCTATTATCCTGTTGACTTGTCTTTTACTTTGAATATTTCATATCTTTGCTAGCAATCATTCCAATGGAAATTAAGGGGTGTGAGTGATTTTAAATTATATCTTCCTTTATCCTTAAAGTTCTCTTCCATATTGTTGAAACAAAAAACCTTAAGATGTTTGTTCACAACATTTGTTAAAAAACTGTGAAATGATAGATATTTTTCCTCATTTTATGAAGCTTTTTCTTATTTCTTGACTATTTTTTCAATATTTTCTGTGAATAAACCACCCTTAGCTTTCCACTGGAAAACAGAAATGAACTAAAAAATTATTTTTATCGAAAAAATATAAATGTTGGTGAAGCTTGTTAGAAGAGATCGCTGAAATTTCTTCTTATTTTCGCTTATTAACAATATTTCTTAGGTTTTTTATTTTATTTCTTCACCATAACAGTTATAACTTGTGAAGTGTAAAGTGTGAAGTGCTCAGGTGACTCGTCTTTAATGCCTGCTAAAAAGATGCGTGTTGAGATCTTCGACGGTGAAGGTAATAAATATAGTATTTCTTTTGAAGGTAATGTTACACGTGATAAGGCATTACGTATATTGGATATTGTCGAGTTATTAGGTGGATTATCTATTGGTGAAACTAATAACTTGAATTTTCAAAATTTTGAAAATTCAAAGTACAACAAAGTTCTTTCATTAATCCAAAAATACTTTCCTGTATCATGGTTCTCATCAAGAGATATTCAAAATGCATACGAAAATGAATTTAAAGAACCAATAGGGCTAAGTACAGTCGCGACATATCTGTCTAGGATGGTAAACAAAGGATTAATTATCAAGACTGGTAATCTTAACCGAATTAAATATAGAGCAGCTCCTAAGCTCCAAAATGTTTTATTAAAGTAAAATCGTAAGATTTTCAATTAAGGTTCTTCGCTTTTTTGAAGTAAGTGTTCCATTTCTTTTTTGATACTATATCTAAATGGAACTTTGCTTGAATCCCTTTCTAGATATCCACTTTCATATAGTTTCTTCATAAGTCTGGCAGTATGCTCACGGCTAAGCTTAATTTTGTCCTTTATTTCAGGGGCAGTCTTTGGGCCCTCAGTGGTAAGTATCTCCAGAACTGCAAGTTCGGTGTCAGTTAAGGGAGCTAATGCTTTTTCTCTTTTTATTGGTATAACCGCTTCAACATTAACTTCAGGGGAGGGCTCAGGCAATTTTTGTATTTGGTTCTCTAAAAGTGAAATTTTATCCCTAATTGTTACTTGTGATATTTCAACATCATGGATCCTTTTTTCCACGTCACATATTTTTTCTTGAAGTGCTTTCAGAATCTCAGGGTCAATACTCGCTTTCGTTTCCATCATCTTAATTTTTCCTTCAATTGACTCAAATCTTTTAATTGCATCCTCACTCTTGCTGGATGCAATATAAACTCTGCTGTAAATGTCATCCAAAGAATTTGTTACGTTTTTGATCTCTCTTCTAAAGCTAAGAATAATGTCTTTGAATATTTCTTTAGTTTCCTCATATTCACGCTTTATTTTTAAAAGAAACCTATAATATCCTAGGGCGAATATAATCGCCGCTGTGACAAAAATTCCTGCCAAAAAAACGAACAAGTCAGTCAAATATGATCCTCCGATTATATCTGTTACATCACACATCACAGTTTTTGCAACATGTGAGATTTAAACATTATGGCAATATTGCTGTCATAATATGACATCACGCGTCACAAAATCATTAAATGGATATTCTGGATCATTGAAAAATATTGTTTAGAGCATCATTTGTTGTTATCGTTGTTGTGATTTGTGACATCACTTTTCATGTAAAGGTTTTGAAAGATAATTTAAACTCTCTTCCAGTTCCTCCCTTAGCATCTTTAGAAGTTTTAGTTGTTCCTTTAACTGCTCGTTTTTATCGTTTTTCAACATGTTTTTGTGTGCCTCTACGTACTCACGTATTTTATTTGATGCTTCAATATATGGGTCTAGGCTTGCACTTTCAAATATTCCTAAATATCCTAATAGTAGAATTGTGTAGATTGATTTTATTACATTCTCCTCAGCCTGTTTTAGAGTTCTATTGAAAGATCCACGGCTTATTTTCGACTTTGTAAGTCTTAGCTTTGCTTTTTCTTCGTATTTTATTTTTTTACCTGAAATGCTCTCTGATAAAATGTTAATAAGTAAAGTTTCTAACTGAACTCTTGTTAAGTGGCTGTTTTTGGCCAAAATTTTTACTAGAGGATCATCTATTGATTTTTTTATTAGTAATTGAACTTTTTCTTTAAGATTCAAACTTTCCATTTTCTAATTCCTCTAATTGAATACACTTTTGTATACTTGATAATTTTAGGCTTACTAATAAAAATAGGACTTTAAATCAAAGATTTAGAAATATGCACTTTCCGTGATTTTATCCCCAACTCTTTTTGTGATTTCTGGTATGTTTCAATCTTTGTTGCTATTTTTTGGGGGTTCATTATAAGTTATAACTCTCTAAATGTGACATCATTTATCACCTTTAAACTATGTGTGATTGCCGTGACATCACCCATTTATTCCTTATAAAAAATCTTGCTCGTGTAATCTTTGATCCTGCTGTGATTCATGTGTGATTTAGATTGTGATTTTCATTGAATTTTCACGGTTGGAGGAATCTTTCTTTTATGTTCTGCTAGATGTATCTTTTCTTTCACGCTCTCCACTATGGACTTATCTAAGTTTAGTTGCTCTGCAATCTCTTCAGTACTCATTGAGTGTTCCAACCCATAGAGTATTAGATCAAGAATTTCGTATTTAATTCCTATTTCTCCCTCTGCTGTTTGTCCAGGCCATAATGATGGCGTTGAGGGTTTATTAACGATTTTCCCTGGTACTCCTATATATTCTGCAAGTTTTCTAACTTGTGTTTTATATAGAGACATTAATGGAGCTATATCCGCTGCGGAATCACCCCACTTTGTAAAGTAGCCGATCATTACCTCAGACTTGTCAGATGATCCACAAACTAGTAAGTTAAACTTGTTGGCATAATAATACAGAAATATCATACGTACCCTTGCCTTAAGGTTACCTTTACAGAGTTTATCATTATGGTCAAAAATGGGTATTGTGTTTTGGAAGGCTTTAATGGCTGGTGTAATGTCTAGAATTTCCGTCCTAAGTCCAAACTTTTTCGCTACTAATTTTGCGTCTTCTATATCATTCATATTATATGTCTCTATCTCCGGAAGCATAAGTCCAATAACATTTTCGCCACCTATAGCTAATGCCGAAAGTGCTGCTGCAGTGCTACTGTCAATACCGCCGGATAATCCCAGAACTATGCCGCTCGCTCCAGATTCTTCCACGTAATCTTTTATGAATCTTTTTATTTTCTCTGCGACCGACGCCCAATCCAATGTGAGAATCGAGGAACTTAACTTCATTATTCTCCACCTTAGTAAAAGATTAAGGGCAAGTATTTAAGGGCGAGGATGGAATAATGAATAGAGCACCCTTTAGAGAGTGAAATATTGCTATGGGACGCCGAAGGCGAAAGGTTGTAAAGATACCTAAGAAGCATCTGCCAAAGTTCTTCTCCTGCCCTATGTGCGGTAAAGCGGCAGTTCGTGTTGAGATTTTCCGCGAAGAAGGCAGGGCTGTTGTAAGTTGTGGAAATTGCGGTGTGAAAGATGAATTTCAAATTAAAAATGTCTTTGGAGAGATAGATGTTTACTGTATGTTTACCGATAAATTCTACGAAGAACTGAAGAGAACGTCGTTACATGAAACCAAAAATTCAAATTAAGTGATGAGAATATGGTTGGTGCTGTCGAGAGATACTTAATTGAAAAGATCAACAATGATGGAACAATTCATATAACGCTAATAGATCCTGAGAATGTAACCCCCCCGAGGGCAGCGTTTATAACTCAAAAAGCAGTTTTAAGCGGAACATCAGCTATAATGGTGGGCGGCTCAACATTTGTTTCTATAAAACATTTAGATGAGGTTGTTAAAGCCATTAAGCGTGCAGTAAAGGTTCCAGTTATACTGTTTCCAAACAATGTCACTGGTATAAGTCGTTATGCTGATGCGATATGGTTTATGTCCCTCATAAACTCCGTTGATCCCTACTTTCTAATAGGTGCCCAAGTACTAGGCGCTCCATTAGTTAAAAAATATGCCCTAGAGGCCATCCCAATGGGGTATATTATTGTAGGCGAAGGGGGAACGGCGAGCATCATCGGGAAAGCCATTCCAATTCCTTACAATAAACCTGAACTAGCAGTAGCTCATGCCTTAGCGGGACAGTACCTTGGTATGCGTTTCATCTATCTTGAAGCTGGTTCTGGTGCAAGAGAACCAGTTCCCCCGGATTTAATTCGCGCCGTAAGCGGTTCCCTTGAGGTGCCTTTGGTTGTTGGCGGAGGAATAAAAACCAAAGAACAAGCTTTAGCCGCTGCATCCGCTGGTGCTAAAATAATCGTTACTGGAAACATAGTGGAAGATGCCGATGTGGAGAACAAGGTTTCCGAGATTGTCAAATATATTAAAAACTGTAAACATTACCCTTGAAATAAAGTTTCAGCTTTCGTGTTAAAAATGGAAAAAAGGTAGGTTTCCAAAATATTCGTTGGCGTCCTTCCTTGAATGTCAAAATGAGTGAAGCCTATGAAAGGTATGTTAATGATCTAGAGCGGCAATTTGAGCAGTTGTATAAGTTAAGTCAGGAGGCTCGGGGAAAGGGGTTAGACCCTAATTCTAAACCTGAGTGTTCTTTGGCTCGAGATATGGCTGATCTTGTGGAAGGTCTTGTAGGCCCAAAAGGAGTTGCAGAACGGATAAGGGAGCTGATTTTAAAGCTTCCAAGGGAAGAATTAGCCTTTAAAATCGCTGAAGATATACTCTACGGACGATTTGGGCATCTTGAACCTGAAGCCGCAGCGGAACAAGCGATACGTACAGCTTTAGCAATTTTAACAGAGGGATTAACTGCTGCACCAGTGCAAGGTATAGCGCAAGTCAAAATTAAGATAAATAATGACCGAACGAAGTATCTTGCAATTTATTTCGCTGGTCCAATTCGGTCAGCCGGAGGAACAGATCAAGCATTAACATTGGTTATTGGCGACTTCATTCGCAGGATACTTGGGCTTGATCGCTATAAACCTACGGATGAGGAAATCGCACGTTTTATCGAGGAGCTAAGACTTTATGAAAGGTCAGTAAGCCGCTTCCAATATCATATTTCCGATGAGGAACTTCGGAAGGCATTACGTTGGATCCCCGTTGAGGTCACAGGAACAGAAACGGATCCCATCGAGGTTTCATCATATCGCAATCTCCCGCGTATAGAGACGAACAGGGTTCGTGGCGGAGCTTTACGTGTTGTAAACGATGGAATTGTAGGCAGGGCTTCAAAAGTTTTAGCAATTGTTGAAAAACTTGGGATTCCTGGTTGGGAGTGGCTGAAGGAAATTCGTAAGATGTCTGGGAAAAAATCTGCTGGATTTATGGACGATGTCGTTGCTGGTCGCCCTATATTTTCATTTCCATCAAGTAGAGGTGGGTTCAGATTACGGTATGGCCGATCCAGAAATACCGGGCTCACTGCAGTCGGCATTCATCCGGCGACTATGCTTGTGTTGCAGAATTTTATAGCAGCAGGAACACAGTTGCGGTTAGAACTTCCAGGTAAAGGCGGTATTGCCCTTCCCGTTGATTCCATCGAACCTCCAGTGGTGAAGTTAAATAACGGGTCAGTAGTTAAAGTTTCAATTGACAATTTCGATTCTGTTAAGGAAAATATTGAAAAAATCCTCTTTCTTGGGGACATTCTAGTAAGTTTCGGCGACTTTCTCTATCAGGGCAGAGGCTTATGTCCATCAGGATACGTAGAGGAGTGGTGGGTGGAAGATCTTAAAAGAAAAATTCTGAAGGAATTCAATGGCGACGTTCAGAAAATGGCTACTTTTGTCAATATCCCAGCTGAAAGGATTATGCAATTCTTAGAAGACCCGTTCAAGAGCAAGCCGAGCTGTAAAGAGGCGATAATACTATCCCTAAAAACTAGGTTACCTCTACACCCGAGTTTCACGTTCTATTGGGCTAACCTTGATAGTGTGGAGGAGCTTGATCTATTAAGGCAATGGCTTTATTCTTCTGAATTGGAAACCAATGATGGATTTGTGTACAAAATCTCGGGAAGAATGGATGCCAATGTTAAAGGGCTTATGGAAAAAATATATTTGCCGCATAAGGTTTTAGACGGAAAAATTATCATCGAAGGAGATGATGCATGCGTCTTAGCCTTATGCCTCCGATGGAATGACCCCAATACAAAAATTTCAAGTTCTCAGTCCATCCTGGAAGCAATCCAGTTTCTTTCCGGCTTAGAGATTAGAAATAAAGCACCAACATTTGTAGGAGCTAGGATGGGGCGTCCTGAAAAGGCTAAAAGGCGTGAAATGGCACCTTTAGTTCATGTTCTTTTTCCTGTAGGATTGGCTGGAGGATCACAGAGGGATATTATCGAGGCAACAAAACACGAAAAAATTTTTGTCGAGGTGGTAAGTCGTAAATGCCCTATCTGCAAAAAATACACCTTTACCGCGAAATGCGAAACATGCAACTCTGAGAGTGTTGTAGAGAAAAAATGCCCAAAATGTGGAAAAGTCTTCTCTGATGATGTATGCCCTGGCTGTAAGTCGATCGGGGTCACTTACGAAAAGAGAACAATCAATATTAAAGAACTGCTAGATAAGGCTTGCAATCGCATAGGTTGTCATCCCCCGAAGATTCTAAAAGGAGTTAAAGGTCTCACTAATGAAACAAAGACCCCTGAGATTATAGAGAAAGGAATACTTAGAGCAAAGCATGATCTGTCAGTTTACAAAGATGGGACGGTACGTTTTGATGCGACTAATGCTCCATTGACACACTTCAAACCCCGCGAAATAGGTGTATCTATCGAGAGGCTTACTCAACTTGGATACTTATATGATATTCGCGGGAATCCCCTGACAAGCCCTGATCAAATATGTGAACTAAAAATCCAAGATGTAATAATTCCTGTTAAATGCGCAGAATACTTCGTGCGTGTTGCAAACTTTATCGATGAACTCCTAGAAAAAGTCTACGGGCTTCCGCCATACTATAATGTTAGGAGCAAGGACGATCTTGTAGGGCACTTGGTGATAGGTTTAGCACCACATACTTCTGTAGGCATTTTAGGGCGCATTATAGGCTTTACAACCCTTAACCTCTGCTACGCCCATCCAATTTGGCACTCGGCCAAGCGTAGAGACTGTGATGGAGATGAAGATGCTTTAATGTTGGTTCTGGATGTTCTGCTGAACTTTTCTAGGCAGTATCTGCCGGCACAGATAGGTGGGATTATGGACGCTCCATTACTATTAATTCCGATAGTTAATCCGAAGGAGGTGCAAAGACAAGCTCATGATTTCGACGTCGCAGGTATTTATCCCTTAGAGTTTTATGAAAAATCCTTAGAAAACGCAGAAGCTAAGCATATCAGCAACATAATAGATCTTATTGGACATCGTTTAGGTTCTAAAGCCCAATATGAAGGTTTTCAGTACACCGTGCCTGTTTCAGATATCAATTTAGGAAATGTTGAAAGTGCTTATAAGCGATTTAAGACCATGGTTGAAAAGCTTGACGGACAACTTGAACTTGCAGAAAAAATAGAAGCTGTAGATGCGCGAAGAGTAGCTTTGAAAGTTTTAGCCAAACATTTCATGAGAGATATTGCAGGTAACCTCAGAGCATTTTCAACTCAATCCTTCCGGTGCAAAGTATGCAATAAACGGTTTCGCAGGATACCTCTTCGAGGTAAATGTCCAATGTGCGGCGGCGAATTGACATTAACGGTTTATCGAGGAAGCATAGAAAAATACTTGGAAGCAGCTGAGGGAATAATCAGAAAGTATAAGTTACCAAAGTATTACATGCAAAGAATTTTGCTTGTTAAAGAGGAAATTACTTCCTTGTTTGAGGGCAAAAAGCCTAAGCAAATCAGCCTTACAGATTTTGCCTAGCTTAAACCTTTTATTTGCTATTGAGAAGTTGTTTGTTGGCATGCTCCGGGAAAAATATCACCCTAATGCGTATTTGGCTGATTTTAGAAATAATAGGCTAGGATTAAAAGCTAGAACCCTAATACTTGACATTCTGGAAAAGGGCGCCGCTGACATGAAGACCATAGCTAGAGAAACTGGGCTTTCGTACTCGGTGATTAAGCATCATCTACAACTATTGGAGGCACAAGAAATAGTGCGAAAGATAGGCAGTCGTCCCTCTATCTGGGCGCTTACTGGTCTAGGTCAAAAAAGGCTG
>JAWCTJ010000009.1:0-24145 GCA_038868255.1 Bathyarchaeia archaeon
CTGAAAAAGTTCCATTATGAATTCGACCGCAACCGCAGGATGGACTCCCCTGTTTCATGATGGCCTCTTCGATTCTGAACAATTTTGCAAGCTCTAAAACTTGTTTTGCCCCGCGCACAAAGTTTTCAGTAACATCTCTACCTGATTTAGTTATGGCTCTTCCTTCCTTAAGCTCTACAGGTTCCCTCGGGGTTGGCAGTCCTCCAAGTTGTTCTGGACAAACAGGTATAAGCACTTCCTTTTCAAGCAGCTTGATAACCTTTTCATGGCGTGAGCTCTTACCATCGTATCTGCATTTTACTCCGAGAAGGCATGCACTGCAAAGCTTTAGTTTCATACTTAAAAGTAGTTTAGCTGGAAATAATTTACAGTTTTGCAAAAATGAGAAGTTGTTGGTTTTCAGCCAAAGAGCGCTGAAAGTCCTTCCAGCGCCGCTTCTTCCTTCGCTTTCTCCTCTTCCTCTTTCTTCTTCTTTTCTTCTTCTTCTTTAGGCTTCTCTTCTGCTGCTGGTGCTGGCGCCACTGGAGCTGCTGGTGCCATCATCATTGTTGGAGCTGACTTTATGACTTCGTCTATGTTGACCTCTGCTAATGAAGCCACTAGAGCTTTTACCCTTACTGCGTCAGCGCTTATTCCCGCTGCTGTTAGGACATTAGTTAAATTTTCCTCGTTTATCTCTTTTCCAGCTTTATGAAGGAGCAACGCGGCGTAAAGGTATTCCATATCTTTCTCACCTCTTCATTCAAGTATTTTAACCTTTTTCAAGCTGTTTAATCTTCTCTTCCAAACTTGACAATCTGCTACTTAAACTTAACATTTCCAAATGCGCCTTTATGATGAGGTCCCTTATGGTTTCCTTAGTTGGTATAGCTGCACCGATGGATAGAGCGTAAGCTTCTTGATGAGCAATCTGTACTAGGAACCTGATGTTTTCTCTCGTCGGATAAGATATTCCTATAGATAGTTTGAAAGCTTCGCTGTGGGCTTGTTCCAGCTGTTGTTTTGTTCCATCGATGTCCAATTTTAGGTTATTCTCTTCGATTACTAAGCCATCATCATATGCAACCTTCATCTTCAGTCCTGACTCAATGGGTTTTATGCCAAGCTTCGATAGAACCCCTGCAAGTTTCTCTGATATGGCGTCGCCCTTTCTAGCGACAAGAGTGTCCTTAGTTATCCAGATGCTTCCACTCTCAATTTTTGTCGGCAATCCCACCTCGTTAAGCTGGCTTATTATTGGTCCTGGGGGGAACCCTGTGTTTCCAGCGGGGATTACAATGTCTGCGGGCGCGATGTCTCCGGCCTTCGCCGTTGTGAAGACTTTACTTCGTTCAAGAAGCAATGCGAGCTTAAAGGGATTCAGGTTTGTGAAGAGAAAAACGTTTGAGCCTTCCAAGTACTTTTCAAGTTTTTTAAGTTCATGTTTTTCATGACATTTTTGAAGAGCTTTCTTAATGAGAGTATTCTTTATGACTCTCATATAAACATCTGATGCAAGTTTCTTTTTGAGCTCTTGAAGTTGTGTTGCCCTAACCTTATATAGACTTGCTATGCCCATCACTTTGTAGCTGTTTAAAAGTTGAAGGATCTCCTCGACCTCGCTAATTTTCTTCTCTAAAACTTGTTGGGATGGCAGAGGCTTCCCCTCTTCAAGGTTTAATTTTTACAGGATTTCCCATCGAGGTTTTTATACATATTAATTTGATGTTCTTTATTCCCCTTTTCATCTTTGCCTCAATGGCCCTTATAATTGTCTGTATATTTTCCGCTATTTCCTCGTCCTTCATTTTTTCTGTTCCCACTCGACATTGTATTATCGGCTGGTTCCTTATTCTTACGGCAACGGTCTTACGGTATCTTTCAATTAGGCTGTTGATGTCCGCGGTGGGTGGAACTGGAACAGGCATCTTCCCTCTGGGGCCTAAGACTGCACCTAAAACCCTGCCTGCAAGGGGCATAAGCGGAGCTTCAACAAGAAAGAAATCATATTCATTAGCTATTTTCCTTAAGTCCTTCTTCTTCCCTGCTAGGCCTTCAAGCTCTTCCCGGTTCATAACAAGGTCCGCGTTAGCCCTTTTAGCCTTAAGCGCTAACTCACCCGTGGCAATCACGCATATCCTGTTTTCTTTCCCTGGAAGGGGGTATGGTAATTGTATGTTTTCATGAAGTTTTCCTTCGGGAGATTTCATGTCTATGTCTTGTAGATTCAATATAAGTTCCACTGACTGTGTGAAGTTTCTTTTCCCAGCTTTTTCCTTAGCCTCTTTAACTGCTGCAAGTACGGTTTTCTGTTCTAGTGGCATTATTTCGGCCCCGTGCCATTCATGGATTGGAAAGCCATTATAAAAATGTTCTCTTAAGCTTCACTTTTAGCGAATATTTCGTCGTATTTTCCCTCGTTAATATCTCTTATGACATCCCTCGGATCTCTGCCCTCAACGGTTACTCCCATGGTTACGCAGGTTCCAAGTATTTCCTTAGCAGCTGCTTTCAAGGTTTTTGAAAGGAGTTCAGGCTTTTTTATTTTAGCTATGCGGATAACCTGTCCGATGGTTAGGTTGCCAACCTTATCTTTATTGGGTGCTCCTGAACCTTTTTCAATCTTTAACTCGCTAGTGATTAGAGCTGATGTTGTTGGAGTTCCAACTTGAACCTCAAATTGTTTTGTCTCTGGGTCAACCACCACTTTCACTGGAACTTTCATTCCAGAGTAATCTTTTGTTAATTCGTTGATTTTGTTTACAACTGCTAGAACGTTCACCCCTAAGGGTCCCAATGCGGGCCCTAAGGGTGGACCGGCTGTTGCTTGTCCACCACTTACAAGTAATTCAACAACTTTTTTCTCGCCCATCACACACCTCCTTCGGTGACTTTCGCCTTCTCCACAAGTTTAACGTAGTCTGAGTGGACCGTTATCGGTAGAGTAAAGGTTGCTTCGAGGAGCTCTAAGGTAACTTCCTCCTTAGACTTGTCAACACGAGTTATCTTCGCCCGCATACCCTTAAATGGTCCGCCTACAACCTCGACGATGTCGTTCTCGCTGAGCTCCTCGATTATGGGTTTTCTAACGATGTACTTTTCTATCTCTGAAAAGTTGACGAAATCCGGAACTTTCGACTTGACATGTTTAATTCCAGCTATGGCTTGCTCTACAAAGTGGGGGCTATCTGCTTCTATGAATATGTAGCCTTTTATAGCGTCTGGGACGAGTAATGCCTTTATGGGAATTTTATTAACCTCAACCCTTGCTGCGATCAGTTTGGCTGCATTTCTTTCCTGTCCCGTCGTTATTCTTACTGCAAATATTTTTGCTGAGGGTTTCGCCATCGTTTTCCCTCTGTTAGTATGGGATGGCGCTGGTCAGAATCTTTATTACGAAGCCTATTAGTCCCACAGCCCCCACTCCCAAGAAACATATTTTTATGGATAGCCACAGCTCACTCCTCGTTGGTTTAACCGTAAGCTTAAGGGTTCTTGCACATTGAGTTAGGAATGATCTTAAGCCCATCTCTCCCTACCACAAATTGCCTTGAATAGTAAAACATGCTTTTCTATTAACTTTTCTATGATAAATGCCTTTAGTCAAACTTTCCTAAACTGTAACCCTATTTCTTCAAGGATTTTAACGATTCTATGTTTATCCTTGCTTTTCATACCTTTCCAGTCAAGGACTGCGAATTCAACCTTTTCAAGGGTTCTCTCTACACACTGCTTTAGGATGTACTCATCCACCTGGGAAATGGCATATTTTGGAATTATATGACCGAAAGCTGCAACATCATCCAAAGCCATCCTTGTGAACCTTCCGTTATAGTGTGGTCCCCCTACGCCTAAAGCCGCCGCAGTATTGTTTCCGCAGCCTGTAGCTGCTTCCATGGCAGCGCGGGCAACAACCTCTGCTGCCTCTAAGTCTTCCCATTCCCTATGCGTACTACCCAACTCCGCGAACATAGCTGGCAGATCTAACGAAGGTCCGTGGTGTGTACACTCGTAGGAAACATCATAGTTGAGATTCCTTTCGCTGACGAGTTCCGCCATAATCTTCAAGGCTCTCCTCATGGCATTTGCAGGGGCTATTGAAACCTTTCTAGGTATCCCTCCTAGAAGTGCTTCTCCAAGGTTTCCCGGAGTGTGCACGGATAGAGTTGGGGTTCCGCTTGTGCTGCTATGCCTTGATACAAATACAACGAGTTCAAGGGGCTTGTAGTGCTCAGCTATGTCCTGCGCATATACTGTTTCATAATCTAGAATAACAAGTTTAACCTTCTTTTCTCCCTGCTCATATGTGTACGTGGATTTTTCAGTTGTTGGGGTGAATGGGTAAATCCTCAGAATATGTTTCGCTATGTTTAGGCTTGCAGGATCTTTATTTGATGCTGCTATGAGTATCATTAATTAATACCTTGAAGCTTTGCATTAATAAGGTGCTCCATAAAGCTTATAATAAGAATGGTGCCTTGCCCTATTAGCAGATGGTGTAATGATGCATCTGATCAATTTTAAGAATTTTTCTGGACTACAACTCCTTGAGCTTATCGATTTAGCGATCGAAGTAAAGCAGAACCCTGCGAAGTATATGGGCGCTTTGAGTGGCAAGTCTCTGGCTATGATCTTCCAAAAGACTTCAACGCGGACAAGGGTTTCCTTTGAAGTTGCAATGACTCAACTTGGCGGTCACGCCCTTTACATTGACTGGAGGACAACAAATCTCACAATTGCAGACCTGTATGATGAAACTCAGTACCTCTCGCGGAATGTGGACTGTATAATGGCAAGGTTGCTTAGGAACTCAGATCTACAAGTCATGGCGAAAGCCTCGCAAGTGCCTGTGATAAATGGGTGTGATGAGAAATACCATCCAAGCCAGGTTATAGCGGACTTAATGACTATGAAAGAGAAAAAGGGACGTTTAAAGGGACTTAAGCTCGTCTACGTAGGCGTTCACAATAATGTTTGTAATTCGCTGATTGAGGGATGCACAAAAACCGGTGTTGAGATCACTACTGTTACTCCCATCTTCAATGAACCTTCAAGAGATGATGAACTTCTTGATGATGCGAGGAAAACTGGCTTGTGGAAGTCAACGCTTGATATTGCATCTGCGGTCAAGAATGCTGATTTTGTCTATACTGACACGTGGGTTGACATGGAATTCTTCGCTGATCCAAGATTCTCCGAAGAGAAGGAGAGACGAATTAAACTGATGATGCCCTATCAGATAAACAAGAGGCTGATGGCTGGAAGCAACGCTTACATAATGCATGACATGCCGATACATAGAGGTTACGAGATAAGTTCTGAAATGGTTGAGGATTCCAGGTCAATAATCTATGAGCAAAGCGAGAATAGGCTGTATGCGGCGAAAGCCATCCTGCTGAAACTCGCTTCAAAGTGATGCTTGATTCTGATGTTTTTGTTATTTTGAATCGAAAAATTTATAAACTGAATTTTTCGGTGCTCGAATTAGAGGATAGAAAACGCATGAGAGGCCGCGTAGTGCGATACCTCGACTTGAACAGTGTGAAATTCGACGGTAATGGTGGGTGTTCGGTATGGGCATCCACATTATCGCCGAATTTCGCGGGGTGGATCCTTGGAGAATATCGCGGGTGGAAGATGTCCGGCCCATTTTGGATAGGGTAATTGCTAAATCTGGTCTCCATGCGGTTTCTTCAAGTTTCCACCAGTTTGAACCTTACGGGGTTTCCGCCGTATACCTTCTAAGTGAGTCTCACCTTAGCATTCACACGTGGCCTGAGTATTCCTATGTGGCTTTGGATATATTCACATGCGGGGATGATGCTCCCGCTATAAGGGCTTTTCATATATTGAAGGAAGAGTTCATGCCGAAAAGTGTCAAGAAGAAAGTGATAAGGAGGAATGTTGTTGGAAAGGGTGAAACGAGAAATACTGCGTGAAGTTGCAGCTTCGCCTAAAAATTTCTGGTTTCTTCTAGATAGATGTAATTTCTCACTAAGGGACTTTATCGCTGCTTTAAAAGAACTTCAGGAAAGCGGTCTCATAATTATGAAAGATGGGCTTTTTCATATAACTGAGAAAGGTGAGGAATTAGTTAATCCTAGAAGTCTGAACTTTGAAGTATCGCTCTGTCCATCTTGCTATGGAAAGCGAGTAATTCCAAAGGCAATGTTCGTGGATATTCTGGATAAGTTCCGATGTATAGTAAAGGATAGACCTTATCCTAAACTGGATTTCTTCCAAGGATATATGGTGGAGCAAGATGTTATTGCTAGGGTTGCTCTGATGCACTATTATGGTGACTTAGATGGGAAGAGTATTCTCATCATAGGCGACGATGATCTGCTGAGTATTGCGCTGGCTCTAACGGAGCTACCATCGCGCATAGTTGTTCTGGACGTCGACAGTAGGCTAGGTGATCTTATAAATTCGGTAAACAGGGAGCATAATTTCAATATAGAGTTCTTACAGTATAATGTCGCTGACCCTCTGCCTGTTGATCTTCGCGGAAAATTCGATGTCTTCTCGTCAGAGCCTCTGGAGACAATGTCAGGATTGAAGGCTTTTATACTGCGTGGGGTTTCAGGGCTGAGGGAAAACGGCGTTGGATATTTTGGTTTAACTCGTTACGAGGCTTCACTCAAAAAGTGGTTATCAATTCAGAGGTTTCTCGTAGGCATGAACTGTGTAATTACCGATCTGATTAATGGCTTTTCTAGTTATCCCATGAGCTATGGTGACGTCGATTATGACGCCTTTGCATATAAATTGGGCTTTGAAGTCGCCAAAAATCCTGGAATAAACTGGTATAAGTCCGCGCTGTTCAGATTTGAGGTTCTCGGCAAAGTGAAGCCCTTGGAAGGCTTTAACAGGAGAATTCACGTCAAATCCATAGATCCAATGGAAGATTTGACGCATCCGAAGCTTGGAATCATGGATGGAAAGTAAAAGTAGCTGTTCTAAAATTAAATAATTGTTGGAGGCGAATTCGCTGATGTCCAATGGCAGCAATTTATCAGATACATTTCCTTTAAGAGTTGTTATACGCCATGCAAATGATAATGATTTGCAACAAATAGTTAGGTTGTCGGAAAAGCTTGGGAGGGATGAAAGCGCAGCTGATTCCATGGTATCACCAGCGCCCAGCGAATTTCAGAACCCGGGGTGGATTCTGAAAAACATTAGAGGCGAAAACGCCGCAGTTTTCGTCGCTGAGCTTGATGGAAAGATCATTGGGTATTCTTTAGGCTGGGTTAGTCAACCTTGGTCCTATAAAGGTAAGAGGGGATACATATGTGACTGCTTTGTTGATGAGCCCTATAGAAGGCGTGGAATTGGTAGGAAACTTGTAGAGGCCATACTGAACTGGTTTATGAGCAGAGGTGTAGATTGTGTTGAAGCTGATGTCTATTCAAACAATGCTCCTTCATTGGCGATGTTCCGAAGTCTGGGTTTTGAGGAGATATCTAAAAGACTCCGCCTTATAATTAAGTAATATTTATTAAAACTGCTTAGTTTCGTTTCAGGATCATATCCACAAATTTTTCAGGTTTAAATTCCTCCAGATCCTCGTATCTCTGTCCCGTTCCAATGAACAGTATGGGTTTTTTTGTCACGTAGGTCACGCTGAGAGCTGATCCGCCCTTAACATCGGCGTCCACTTTGGTTAGTATCGCGGCGTCAATTCCGACGCTTTTGTTGAACTCCTCAGCCTGCGTCACGGCGTCGTTGCCTGTCAGGGAGTCAACGGTTAAGACTGTTAAGTCCGGCTTTACAACACGCTTGATCTTCGCAAGCTCATCCATTAGGTTCCTGTTTGTCTGCATTCTTCCAGCGGTGTCTATCAATACAACATTTGTTCCATGAGCTCTCGCGTGGTTTATAGCGTCGTAGGCTACTGCAGCAGGGTCTGCACCGTAAGTGTGCCTTATAACCTTAAAGCCTAAGCGCTTTGCATGAGTTTCCAGCTGCTCGATGGAGCCTGCACGGTACGTGTCGCTGCATGCGAGAACGACTGAGTATCCCCTACGATTCAGGAGATACGCCGTTTTCGCTATGGTTGTAGTTTTGCCTGTTCCATTTATTCCAACGAAAAGTATGGCATAGGGCTCCTTCTTTTTTCGCTTTTCTTCAATAGCTTTAAAAAGGTTTATTTTTCCGTTTGTCTGCATAATTTCAAGGATAACTTCGCGGAGGCTTTTTTCCACGATTTTACTTCGATCTCCAAGCCTTTTAACCTGAACCCCTGTGAGTCGCTTTTCAAGTTCATTACATATATGCTCAGCAACCTGGACAGCAACATCGTTTTCTATGAGGTTCAATTTAAACTCGAAAAGAATTGGGCGGATATTTTCAGGCTTAAGCTCTGTTGTAGCAACCCTATTTACTAGGTTACTTAGCCCTGATTTTAGCTTCTCAAACATTCTTGGAAGGGGGCTCCTTAGCGGTGATTTTAGCAGCCAGTTCTTCGAATCTCTCCCTATCCTCGTTAATCTTCTCCGCTACTTGTGATAATTGCTGCTGGAGGGAATCCTTACTTTTCTCCAGTTCCTCTAGTCTTCTGTTAATCATCTCCTTCGCCTCTTGGAGGCTCTTTTCAACCGATACTCCAGCACCTATTCCAATTGTGACCTTATCCACGCTTTCAATTTTCGCGTTTATGTATGAATTACCACCTATAGGAACAAGGATTTCCATGCTTCCCTTCTGTTTTTCAAGTCCTTCCATAGTCATCATGGCATAGGTTAGGTCGGCTATCGCGGCGTTCACCATGTTTATCCGTGAACTTAAAGCTTCAGCGGTCTGCTCTAGAAAGCGTATCTCTACACTTAGCCTCCTAAGTTCGTCTTCAACCTTACTTGACAATATTCATTTCTCCTATCATCAACTTTCTTATGAGCGGGTTCCGAACCTCCTCCGGAGGTATTTCCTCTACGCTAGTTATCCTTATCTGGAACCTTTTGACGCGATGTTTACTGCCTAGTTCTGTGTAAACCTTTTCAACTGCATGTTCAGGTTTCAGCGCCACGACTTCTCTTCTAAAGGATGTTTGAAGATTGGGTTTCTGAATTTCTCCTGTTATTCTGAAAACCTTCAACTTGCTCATCTTCCTTCACTAAACCCAGAGCATGTTCAATTATAAACATTTCTGGGCCAGTTGTCAAGGAACCAGCAATTGCCGCGCGGGTATTGCCTATAAGCCCTGTTCCGACATATGGTATCCCACAGTTGACCGTGGTTACCTCAACAGGCACTTTCAAAACGTCCTCAATAAGCTTCCGTTCAGAATCCGTCAACATAGGGTGCGCCAGTACTCCTTTATTGGTCGCTAATGCTAAAGAACCCACGTAAGGCAGCTTTGCAATCTCCCCTGGTACAGCTTCAACGCCCAGAGTGTCAGATATTTTCTCAATATCGAATGGCTTAAGTCTAGGGTCAACTATGGCACCATAATCATTCGCCAAAACCATGTTTCCATAAGCTGTCCTTTTAGTTTCCATTATTGTTATGTTTCCGTCAAAAACGGCTTTAATGGCTTCAACTTCTTCGTCTTTCACGAAGTGAGGGAGCAATATTCCATTTGAGTTTGCCCTTATAAGCGACCCTGCCAGTATGGATCCGCCTATTGTAGTGTGGATTAGTTTCACTTTGAGCCAATTACTCATCCTTTCAGCTTTCTTCAGTGTGATGTACGTTGGAACTATAAGAATTTCTTCAGTGGCTTGAGAGTATACGCCTATGCTGGCGCTTCCAAAAAGGTTTGCAAGGTATATTGCCACATTTAGTCTCCTTCGGCAAGGTAAACCTTAACGTTTCCATCCTTATATTTTACAGCCCTTATCCGGATTTTGCGTGGAGGGCTTTCAGCACCCTTCCTCCAAATCCACTCATTAACCTTATTATCTATTATAAGCTTCTTAGATTCAGCTTCCTCCTCCATTTCCTCAGTCTTCAGTTTCATATGTCTCCTTACGAAGTCTATAAGTATCCGCATCGCCTTTGCCGCTCTTTTTCTGGAGGGTACAAGCCATGCTCTGCCGAGGGGAACATTATAGAATCTCTCCTCGGCAACTTCACCTTCTTCTCTCTTTTCAGCCTCATACTTCTTAGCTTCAACTTTTTCCTCTTCCGCAACGTTTTCCTCATTCTCTATCTCTTCGTTTTTGATTTTTTCATCTTTGATCTGCTTAGTTTCCTGATCGTTCTCCATGTCTTCCACCTTATGCCTTTATCTTCCGCATTCTCCAGTTTCTTCTTTGCGGGTGGGTCCTGAATTTCCCAGCGGTTTTAGCTATAACCCAAGCTGGAACCGCTCTGTTCTGTTTCCCGGCTTTTGCAAGTCTCCTTTTTTTGGCTGTAGGCTTATATCGCGCCAAATTTCACACCCTTCTTATTTTTATCTCGCGTTTATGTGATTGAAGCTGAACAAGTATCTGTTTAAGTTGATCATCACTTAATGGAGTGGGAAGCTTTCCATACTGTGCTAATTGGATTAGGTAATCTTCAAGTTGTGTCGTAAATTCGGGTTTAACCAGTTTAAGATTTGCAAGCCTTTGCCTCGCCTCTGGGGTTAATATAACCTTCAGCATTGCCTGTTTTTGGGCTTCAATCTGCTTCTCCATTTGGGCTCTCTGCTGTTCTTCAATCATCTTTTTCTGCAGTGCCGCCATCTTACGTTGGCGGAGCATCTCCAGCTCCTCGTCAGCCACCTCAGTCACCTTTTATTAGGTACTTTTCCATGTCAGGCTTAACTTTAATTAGTTCCCTCATAACCTCTTCAGCTATCTCGTTTAGAAGATCTTTTCCCTTTTTAGTCACCATTCTTCCTCTGTTCTGATATTTCTCTACAAGCCCCGCTGCTTCAAGCTGCTGAAGGGCTTTCCTTATTATCGCGCCTCCAGCTTTTACGGCGTGTTCTGGCTTGACGCCGTAGTCCTTTCTTCCACCGTAGTCCACGCGTAGTTTTCCGATACCTATCGGGCCATGTATATAGATTTTTCGAAGTAATGAGGCGCATCGAATGTACCACCAATCGGGGTTCTCGGGAGGTTTCTGCGTGTGCGCTCCGGTTTTCACGATGCTTGCCCATGATGGAGGTATTATCTGGTCTACATTATCCTTGAGGTAGCTGGTTAACCTTTTTATGAACTGATCTGCTGGGACATCATGTGGGGTTGGCAACTTTCTTCTTTCCCCGATACTTTCTTTCAGTAATTCACTAAGCCCAATATAAAGGCTTTCACTTATGTTTTCCCTTTTGTCGTCGTTTGTAAAGCACAATAGTGTGCCCTCTAACCTCAACGAGAGCTGCTTCCGTCTCCTTGGAGATGGTTGATGCTATTTCATCAGCCTTCACTTCTTCAAGTGCAGTTTTTAAGACTTTAATCTTCACGATCTCCCTTGTTTCCAGCTGCTTTTTGATTTCTTCAATAACATCGTATGAGATCTTATTCTTCCCAATCCAGATTGTGGGCTTCTCTGTCATGAACTCTTTTTTTATGCGGTGTTTCATTCTTGGTGTAAGCATGCTCAAGCTTGTTGCATCTCCTTCCTTCTTAACAGTATACGCATGTGGCCTCCACACTTCATACAGGTTATAACAACGTGAGATTCTCTTCGCTGTTTTATGCGGACTCGACAACTCACACCGGGTAAGATAAAGCTTTTGCAGTGACGGCACACTTGACGCTTGTACTCTGTAGGCAGCCGGATTCTTGATGCCATCGCTATCCTGCGTGCTATATCCACGTAGCGCTGTGCAAGCTGAGGATCCTCCTTATAGATTTCTCTAGCTAGGGTGAAAAGGGTTTGGATGCGCTGCATGGCTATGCGCTTTACATGCTTATCCATTCAAGCTCCGCGTCCACAATTTTATATATCACAAGCTGAAATTTCTGGGTTATGCTTCATGCCTTTTATTGGAAAGCTTAAATGATATGCCGGGCTTTTGGTATCCAGCGCGTTTGATGCGAGGTTGCTTGGGTTGGGAGCTAAGGGGCCTCTATACATAGTGCCCTGGCGATGCACCTTCGCATGCAATAGCCGCTGTGTGCACTGCGTCTCAGCAGGGAAACCTCCAAATTACGGTGAGTTGGATACTTCAAGAGCCATGCAGCTCATCGATAGGATATATGAGTTCGGTGCTTCATTTGTCGGGATAACTGGCGGAGAACCATTTCTGCGTAGGGATCTATTTGAGATAATAGCTTACGCTAGAAAGATTGGCTTAAGATGTAGTATTATAACTGACGGGCGACTGCTTAATGGCGAGGCTTTTAAAGAGATTGTGAAGAACGAGGTTCTAGTTTCAGTCAGCATTGATGGTGCAGAGGGGACCAATGACCTTGTCAGGGGAATGGGAGCGTACAAGGCAGCTTTATCCGCTATAAAGCGACTTTCCAGTGAGAAACTGCTTAACTGTCTTGTTTACACTCTTGCTAACTGCGGGGAAGCATCCAATGTCAGCATTGAGGATTTTGTCCATGTGCTTAATCTGGCTCGTGATTATGGGGCTAGATGGGTAATATTCCATCAGCTTATCCCATATAGCGGCGATGCTGCAAGCCTAGAAGCCGTGCCTTCTCCTCAGCAGTACGAGTGGGCTTGGAATAGGCTTTACGAATTGCAGGAAGTTTATAAAGGTAAGCCTGCGATCAATGTCTATTCCCCATTCTTCGCGCGCATCGCAAAACAGAGAGGCATGTCCGACTTTGAAGGGTGGTATAATGGCTTCTTTCTCGGAAGATGCTTTTTCGGAAAGTTCATGAGCATAGCTGAGAATGGGGATGCTATCCCATGTAGCTATAACGATTTTTACAGGCTTGGTAATGCCCTGGAAAAACCGCTTAAATCTATTTGGGATGAAATGCAAGCCTCCGAGTTCTTCTCAAGAATTCGGAACAAAAATAGTCTAAAAGGTAAATGTGCAGTCTGCGAATATCGTGATATTTGCGGAGGATGCCGCACTGCAGCATTATATCAGAAAGGCGACATTTTCGAGTCTGACCCTAACTGTGCATATGTGCCGAAAGCATTAAGGCCAAAATAGCCCCATCATTTTATTCCCTATATCCCTTCAGTATTTTACGCTAAGGTATAATAGAACCACCAGCGCGGCGAAGGTGAAAAGCTCTGGCAATAGGGCGAAAGGACCGAGTCCAAAAGGGACAAAACCGCAAAGCCACATGATTATCGGGTTTGATGTAAAGGCATAGAAGAGAAGCGCTGTGGAGAATATAATTAGGCCTATGGTGAACTCCGATCTGGTTTTCCTGTAAATATCCAGGTACACCGCTAGTAAAAAGATTAAAATAACTATGTTTAACGTGGAGATGACCGTTTTTGCTATGTAGAAGAACTCTAAATCTCCAGTTACATACATGACGTATGGTGGTCTTTCCCGGGGCATCCATGGAAAACGGGGCTGCCAAAAAGTTGAGGTTGCCCATGTAGCCGCAAGTATAGCCACAGCTGCCAAGATAGGTAGCAGAATTACCAAGAGAAGAGTTGATTTTTTAGTCATTTGCCCTTCCATATCCCTTCCCTCCTTTTCTACTTTTTCCAAATTTTATTCACAATCTCCTCAAATAATGCGTAATTTTCCTCCAACATTTGGGATAGGAAGTACGTGGTGCCATATCCCTCCCCAACTGAAGTTATCAGCCTGTTTTTCTCAAGGACCTCCAGATGATGCCTTATGGTTCTATAATCCATCTTAAGCCTGTTAGCCAACTGATTCGCATTCTGAGGCGCCTCCTTAAGCGCCATGATTATTTTCGCCCTTGTCCGTCCTCCTCTTGTTCCCGCTATAAGCCAACCAAGCAAATACTTAATTGGACGGCTGCTAGGCATTTTCTGTGCTCCATTCAATGTAGGATACGATTAACCGTATCTGGTGTATGCGTTGAGATATGCTTTCTGGTATTAGGCAGAATTTTGGTTCAATTTTGAAAAAACTTTAAGGTTTGCCCTCAGCCCCTATGGCTCTCGAGGCATATCTATGCCTCATGTAAAGCTTGGAGGTGAATGAAAAAGGAATAATCGGGATGTTATTTATGCTTTGGTTTTTCCGATGTTACAGCTCTTAATTCACGGCGTCCGCTGTTTTAACCCCCTGTTTCTTTAATTTAATGTTTTTGGGTTAATTTTGGAAAATCCTTAATAGTTTATGCTTGCTCTGAAGGTTTTGGCGCTTTATGGAATCTTGGAGGATTGATTAGTTGGAGTTTCCCCCTCAGCAACCTAAAAAAGGGAATTCTTCAAAGGTAATTAGTATTCTCCTAGTCATTCTGGTGGTTGCAGCAGGAGTCATCGGCTATTTTTTCGGCTATTGGGGCGTTTCAAACCGCCTACAAGATCTGCAAGGTCAACTTTCAAGTCTCAGTGAGCAGTTGGCTGAGCTTCAGCAGAGCCAGCTGAATTGGCAAGCGCTGGTGAACCAGACTGCCGGGCGGAATGAGACCGTTCTCTTCTTTAACAACACAATATACGAGAACAAAACTGTTTATGTTCCATATATTCTTGGCGAAAATGTTTCGTTGGCAGATTTGTATAAGCAAGTTAGGGATTCCGTTGTTATTATACGTGGTGTCGCTATGTATTATGATGTTTTTGGCCGCCGGTATTATGCATCAGTTGAGGGATCAGGCTTTGTTTACAGTTTCAACGGACGGATGGTCATCATCACAAATCATCATGTGGTCGCGGATGCTGTGAACGTCACTGTAACCTTTCTAAGCGGGAATAGTTACCCTGCCACTGTTCTGGGGTGGGATAAGTATGTGGATCTTGCCGTGCTGTCTGCTGACGCGCCTTCAAGCGAGTTTAAGCCTCTCGAGGTTGTTAACTCCTCAACTTTAAGTGTCGGAGATATTGTTGTTGCCGTGGGCAACCCCTATGGGCTTGCTGGTTCAATGAGCCTAGGTATTGTAAGCGCCCTCGGAAGAACCTTAACCACCCAATATGGATATGCAATTGCAAATGTTATTCAGACAACAGCCCCTCTAAATCCTGGCAACTCTGGAGGTCCTCTCCTTAACCTTAAGGGGCAGGTGATAGGCATAACCACGGCGATTGTGGCTGACTCGCAGGGCCTCGGGTTCGCCGTTCCCTCAAACACCCTGCTACGGGAGATAAATGACTTGGTTACTTTTGGATCATATAACAAGCATCCCTGGCTTGGGGCAAGCGGAGTTGACATGAACTATGAGATCGCAAAGATCATGGGGGTGAATGTTACCTATGGCTGGCTCATTGTACAAGTGGTTAAGGATGGTCCTGCAGATGTTGCTGGATTGCGTGGCGGGAGCAGACAGGTTGTAATTGCAGGCACCTCCGTAATGATTGGCGGAGATATAATAATCGCTATCAACGAGATGAAGATAACAGGCTATGATGCGCTTATTGCTTATCTTGAGGAATACACCTCACCGGGACAAACAATCAACTTAACTATTATAAGGGGAAACCAAAAATTAACGGTTCCTATGGTGTTGGGCGTGCGGCCATGAGCTTTACGGGTTTAGCGCTTAGGGAGGCAGATCATGTAGAAATAATCAGTTTGATGGACAATTCTGTAGATCTGCTTTCCTCTTCTCCGCGGGTTGAGGTAAAAGGTTTCAGGGAATGGGCTCGAAGGGGCAACCAGTTTCCCATCGCCGAGCACGGTTTCTCCATGCTTATCCGCATTTTTGATGGATCTACCCCCCACAGCATACTTTTTGATGCAGGTATAAGCCCTAGAGGTTTACTGGTTAATGCCAGAAGACTTGGCCTAAGCTTAACGGACGTAGAATGTATTGTTCTGTCTCATGGGCATTATGACCACTTTGGAGGGCTAACAGCTGCTGCCGGATCCATAAACCGGGAAGGATTGCCCATATTTGTGCATGATGTATTCAACATTCGCGGAGCTATTAACCCTGAAGGACGTGTTCGGCGGTACCCGCCTTTTCCAGCGGAAGAGAAGGTAAAGCCTGCAAGATATGTACGGGGAAGGAATCCCCGTTTAATAGCTGACGGATTAGCGCTTATAACCGGAGAGATTCCGCGTGTTACATCCTTTGAGGGCGGCTACCCGCTGCATAGAGTTTACAAGGATGGCTCATGGCAACCTGACCCTTGGATATGGGATGATTGTGCGCTGGTGATTAGACTTAAAAATAAGGGACTTGTAGTCATTTCTGGATGCGCCCATTCCGGCATTATTAATACACTGCTTTATGCGAGACGAATTTCGGGCTTAAACTCTGTTTATGCAGTCATAGGCGGTTTCCACTTATCCGGGAAAGATTGTGAGCCCCGTATAGAGCAAACTGTGAAGGAGCTGTTGAAGATTAAGCCTGAAATTGTAGTGCCATGCCATTGTACTGGTTGGCGCGGTTCTTATGCTATTGCAAGAGCTATGCCCCACGCCTTCATACATAACAGCGTTGGAAACCTTTATAGTTTCTAGGATGGGGCTAATGGAATTCTTTCGCAACGTTGTCCGCGAAAATTCTTAAGCTGCTCTTTTCAGGCAGGTCGCCGAAGTAAAGCATGAAGAATTTTACATCAAGGTCTAGATATTTCTGTATTTCCTCTATCATGTCTTCTGGTGTGCCTAAGAAGTTCTGCTTTTTGAAGGCTTCTGTCGGCATATTTGGCGGTTTCCATGCGTGGATATTTTCCTCCAACTGCTTCTTGTCCTCCGCCATGTAGATGGCTCCTCCGAGCCAGCAAGCCTTCTCAATTTCGCATGGATCTCTGCCCACAGTCCTGCAATGATTTTCTAAAGCTTGTAGGAGGGCTCTGTAGTTTTCCATGGGCTGCGGTCCCCAGTCAAATCTGTCTGCATGTCTTGCCGTTACCTTTAGGATAGGGTTGCTGTGGCCTCCGATGATTATGGGTGGATGTGGCTTCTGTACGGGTTTAGGCTGGCATATGGCCTTTTCCACTCTATAGTGGCGTCCGTGAAATGTGACTTCCGTTTCCATCCACAGCTTTTTTATAATTTCTATACACTCCTCAAGCTGTTCAGCCCTAAATCTCAGGCTTGGATAGTTGAAGCCATAGGCTTCATGCTCCTCTTTTTGAGCTCCAGCTCCAAGCCCGAGCTCCAATCTCCCACCAGATATTATATCAAGCGTTGCAGCCATCTTAGCCATAACCGCAGGTTTTCTAAAGGAGCTGCACATTACCATGGTGCCAAGCCTTATCCTTCTCGTTATTGTTGAGAGTGCCGAGAGGGTTGTCCAGCATTCAAGAACAGGCTTGTCTCTGTACATCAGATGATCATCGATCCAAACAGAATGATAACCAAGCCTTTCACATTCGAGGACGATTTCCCTAAGCAACTCAAAGGATCTATAACGTTCGTCATTAAATCCGAAAGCATAGAATGGTAGAAAAACCCCGAACTTCACCCTCAACACAACACACTCCTATAGCATACACAAGCAATGTCTCAGACGGATTATTAAGATAACTTGACGGGACTTAAAGTAGCAATGAAGTATGAGTGTTAAAAGATTATTCTTATTGTCTTCTGCATGAAACCTGCTGAAAACGTCATTTCATTCTGAAACAGAGTTTTTACCTATATAGAAGTCTTGAATGCCCTTTGAGAGCTTTCTCTTTCCTCTGAAGTAAGCTATTAATGCAACCATAAAGGGTATGTGAATTGCAATTAGAACAACTAACGAAAACGCTTTAAAACATGGGCTTATGGGCGTTGAGAATAGGTATATGTTGGTTAAAGCGCCGCTCCCGCTGGTGACGATGAGCATTAGGCTCAGAGCCAACTTTTCATTCAGCTCTCTGCCGAGAAGATCAAGAATGCTGAATGTCACGGAAACCGCCATGATTGCTGAGAACCAGGTGAACAAAACCGCTATAGCATCGCTCTCAAAAAATTTAACAATAGAATACGCAATAAACAAGGCTAAAAGCATAATCAAGTGGAATGGAAGCCTGAACCTGCGGCGGTGTATAAAATACGCAATAACACCGCCTGCAGAGATTGCAAGAATAAACAAAATTAATAATTGGAGCTGCTCAATTGGCACCTTACATCAAAGTCTAAAACATCAATTTAACTTAAAATATCTTTCTAATCGCCTCCTTTAAGCATATTTCATAAAGAAACGCGGTTTCTACAGCATTTGCGAATTTAGGATTATGTGGTAGTAGCAGCTCGTTAAAAGACGTTTTATCCTTTGATTCCATATCCTCCGCTGAGGGGGTCGCGGAATAGCGGCAGGTGAGGTGGGTAAAAGGTAAAAACCGCGAAAAGACAGGCCAAAACTATTAGCGTGGCGATGGAGATTTTTGCATATATTCTTGATGTTTCCTTCCTCATCATTACTTTATAGCTTGCTAGTTGACCAGTTGCCACAGCTATGATGAAAATTAAAATGTCCAGGGCCAGATTTTCCTCGCTGAAAACTCGGTATAGGTAAAAGAAAGAAACGATGAGTAACGGCATGAGGTAAATGCCTATAGTTTTGGCTTTAAAGAAGTTGCCGGTTCTCCTGTTCAGGTATCTGTACTCAATAACAGCGTATAGTAATGCTGGCCAGAAACTCAGCTTCAGATGCTCCCAAACGCTTTCATTAACCGCTGAACACCAGCCGACCAAAGGATTGCCGCCGGACAACTTAAAAGTAAAGTGTAGGGTGCTTCCTAAAAGAACTATGAAGACGATGCCAGCTAACTCGAGTTTGAGGATTGGTTCCGCCTTGTTTTTCTTCATGCAAATCTGAAGACAAGAGTTGCTTTATCCCTTATTTTTGAATTTATAGTTGATAAAGTTGATGTAACCACCGTTATTATCAAGTTTTTAAAGATCAAAAATGTCTCTGAGTGCACGCGCTTGTTTATTAGTTCATTTTTCAATGTTAACTATTCACAGCTGCCAACAGAATCAAACAGGGCGATTCTGCGTTTCATGATGACTGCGCAAGAGACTCTTATGTGGGCGTTGAGGTCATATTTGTGACTGTTTGGCTTTGGCAAATACCCTACCATCTCCCCCCGGGTTTTCATGGTAACATATGCTGTCTACATTGCGGGTTAAGCCGTTATGGCGCTGCTTTATTGACTGTGACTCTATGGATTTAATAGTGCTTACCAAGGTAAACAAGGCCGAAGCCTTCTCTGTCCTCTAATATGCAATTAACTTTTTATTGGAATCTGTTTTGAAGTAAACATGTATTTTTCTGTTGTAAAGCCGTTTTTAGGAAGCTTTTTATGGTGTTAATTTATGTTTAATTCGGTGCTGGTTTTGAAGTTGGGTGAGAGGTTTAAGCCGCATCCCAATTTGAAGAGGGTTTATGGCGTGTATCTTTTGCTTGTTGCTGTCTCAATCATTGTTGCTGCGGTATTGCCGATTTGGGCTGTTTATACGTTTGATTCTCAGCTTTGGCGGGAAGCCTGGTTTTTCACCCTCATCCCCATGGTCATATCTTTTGCCGTCATAGGTTTTGCAGCTTATTGGATACCCAAGTATTATGAGTCCATATGGTTTGTTCTTGGGAAGGATGAGGTGATCGTTGAGAGGGGTGTATGGTGGAAAATGAAGCATGTAGTTCCATACTCACGTGTCATGTCAGTGGACATAATTCAGGGACCCATTTCAAGAAGGTTTAGCGTTGGGTCAGTCCATGTGCACACAGCTGGTTACACGGGACCAGCCGGTGGATCCGCGGGTCCAGGAACCCGAGGTGCAGAGGCAATAATATGGGGTGTTCAAAACTTCACCGAGATAAGGGACAAGATAATTAGCATGGTTAGAGGTAGACCTCTATTCGGCGCGGCTGAAGCGTCTGACATAGGATTAGAGATCTTAGAAGAACTGAGGAGAATACGGAAGGCTGTAGAAAAGTAGTTCCATTTACTTCACGGCGAAACCTTTTTTGTGCTGCTGTCTTTAGGCAATGATGAAAAACGTAGGTAGTGTAGACAAATGTATAGGGTTAGGTATAGAGTTCCCACAAATACCCTGCCCATTTAAACGCTAACATCTAACTTTGAAGCAGCCTCAAGAATTTTTATCTTCTTTTTTGCTTTTTTCCTCCACGAGTTCTTCTCGTTTGATGTCCCTTTGCTTTGTCGCGGCGAGCGCCTTCTTTGGCTTTTCTACGAAAATCCTGCTCTTTGCTCATATTCGTCACTTCACCACTTAAATATGGGTGCACGTGTCCAAAAACCTTCTGCTTAGAAGGGCTATTTGACTCTTGGGTTTATGTTATGAATTGATTAATCCTTTCAAGGATTTTCTCTATTCGCACATGAACCTTCATTTCATTTCGCCATTCTTCAGGAAGTTTACGTTTGAATCTTCCGGCTGCGCGTTTATCCATTATGATTATTATTCCTTTATCCTCGGGGCTGCGTAGGAGTCTTCCTGCAGACTGTGCCAAGGCGTTTAGGCATGGCATATTGTTCGCGTATTCCATGGCTTTAATCCCGAATTTTTCCCTGAAATACCTGTATAGAGCTTTTTGTAGCTCCGTTTTCTTTGGGAAGGGTAGCCCAACGATTACAACGGCTGAGAGTAGGCTTCTGCCATCGACTGTCATGTCTACGCCTTCGCTTATTTTTCCTCTTGCAACGCCGAAAACAACGCAGTTTCTATTCTCCTGCAGAAATTTGAGGGCATCTGAAATCTTCGTTGTTTTCTCTTCTACAAGCAGAGGGACTTCCATCCTAATTATCTGGGCTATTTCCCGCATTATATCATATGAAGGGAAGTATACTGCAACTCTTCCGCCTACTGTTTGAATTATTTGGCTAAGGTGGGATGCTATACGCTTCCATTGCAGCTCGCTGCGTCTCTCAAACTTTGTCGTTACAGCCCCATCTACAAGTATAAGCCTATTCTCACGTGGGAAGGGGTTGGGAAGTTCTAGGCTTTGGCAGCGGCTGCGGTCTAGACCTAGAACATCTACATAATAATCCATGTTCCAAAGCGTGCCTGACATGAGTATGGTGGAGCGGAGCTCATTGATTATGCCTGACGCCAATGATGGGTCGAGGCATCTGATGCCGAGACGCACAATTTTTCTCCGGTCTCTGTCCACTTCAACCCTAACATACCTCACATAGCTTGAATCTCCTAAGCCTACCCAGTCGATGAGGAAGTCAACGCAGCGTGAGAGGTAGGATATTGGGGTTTTTCCCATCTCACTCCTTTTTGCACGGACTTGCTCGCCCCTATATGCTAGTTCATGAAGCACTTCAACCAGCGCTTCATTGCTGACTTGGAGCTTTCTGGCTAAAGCCTCCGTCAAGGTATTTCCATCAAATATGTGCTCCACATCCGCCCCGTAGTTTCTGTAAGCTTTTTTCCCAAAGTCCACTATAACCCTGTATAAAGCTTCTAAAAAGCCTCTATCGTCAATATCGAAGCTTCTAATCTCCCTATAGGCTCTTTTGACGGATCTTGACGAGAGCTCATCGGAAAATATGCCGCTGGCATAATAGGGTAGACTGTGAGCCTCGTCGAAGACGCAGTTAATTGTGTTCGTGTGGATTCCAGCTTTTCCCAGAATTGAGCCGCGGATGGCGTCCACCAGAATGTAATTATAATTGCCGATGATAATGTCAGCATATCGCGTTAAAATCTTCGTAACCTCGTAGGGACATAAACCCTCGTTGCGACACAGTTCATAAGCCTCTTCAGGAAGTATAGGTCCAACATTCTTAATCCTTCTAACGAGGTTGTACGTCTGCCAGCTCGGCTTCCACCCGCTATATGTTTTCGCGTAAAATTCACATGGTCCGCCGAAAAGCCCTTCCCTCAAGCCTTTGCAGTAGTATAGGAAATCCCTATAGGATATGTCTCTAATCCTGGAATCCTCTAGGGCATGGGGGCACATTTCCTTCTTACTTTTAAAAATTGATGCAACAAAACTTGCTCCACTATGATCCTTTATATTTTTTAGTTCCCTCGAGTAAATTTCAAGTTGACTCTTCGTTCTAGTTAGGACTACAAGCCGTCCAATAGAAGGATTCTGCTTCCACGCAACAAAAAAGGCAGTTAAGACAGAAATGGATTTACCTGTACCGCATGGAGAGCATAGCAAACCAATTCTGCCATCTCGCAATGTTTCATAGGCGAATTTTATGGCTTTAAGCTGAAAAGGCCGAAAACTTGCGTATGGAAAGAACTCCTTAACCAAACCTTCAAATTTATCTTCAGCATTTGCATTATCCGTTCCTAATGCTGGTTGGGTAGATTTTCTAGCTAGAAGTGTTCCACATTTTTCACAGAAACGACTCTTCAAATACTCGTTAACGTTGTAAGCTTTCCCGCATCGACGGCAAATATAAGCTGCTTCCATCTTCAATACTTCGCTAGTAATTTAGTGGCTTTATGGTAAAGAAGTTTCCTTATAGGCTTTGACGATTAAATAATGTGAAAACAATAAAGCCCGGTAATAAGTTAGCAATAAATATATTTAAATATTTCGCTTTTACAACCAATTAGTAATATGGAGGCAATAAAATGGTAAAAAGAATAATGGTGACATTAGACGATGAACAGTACGAAATCATAAAAAAACTTAAAGGATTCGGAACAAAAGACGCTGAAAAAATCCGCAACATAATAATAGCCTTCCTATCAGAGAAATCTTACCTAAAATCATTTCAGGAATAAAAACAACACCCATTATCCACGCTTCAAACAACTCCCACTTCAGACTTAAAAGTGGGACTTTAATTTGCTTTACAGTCATGCCTTGACGTATTGCTTAAGGGTCGGTACGATAAAAACTATTATTTTTAATAAAAGTTGGTCTTTTAAAGATGAGAAATGCCTTTAGACGTTACTAACAGAAAAACACGTTCACAAGGTTATTTGAGGCCTATGAGCAAAATTGGAAAGTTCAGTATATCCTTGAAGATTGCCACGTCTCTTTTTACGTTTTGAAACTTTGGTTCATGCGAAGTCGAAGTTATGTAGACTAATACGCTAAGGTGTCCATTTTTATGCGCAAGAATTGCCCTCAAAAAATCTCTGTGAACGGCATCTATAAGGCTCAGCTCTATTGAAACAGCTACCTTATCCTTAAATGCATCCCAGGCCCAGGTTACTTCAGGAAGTATCCTTTTCTCAAGTTCCCAACCGCTATCATAAAACTCCCTTTGAATTTCCCCATGATTCACTCTCTTGACTCTTTGCAGAACAGAATCAATCTCCCGAAACAAGCTCTTGTTTTCTAATATTTCACGGGCACCATTATAATTAAAAAGCTGATACTCCACCACAATGAACACATCCTCGAACAACTAATAATGACTTCCTAATTTACATCCCTTATAAACATTAACCATCGTAAGGACTACTTGCAATTGAATTGTTTCTTTTAGTGTCTCCTAATAGAAAAGTGAAGCTCTATTGAGGGCGTTCAACAATGAAAGAGGTGCCCTAATTAATCTTACCGAATAGGTTGCGTGTATAATTTTATAAAATAACAAAAATTTTTTATATTATTATATTTTTATATATTATGTTGAGGTGATTGACATGGGTAAGACGCATGCAGATAAAATACGCGAAGCAGTAACAGAATTGGGGCTGGCGTCTCCGAGAGAAATCATGGATTGGATAAAAAAACATTATCCGGATGACCCTGTTAATCCCCATTCCTATAGAGCCGATATTATCGGTTGCAGCGTAAATCATAGTTCATCTCATCATTATCCCAGCATGCCCAAGTTCCTTTATTATGAGAAGAACCTAAGAAAATACAGGCTTTACAACCCAGAAAAAGATGGTAAAGGATATGAGATATTGGAAACTTTTGAAGAAGGGATTCCCTACAGCAAGATCAGCAGCACAGGGCAACTCTATCTACCAAGTTCCATTCAAAGAGAGCTTAATGTAAAGCCAGGAGACATAATTGTCTTTCAGAAAAATGATAGAGGAGAAATTACGCTGAAGAAGGGCAAGCTGAAGATAGAAGTTGAATAACTGGATGAACAGCACTCATCACTTGTTATAGCGATGTTGATGGATAGTTACGCGAGATTGCCAAAATATGTGAGACAAGCATCCAAAAGCCTTTCTATTAATCATCGCTAACAGAAGCGTAATTCTTTTTTCTTTATTTTTTAAAAATAGTGATGTGGAATTAACGAGTTGATTGGTATGATAGCTGTGTATTTTATGTAAGCCATTACA
>JAWCTJ010000010.1:0-23828 GCA_038868255.1 Bathyarchaeia archaeon
GTTTTGTATAAAGAATTTGTGCAGGTGATAGAGTGTTGAAAGCACCTGGTATGGGCGGCGGTTCATCTCCTTCAAATCGAAGTTCATAAAGTCTATAGGTGAGCACTTCCACAGCATGTAGAACCTGCAGACGTCTGCTGAGGCCTGCTTCATAAGCTTGTTAACTTCTATGATGTTCCCCAGGCTTTTGCTCATCTTTCGGCCCTTTGCATCCTGAGTCAGTCCCTGGAAAAGGAATGCCTTATACGGGGCTTCAGGCTTCCCCGTCAGTATCACATGTTCCAGCAGAAGTGAATTAGCCCATCCCCTTGTCTGATCTATGCCCTCGGTTAGGAATTCAACAGGCACATACTTATGAAATTCTTCATCCGTGAACCTTGCATAGGGGGATGCGCCGCTATTGTGCCATGTATCCAGCACGAAGGGTTCTCTTCGCATTATGCCGCCGCACTTTTCACATTTTATGTGAATGCGGTCTATCCATGGCTTGTGAAGTTCAAAATGCCCCAAGGGCTTTTCTATTGCTTTTTCAAGCAGCTCCTTCTTGCTTGATATGAAGATTCTTGACCGGCATTTTTCACACACCCATATGGGTAGAGGTGCACCCCAAACGCGCTCTCTAGATATGCACCAGGGCTTGCCCTCCTTGAGGAATGAGATAAAGCGGTTTCTGGGAGGTTCGAAGAAGTATTCAACCTTCTCCGCCGCCTCTAGGATCAGCCTGTTTATCCTGTCGGTTCTCAGGAAGTATTCCCTTCGAGCCAACCATATAATCCTGTGATGAGAGCGCCAGCATGTTGGATATTCATGCCTTATTGTTTTGACCTGAACAAGCATCCCTCTTCTGCGCAGTTCCTCTATGACCAGGGTGTCCGCATCCCTGGCAAATACTCCGCTGAAGAATCCGGCTTCCCCAGTGAATTTTACCTCATCATCGAAGGGCGCGAATATAGGCACGTTCCTCTTAATTGCCGCTTGAAAGTCCTCTTCACCGTTTCCCGGCGAGAGGTGTACAACACCTGTTGCCGTGTTAACATCAACAAAATCCTCACATACTACGGTGTGCACTGTTGGATGTTTATCCAGTTCAGCCTGTTTTGGAATAAGATCTTTAAGCGGGTAATCGTACTTTAGCCCCTCCAGACTTCTGCCATTAACTGTGTCAAGAACTGTGTAATTCTCTATGCCTAGCTCCTGCATCAGGGGCTCTACACGCTGTCGAACCATTATCCATTTTTCACCGCCCACCTGCACCCTAGCGTATTCGGCCTCTGGATGAACTGCAAGCATCAAGTCAGTTATGATGGTGAAGGGCATTGTTGTCCACACTAAGAAGTACAAGTCGGATGAACCGGCAACCCTGAACTTGAAGTAAAGCGATGGATCCTCAACTTCCTTGTAGGAACCTTCATAGCCCACTTCCGCACTGCTTAGGCTGGTTTGACAGCCTGGACAGTATGCCACCACGTAATAGCCTTCCTCTAGGAGTCCCTGCTCCCAAGCCCGCTTTAGGTACTGCCATTCCCTTTCTATGTAATCGTCCAAATATGTCCAATACGCCTTGTTCTGGTCTATGAATATGCCTAGGTTCCTGTCAGCTTCAACCCACTCTTTATGATAGCGCATAATCGTCTTCTTACACTCTTCAACGAAACGCTCTTCACCCACTTTTTCGATTAGTTCCCGCTTGTTCTTAACGCCGAGGATTTTCTCAACTTCAAGCTCCACAGGCAAACCTTGACAGTCCCAACCAGCCCAGAAGGGCATAAAGTAGCCCTGCATGCTTCTCCATCGATAACGCATGTCCTTTATCACGCGGCCGCGGGCATGCCCCACATGGGGTATACCGTTAAGCGTCGGTGGTCCTTCAACCCATCCGCAGACGCCAATGTTATTCTTCTCTCGAAGCTCTGCAAGTTTCTCTTTTATGCGGTTCTTTTCCCAGAAATCTCGGATTTCCCTTTCAATTTCAAGCGGGCGATAGTCAGAACTTAAGTTTTGGTTGGAATTAGTTTGGAATTTGGCGGTCACCTTTCATCCCGTGACACCCGCAAATACACACAATACAAACCCAGCTAAATATAACCTTTGCCCACAACTCGTTCCCCACAGGAAATATTAAAAGCCCTTTAAAGCGAATTGCTGTATTTTCAGGATTTTGAATAATTAGGCTTATATGTTGCGGTTTACATATCAATATACGGTAGATGGACGATTTTCTAGATGGAAATATCAGCCATATTAATGGAGAATGTTGTTAAGAAATTTGAAGATGTTGTCGCAGTGAACGGTGTCAGTTTACAGGTTGCAAAAGGGGAACTTTTCGGTTTACTTGGACCTAACGGTGCAGGCAAAACTACAACCGTCAATATTCTATGCGGATTAATAAAACCAACAAGCGGCCATGTTATGGTAGGTGGATATAAAATATGTAGAGAAAATGCGAAAGTTAAGGGTCTGATAGGCGTATGCCCACAGGAGACAGCGGTCTACCCATATCTTACGGCTGTGGAAAATGTGGAGCTTTTTGGAAATCTCTATGCACTTGACAGGTGCACGTTAAGGTCTAGGTGCGACATGCTTCTTGAAAAGATGGGACTTACTCAAGACGCCAAAAGGAGAGTTGAGAAGTACAGCGGTGGGATGAAGCGTAGGTTAAGCCTCATCATGGCGTTGATTCATGATCCGCAAATAGCATTCCTAGATGAACCCACTGTGGGAATGGACCCGCAGTCGAGGCATGTAATCTGGGATTTTATGACGGAGCTGAAGAGCCAGGGAAAAACAATCTTCTTGACAACGCATTATATGGAGGAAGCGGAAGCCCTCTGCGATCACATCGGCATAATTGACCATGGAAAACTCATAGCACTGGGCTCACCAGAGGAATTGATCTTGAAAAATAACGTAAGCAACCTGGAGGAGGTCTTCATCAAATTAACCGGACGAAGGATAAGGGAGGAGCTATAGAATTGAAGTTTCAGAGAATTTATGCATTAACTAAGAAGGAACTGAAAAAGACTTTTAGAGAGCCGGCTGTGCTTTTCATGATTTTCCTTTTCCCAATGGTCTTTGTACTGGCTTTCGGCGCTTCCTTTGGAGGGTTAGGATCCGAACAGCCCACGTACGCCATAGGCGTAGTAAACCTAGACCAAACAAACACGGCGAATCACACTCAATCCTTTATCAACGCATTATTAAGCATGAAAATACTAAGCATCAGGGTTTATGCTGACAACCAGACAGCCCAAATCGACCTATCTCAGGGAAAGATCCAAGCGGTTATGGTTATCCCAAGCACCTTCAGCCAGAGCTTAGCCTCATACCGTGCGGCGCCGGAGAACCCAAGCATATGGGTTAACTCAACGGTTTTGCTTTATGTTGACAAGGGCTCTATTGCAGCAACTCAAGCTGTGCCACCCATAATCAAGCAAGCTTTAAACGCGCTTGCAGACCAGACCGCGCAGCAAGATTTAACCCCGATAGATATGCAGATTGCCTCGCTAGTAGAGACGAAGCCGCTCTCAACCTTCGAGTTCATGGCGCCCGGCATGTTCACCTTTGCATCAATTTTCATCATAATGATGGTTGCGCAAGCCTTCACACAAGACCGCGAAAACGGCATGATGAAAAGAATAAGGACAACCCCGATAACTCCAACGGAGTTCATGACAAGCCAGGTTCTGGCATACATGCTTATAGCTCTAATTCAAGCAGTAATCGTCTTCACCGCAACCTACATCATGGGATTCAGGCCGAACGTGGACCTCGCAGTATACGCGTTAGCCTTCACGCTTGTAACGATTTTTTCCCTATCAAATGTTGGCTTCGGATTAATCACTGCCACATTGGCCAGAACATCCAGTGCAGCCACAGGACTGTCCTTCCTCTTTGTGCTGCCTCAGCTATTTCTAGGAACATTCGTCGGCGCCTCACTTTCCTCCACAGCCCAAATAGCAGGCAAATTTGTGCCAAGCTACTATGTCACAGACGCCTTAACATCTCTTTTCTTAAGAGAAGCGCCCATAACAAGCTCAACCATAATAATGGATGCTACGGTCATCTCAATCTCATGCATAGCTATACTATCGATAGGCATACTCCTACACGCAAAATACTACAAAATCTAAACCCGAAACACCCTGGGGATCCATGAGATACCATTATCGGCTTCTAAAAGTTGAGTTTAGGTAGTTATCGACGTGAAAGAAACAAGTGAACGGTTAAATTATGTTTGAAGCTGAATTCAACAAGCCGGTATACATGATTCATTGCACTGGGATTTTCTTTCCGCTGAAGTCGCGTTTCCAAAATCCAAACTCGTCCACAATATTCCTCAGCTGGTTTATATTAAAGACCGGGCCGTCTTTGCATACGCGATATCTGCCTATAGTGCAGCTCCCACAAATTCCAATAGCGCACCGCATGATACGTTCCAAACTAGCTTCCATAGGTATGCCGCGCTCTTTAGATAGGCGGAAGACCTCCAGCATCATTTTTTCAGGTCCACAGGTGTAAACCATGTCGAAAATCTCTCTTTCCATAAGCTGCTCTAACGGATGTGTAACCAAACCCTTTACGCCATGGCTTCCATCCTCAGTTGTAGTTAAAACATTTTCTCTCCCGCAAAGCGTGTAAAGCTGATCTAAGAACAGAAGCTCCGCCCTTGTTTTTGCCCCTATTACAAATTTAACCGTAGCCTGTGTGGATTTAAGTCTCCTCACAAGGAAAATTAGGGGAGCGATGCCTGTTCCGCCACCTACCATGAGGATTCTACCGCTTTTTTCCGTGAAACTGTTCCCGAAGGGTCCGCGAACACCTACAACCCCGCCGGCCTTCATGCTGTGAAGCGCCCGTGTTGCTTCACCTACCTTTTTAACAGCCACAGACACTGTACCGTTTTTATCCACATCAAGTATGCTTAAAGGTATTTCATCCACGCCTGGAACCCAAAGCATGAGGAATTGCCCCGGCTTAGCTCTCGCACACAGACGATCCTTGAACGAGAAGACCTTCACCGTAGGGCTTTCGGTTTTAATGGCTTCTATGCGAGTAGTGCGTAGGCGGCTAACTGCGGTGAGCCAAGCCGACAATCTCACTCACTTCCTTGAAACCTTTCTTCTTAAGGTATATGGCTATGCCTCTTACCACAGATTTAAAGACCCGCGGGCCCTTAAGAGCTATGGCTGTTCCAATTTGGACAGCTGTGGCGCCTGCAAGTATGAATTCAACAACATCCCTCCAGTTCGTTATACCTCCGCATCCAATTAAGGGCGCTTTAATCCTCTCATAAATGTCGTAGACACATCTTAAGGCTACAGGCTTTATCGCAGGCCCGGATAGTCCGCCCCGTTTATTACTCAGTATAGGCTTTGCAGTTTCAACATCTATGGCCATAGCCCGGACGGTGTTTATGGCTGTTATGCCATCAGCACCTGACCTAACAGCCACCTCCGCAAGTTCAGTGATGTCGGTCACGTTCGGCGAAAGTTTAACGAAAACAGGTTTTTCCACTGAAGCCTTAACTTTCCTAACAACCTCCGCCAAAACATGGGGGTTCTGCCCTATTTCAGAGCCTGTTTCCTTCACATGGGGACAGGATACATTAAGCTCCAGAGCATCAGCCCCGGATTCGGCGGCTTTTCTGGAAACAACAGCGTATTCCTCCGCTGAAAAGCCGTAAACGCTCACGATTAAGGGCACCTTCAAAACCTTCTTTGCTTCAAATATGTCCTTAGCGAACTCGTTAATTCCAGGATTCGGCAAGCCTACGGCATTTATTAATCCATAACTTGTCTGGACAACTGTTGGATTTGAATATCCCACTCGGGGCTTAAGCCCTACAGACTTGGTTACCACGGCACCTGCGCCGCCATCAACAATGCTTCTGAGAGTATCGGCGGAGTACCCCAAAATCCCGGAGGCCAGCATGGTAGGGTTTCTAAGATCTAAACCCGCTAGGTTGACGCTTAGGCTTTCATTCAACAGCTCATTCACCACTATTTCATGTTTATGTTCAATAGTCTGATAAGTTTAATCCACAAGGTCATATTGCTCAGAATCATTTATCTATTTAAGCCCGTAGATACTATTTCAAGCTGAGGAATAATAATGAAAGCCACAGTGGTTCCGGCTTTTTTCGGAATCCTCGCCTTCAACGAGGGAAACATGCTTGTAACTCATGCACTTTTCAGCAAAAAGCCAGAGGCTGCGGCGAAAAACCTCCTTGAGATTGAATCTGGAAGGATTGTCAAGGAATTATCAGAGCTTATTGAGCATCTGAAGGAAAGCGGCTATACAACATTCGTTTTTGAAAACGAGTCTTTAGCGGCGGCAGTCAAGAATAGATTTGGAGTGAACGTTGAGGTTTCAAAATTTTCGGAGGCGGGAAGCATATTACGCGCTAATATGGAGAGGTTTGCTGTTGAAACTGGTTTTGCCAAGGATTATGAAGAATCCCGCCTCTGGATGCATAAAGTCGCAATGGAAACGGCTAAGCTGAAGGTTAAGAGGGCCGTGGAAAAGAAGGACATACTTATAGCCCAGGCCATACAAGCACTGGACGACCTTGACAAGACAGTAAACCTCTTCATGAGCCGCCTAAGGGAATGGTATGGAATCCATTTTCCGGAACTGGACCGCATAATAGACAAGCATGAAACCTATGCTAGACTGGTTATTAAGCTGGGTAATAGGGAAAACTTCACCGTTGCTCTTCTAGAGCAAGAGGGAATACCTAAAAACAAGGCGGAGCAAATAGCGAGCGCAGCTTCAAAATCCATGGGCGCCGACCTTGCGGATGCGGATCTCACCCAGATTCAAGCCCTTGGCAGAAACATACTGGACCTATACGAGCTTAGACAATCGCTTGAGAGCTATATTGAAAACGCTATGGAGGAAGCGGCACCAAACATAAAAGCCATAACCGGAGCCCTCCTAGGCGCACGCTTAATAGCCTTGGCAGGTGGGCTAGCCAATTTAGCTAAGATGCCCGCTAGCACTATACAGGTGCTCGGCGCCGAAAAAGCCCTTTTCCGCTCATTAAAAACCGGAACTAGACCACCGAAGCATGGTATAATCTTCCAGCATCCATACCTACATGATGCAAAAAAGTGGCAGAGAGGCAAAATAGCCCGTGCACTAGCTGGAAAACTGGCAATAGCCGCTAGAACTGACACTTTCGGAGGCAGATACATAGGCGACGAGCTTAAGGCTGACTTGGAAAAAAGGATTGAGGAGATAGGTGAAAAGTACGCTGAGCCTCCGAAAGTCCCTGAAAGAAAGCCCGGAAGAAAAGAGAGGAGAAGTAGAAGATATGCACGTTAAACCTCATCCCCGATTTCAGCAGGTCTACCAAGTAACTCTTGATGATGGAACACAGAGGCTTGCGACAAGAAACCTTACTCCCGGAAGAAGCGTCTACGGAGAAAAGCTTGTACGCTATGAGGGAGTGGAGTACCGTGTCTGGGATGCGTTCAGAAGCAAGCTAGCGGCAGCTATAATCAAGGAGGTTAAGGTTGTCCCCATAAAGCCAGAGGATCATGTGCTTTATTTGGGCGCGGCTTCCGGGACTACGGCAAGTCATGTTTCAGACATTGTTGGCGAGAAGGGAACAGTGTACTGTGTGGAGTTCGCTCCAAGAGCCATAAGGGAACTTGTGAATAATGTATGCGCTCATAGGCTTAACATGGTTCCAATATTGGAGGACGCTCGCTTTCCAGAGAAATATTCCATGTTTATCCGGGATAAGGTGGATGTTATATACTGCGATATTGCCCAGCCTGAGCAAGCCAGGATTCTAGCAGATAACGCTGACTTTTACTTGAAAAAACCCGGATGGATAATGCTTGCCGTAAAAGCCCAAAGCATAGATGTCACGAAGGAGCCGACGGAAGTTTATAGACAGGAAGTTAAAGTTTTGGAGAATAGAGGTTTCAAGATAGAGGATGTTGTACATCTGGAACCCTATGATAAGGCTCATGCCATGATTGTAGCAAGAACCTAGCGGAGAACTGAGCATATAACCTTTATATCCAAGAGCACATCGCATTTCATTTTGTGGGAGCTAATGAGTAGACAGGAGACGGGGCAAGTTAAAGCTGCAAAATCCATCCTTAAAAAAGCCGGTTTCACCGTCTCCCAAATCAAGTATTCTAGACCTAGCTGTTTTGATATTGCGGCAAGAAAAGACAGGACGCTGGTGCTGATTAAAGTACAACATGACATAGGTGCCATTTCACCCAAAGATTCATTAGAGCTCAGAATCGTATGCCAAAACGTTTCAGCTACATCCCTCATAATAGGAGATAAAACCAGGGATAAACCCCTCGAGGATGACACCGTCTATTCCAGATATAATGTACCAGCAGTGACATCTAAAACATTTGAGGACATAATTTTGCGGGAGATTCAGCCTCTAATCCAGGCTGGACCAGGAGGATACTATGTGGAGATAGATGGAGAAGCCCTACGCCGCAGGAGACAGGAGCTTGGAATGTCCGTAGGCGACGTCGCCGAGAAAGTTGGCGTATCAAGGAGAACTCTATATGGTTACGAGAGAGGCATGACCAGGGCCTCCGTGACGGCTGCATACAAGCTCCTGTGCACGCTCGGGGATCCCGTGGTGAAGACTGTGGAAATTTTGAAGACTCCTAAAAATCTTAAGAAGAGCTCCAAGGCCAAGGCTAAGCGGATGATAGCTAAAAGCAGGTTTTTAAAGTGGATTTTCAGGAATGTTGATGACTATGACATTGTCTCCCTTAGGAAGGTTCCCTTTGATTTTCTCATCACAGTGCCGGAGGAGGATATTAAAATAATAGGCAGCGTCGCAGAGGAGAAAGAAGCCCACATAAATAAAATGATTGATGAAATTATAGGCCTAAGCAGGGTTGTCCAGGCACAGCCTGTTCTCGTGACCGAAGATGGAAGGATTCGGAAATCTGATATTCCATGCATTTCACGGGAGGAAATCTCAAGAATTAGAAAACCTGAAGAGCTTTGTAAACTCTAGAATAGCGTTTTCTGCTTGGAATCCTTCTCCAGCATAGCCTTTTTAGCTGGTTTCCAAGACTTCCTTACAAAATCTGGATATTCTCCGAAAGTTTGCAGGTACCGTCGCAGAAACTCAATCGTTTTTGGGTCAGAGGGGTAACCACATCCAAAGTCTCCATACTTCGCCTTCAGCTCGGAGATCTCCCTGTCCCTCTCAACCTTGGCGATTATTGAGGCTGCTGAAACTATGGGATATTTTCTGTCCGCTTTATGCTCCGAGATGATTTCAACTCTGAATGGTAGAAGCTCAAGTATCTGCTCCTTGAAGCGTTCCTCAACCACGTCTGAAGCGTCTACATAGGCCACGCTGGGTTTAAGGAGTTCTATGACCTTTGCCATGGCTTGCGCTTCAAGCCAATTCAGCTTATGAAGCTTTTTCCTCGACTCCACAACTCTGTCGATTTCCTGCGGTGAAAGCTTTACCACTACATGTTTCAGGGCTATCTGCTTTATCTGAACGGCGAGTTTTTCCCTTGTGGCGGGAGATAACAATTTTGAGTCCTTAACTCCAAGCTTGACAAGCTTGGGAATTCCCCCTTCCTCAATCAAAACTCCAGCTATAACAAGTGGCCCTATTAATGAACCGCGTCCAGCATCATCAACACCTGCAACCAGCATAAGGATAATTCTTCACATTAAAGTATTTAATATTGCCTAGGACCTGAGCACTATTAATGCACTGGTGAGAATGAGAACTACACCGAAGTACTGGAATGGAGTGGCATATTGCCCCAGTATAAGCATCGCCCAGAATAAGCTAAAGGCTGGATCTATTAGAAGCATCACACCCTCAGCAGTAGGTGAAACTTCATAATTTTTAACATAGTTCAGAAGCCCATATGGAACTACTGTGCTGACAGAGGCTAAAAGGAAAAGTAAAAAGAATTGGTAATAATTTGGCACCATCAACCCTGTAATAAGCGGATTTTTTATAAAGGCCCTTAAAATTGGCCAAAAGAATAGAGTGAACGGCGCTGCAAAAATAAATGTGTTGAAAAGGGCTTGAAGCGGGCGGTATTCCTTTTCAACCCTTTTCATGAAAAGGTAAATCGCATACAAAAATCCAGCTATAATGGCAAGGGGTACGCCGAAGCTTGCCAATGAAAAATTCCTAAGGTCTATTCCGCCTACTATAAAGACTCCAACGATGCCCATAAGTATAGGTGGAAACTTTTTTATGGAAACCCTCTCCCTGCCAGAGATCATAGCAATCACCGAAGTGAACAGCGGCTGCGTGTGGATAAGTGCTGTTGCTACGGGAACAGAACAACCCAGGGCTATCGATGAAAGAGCCGTTAAAAGGAATAGTGAGAAACTAATCCCTCTAACCATGAAATGCCTTAAATCATCTTTCCTAATTCTGATCTGACATTTATTTAAGGCTAAAACAATTAAGATGGCGAGGGTTAACCTGAAAAGTACTTGTTGAAAACTGGAGATTCCGGAATCCCTAAGCAAGGTTGAAAATATAAGTATGAAACTGAATCCTACGTTTGCAATCATCAACACCACATGACTTTTGTTGAGGATATGCATACGGAAAACCCCAACTAGAATTAAAATAGAAAATATCCAAAAGCCTTATTATCGTTTAAAGTAACTACATGTAGGGGAAGTTATTTTGGTTTATTGTGTTAGATGTGGAGCGAAAAATCCAGATGATGCCAGGACATGTTCTCAGTGCGGTGCTTCATTATATGCATTAGATGAAGGTAAACATGGAAGACACAGAGATGAGTGCTTTGGAAGCGAAGAAACTGAATGCTTCGGCATACCTAGGGGAGGCGCAGTTTTAGGTCTGGCTATAGGCATAATAATCATCATCGCAGGCCTTAGTATGCTTCTTAATGAACTCTTCGGAATATCCATACCATGGTGGCCCTTCATGATCATAATCTTCGGAGTTCTAATAATAATAGGTGCTGCCTACGGGTTAACCCGTAAACACTAACCTTTCTATATGCATGAAAAGCCGCATTTACGGCAGATTCGCGTGTGATCCCATTTAGAAAGCATTATTCTTGTGAAAAGCCAGTATAGTATTAAGCCGAAAATATATAAGTCAAGCAGCAGGTTTCCTGCAACACTATCTGCTCCCGCAAGAATCAGAAAACAAGCGATTACGAAGATGGCGTTTAAAGCCAGCCTCATGAAGTTTCTAAATTTGAACTGAAAGAGCCCCAAGGCCACCCCTATCTGACCAGCGAAAATAGCCCATAACCCAAAATTTTCCATGCTATACTCGATGAAAAAGTAAAGAAAGGTTCCAGCCAACACGATGAGCGCTCCAAGGGCTAAACCGGTGCATGCAGCACAATACTCATTTCCCATTATGTGCACTATGTGGGCATCAAATTTTCCACAATCAGGATGATGTCCCCTGAAGACGACAGCAACTTTCTGAGGGGCTGGACTTTCAAACTTATACCCAGCTGTTTCCCTTCTTGATCTGTGAGTTGCCTTTGCGCATTTCCCCGGCAAGAGAGCAGCTGGAATACCGGCAATACAGAGGATGGCCAGTAGCGAGCCGATCAGCGTTTTACGCCAAGGGATGTCCAAGTATGCGATCGGCTTGAATACTGTAATGGGCAGAACCAAGGTCGTTCCAATGATGGATAGGATCAATATTGAAACCGCCAGAAAATCATGGTGCCTAGCTCTTGGCATAGCATTCCAGCCTAGAATAGGGCTCTGAGCTGTGCAAGTATGCCCTTTCCCGTCATATGCCAGTATGCCCTCCTAAGCAGCTTGTTAGGGGAGAACAAGCCTTGAAGACGCCTATTCCATGAACCGTAGAAGCTTCGATAGCACATGTAAAGTTCCTCCTGAACCTCCTTTCGGGACAGTGTTTCAGTGGGCATTATGGCATGCACCATGTCATAGTGTGCCCAGTTATAATCTTCTATCCAGCCGTTCCGCATAGCCTCCTCATATATTCGGGTTCCCGGAAAAGGTGTAAGTATACTGAATATGGCGAAGTCCGGGTCTAATTCGTTCGCAAATTCCCTAACTCTGGCGATCGACTCAGCCGTGTCCTTTCTGGCGCCTATTATGAACATTGCATGAGCGGCGATGCCGTTCCTCCTCAATAGTTTAACGGCCTTCTTAGCATCTTCAACCTTGATGTTTTTTCCATAATCGTTGAGAACAGCTTGTTCTGAGGTTTCAACGCCCAGCAGCACCCACATAAGCCCAGATCGTCTTAGTTTCGGCAGAAAACGTTCATTATGAACTATATCGTCGCATCTCGCTTGAATAAACCACATCAGATTCTCCATATGCCTCTTTAATATTTCATCTGCAATCTCGCCTATTCTCTCTCCAGAACCCATATTATCATCAGTAAACCAGATTAAGCGACTGCCAAAGTTGTTATAGCAGTACTCCATCTCGTCAGCAATGCGTCTTGGAGATTTTGCCCGCCAACGTCCCATCCAGTGCATCCATTGAGTGCAATATGCGCAGGAATGATTACAGCCCCTTGAGCCTTCGATAAGTGCATAGGGGTTGCGCCGTCCAGCCATAGCTGCAAAATGGTATTTATGAACGAGGTCCCCGACTAAATGATATCCGGGATATGGCAGCTCTTCCAGGTTTTCGATTAAGGGGCGAGGAGGATTATTATAAATCTTCCCTTCATGTCTGAAGGATATGCCCCTAATCTTTGGAAAAGCTGAGGGATCGTCAGCATTTTTTACAAGCTCAACAAGGGTTTCTTCACCCTCGCCACGCACTATGACATCTATTTCTGGGTATTGCTCCAAGCTTTCTTTGGCTGTTACGGTGAAATGCTGTCCTCCAGTAACCGTCAGAATTTCAGGATTAACCCTTTTGGCAGTTTCCAATGTTCTAACAGTCACATAGGCGTTGCAGGTTGCCAGGGAACTTGAGGCCACAATGTTCGGGTTAAATTCTTTAATCCGCTTTTCAAGCCCTTTCCAATCTACCCCTTCGGCATTGCAGTCCAGAACCTGTACATTCACATCCCTTAATTTTGATTCAAGGTAAGCCGCCAGCTGGATTATGCCATAGGGCGGCGGCAGATATTCCCCCATAACAAACCATACGTCCTTAGGCGGTTCGACGAAAAGAACGCGCATTACGTAAATTCACCAAACATACTTGGCTTTTCACACTTAAAAATGACTTGCAGATTTTGCTTCTGCACAATAGTTTTAAGTCACTACAGATAACACTACAACATTGGGGCGATGTTATGGGGAGGAGGGAGAAGGAAAAACAGCATGCAGTGGACTGGCTCAGCATAGCATCATTAGGATTTTTCCTGATACTCCTAGGCGCGATATGGGCGGGCACACCGAAGCTAACCGATGAAGCGTTAAAATTCTTTCAGGACTTTAACCTTGTAAACCTAAATGGAAACATATTTTTACCTGCACCGGTACATGTGCAAAACCATACTACAGTATATATGGTAGCGTTTCATTTCTGCCTAGCCTTCGGCATACTTCAGGCAGCAATTTTAGCTGTGCGCTTCATATTACATGAGCCGCTTAGTAAGAAGGCGGATACCCTTTCAGGTGTTGGATTCTGGCTTACCATAAGCATTTTCCTAAGAATGCTTGCCGATGGAGCTATAGGCTGGTTTGGCTTCGTCGGCGGATTAGTAATCTCGATTGGAGTGGCAATATCCGCTGGCAGCATGTTAAAGCTTTTGTGACGTTAGATCTACCAGAAACCAGGGATATAAGGCCTTATTCTAAACTTTACCCCCATGCCTGCAGCGATCTCGGCGACTTTGTCCAGGTCCACCTCTGGAATAGTGACGGCGGTCACCTCCACGTCAAGAACTTTCTTTGCTCTTTCGATGAATTCCAAGATGTTCTCGTATGCATTTTCGAAGCTTGGACGGCAAACCTCCATGTAGATTGCTTTATCATGAGCATTTAGGCTTACGCTAACCCTGTCGACGCCTGCCGCCTTCAATTCCTCCACAACATTCCGCCCCTTATTTAGGAGGTAACCTTGACCATTAGTGTTCACCCTTATGGCGATGATCTTTCCATAATTTTGCCTTATACGTCTGCTAACTTCTAAAACACAGTCAAGCCTCACTAGGGGTTCACCGAATCCACAGAAAACAATCTCTTTCCATCGTCTCATACCAATTGCATTTTGAAGCTTCGACAGAACCTCGTCAACAGTTGGTTCCCGCTGGATTTTAAGGTTAAAGCCGCCCACACCATCTTTAAAATTCCTTAAACAGAAATAGCATCTGTTGGGACATTGATTAGTTATGTTTAGGTATAGATTATCACCAAGCCAATAGACAATGCTGGGCGTCTTTGCGGCCATAGAACAATTCTCAGCCTGAAATCTTTAAAGGCTAGTTTTATGCTTACGCTTTAAACTCTTTAAACCTTGCTTTAGAATTACATATCAGCAAATACTCATAAACCATCTATCTTATGATAGCAATTATCAAATAACTTGAATTCTCTTCCGGAAATATGGACTAGCATAGATTGCTCTAAGCCCCCCATTATCATGAACATTTAAGAGTAAAGTTGTAGTAAGCTTACAGAAGTTGTTGGAATAACTTTAAATGCTGATCTAACCCTATGCTTTTGCAATTGAAAGAGGGCAGAGCATAGAGATGGTTAAGTATATTTTCGTCACAGGTGGCGTTTTAAGCTCCGTTGGTAAGGGTATCGTAACCGCTTCCATCGGTAAAATGCTTCAGATGAGAGGATTTAAGGTTACAGCGGTTAAAATTGATCCTTATGTGAACGTTGACGCGGGCACAATGAACCCCTATATGCATGGCGAAGTCTACGTCACTGATGACGGAGGCGAAACAGACCTAGATCTAGGCTGGTATGAGCGGTTCCTTGATTTGAACTTGAAAAAAGAAAACAACATAACCACTGGACAGGTGTATAAGGCGGTGATAGAAAAGGAACGGCGTGGAAGCTTCCTCGGTAAATGTGTGCAGATAGTCCCGCATATAACTAAAGAGATCAAGGACCGCGTCAGGAGCGTGGCGGCAGACTCTAATGTGGATGTGGTTCTGACAGAGGTTGGCGGAACAGTAGGTGACATTGAGGGATTGCCCTTCCTTGAAGCTATACGCCAGATGCGACTGGAGGAGGGCTATGAGAACACCCTATACGTGCATGTGGCGCTAGTTCCAATATTAGACGTTACTAATGAGATGAAAACGAAGCCCCTTCAGCACAGCGTCAACGAATTGAGGCGTATAGGCATACAGCCGGACATCATTGTGGCAAGATGCCAAAGAATGATAGACGCGGAAACCCTGAGAAAAATAGCTTTATTCGGCACAATCCCAGAGAACGCTGTTTTCTGCTCCTATAATGTTGAGTCCGTTTATCAGGTGCCGCTTATACTGGACGAGCAGGGGATGGGAGAATTTATATGTAAAAGGTTGGGACTAGCTGGGCATGCACCCAGCCGCGATGAATGGATAAGGTTCGTCGATGCAATATTAAATCCGAAATATGAAATTAAAGTGGCATTGGTAGGCAAATATGCTGGTCTAGCTGATAGCTACGTAAGCATGAAGGAAGCACTGTTGCATGCAGGCGCAGCATGCCATACAAGAATCGAAATTCACTATATTGAGGCTGAGACTTTTGAAAAAAGCTCGGACAAACTGCAAATTCTGAGAGACTTTAACGGAATTTTCGTGCCCTATGGCTTTGGATCCAGAGGCGCTGAAGGGAAGATTATGGCAATAAGATTCGCAAGAGAGAACAACATACCGTTTTTGGGAATATGCTACGGCTTCCAGTTGGCCGTGATAGAGTTCGCCAGAAATGTATGTGGACTAGAGGGGGCCAATAGCACCGAAATAGATTCAAAGTCACCGCATCCAGTGATTGATTTCATGCCTGAACAACGGGGAATAGAATACAAAGGGGCAACCATGCGTCTAGGAGCTCATAAAATTCTATTAAAAAAGGACACTATAGCGTATGCCCTCTACAAAAAAGAGGAAATCTATGAGCGCCATCGACATAGGTTTGAGGTTAATTTAGACTATGTGGAGAAGCTTGAAAAAGAGGGAATGGTGTTCTCCGGTAAAAGCCCTGATGGACGGAGAATGGAGATCCTCGAGCTGCCTAGTCACTTCTTCTTTTTCGCATCTCAGTTCCATGGAGAATTCAAAAGCCGCCCTGGGAAACCTGATCCAGAGTATTACGGGTTTGTAAAAGCCTGCCTAGATAAGAAAATGGGTAAGCCCAGACCGGAATTTTAAGTTATTACAAGCCTATTTCATGAGCTATCTTCTTTAAACTTTCCAATGCCAGCTCGAAAAATTTCTCTTTAGGTATTCCGATTTCCTCGCATAACAATATTCGCTCTCTATCAGCGCCCCTTGCAAAATCCTTGTCTTTGAACTTTTTAGCCACAGTCTCCACTTTAACATCCCTCAGCTTCTTGGAAGGCATGACTAAGGCGCATGCCACCAGCAAACCGGAGATGGCATCACAGGCTATCAGAGCTTTCTCCAGGCGATTCTCAGGCTTAATTCCAGTATACTTAAAATTGTGAGCCTTTATGGCTCGAAGAACCTCGGCAGGCACTGTCTCCCCCAGGATGTCGCTGGCTAATAGGCTGTGCATTTCAGGCGTCGCCTCAGTTTTTTCGTAATCTATATCGTGGAGTAAACCAGTAAGTCCCCACAGGTTCTCGTCTTCGCCGAGATAAGCTGCAATATTCCTCATTACAGCCTCCACCGCAAACATGTGGTATAGAATGTTTCTCTTGGTCACGTTTTTCCTTACGAGATCTAACGCTGCTTCCCTTAACATTTCCGTCATCCCGTAGTAGCTCATCATGACCCCAAGCGGATTTAAAACTTCTTATTTACAACCTAAAATTTGCAATCTGTTATTTAACAAAGATTTATAATGCTTCATAAAATCTTTCTGAAGCATTACAGGGATGTAGCTCTATGACTTCGGCTAAGCCTCAATTCACATGGAAAACCATAATTCTTCCTCTTATAGGCATAACTGCCTTCATAGTATACCTCTATCTGTTTCAAGTGGACATACCTGAGATAATCGCAACTGTTCAGCGGGCGGATCCAATGATGTATTTCACGGCAGCCCTGATGATTTTCGTAGAGGTCTTCCTTTACGCGATGGCTTGGCGTTCTCTTCTAAGTTTTCTATCTGTGAAACTGTCCATTATGAAATCCTACTTGTATGTGTGGTATGGAACCTTCATGGACATAATAATACCCGCAGAATCCGTAAGCGGGGAAATCTCCAGGCTCTACCTCATTATAAGGGAGAAGGGCAATGACGTAAGCGGCAAGGTTGTAGCATCTCTGGTAGCGCATAGATTGATAAGCATGGGAATGGGCGTTGCAAGCCTTTTGATAGGGATATTCATGCTCATTGCTGAAGCTCCCTTGGACGGTTTTGTCTTTAATCTATCCATATTCCTAATAACCATAACCCTGCTCTTCACAGTTCTCCTCATACTTCTCTGCATAAAGGAAAACTGGACTCTAAAGATAATTGACTGGGTTATAGGCGTTGTTAATCGTATAAGCAGAGGAAAATGGAAACCTACGAAAATTAGAGAAAACGCTGTTAAATTGGCAGGAATGTTCCACAGCTCCATAAAAGCCTACGGGAACGCGCCAAAGATCGTTGCGGTTGCCATCACGTTATCAACCCTTTCATGGATAGCTTATCTAGCCCTATGCCAACTGGTATTCCAGGCATTAGACATTCAAGTTAGCTGGAGTATCATACTTGTAACACAGTCTATAGTTGCGGCGGTTAAGGCGATACCGCTGGGTATACCCTTTGAGGTGGGGCTTCCGGAGATAACTATGACTTCGCTTTACGTGGCGCTTGGCATACCCTTCGGCATAAGCGCCACGGCGACAATATTGACGAGGATTTTAGCAGTATGGCTTAAATTCTTCGTGGGATTTACTGTCCAGCAATGGATTGAAATAAGAGTCATGAGAAAAAAGTTGGACAGTGAAAAGCCTTAAGATTCTGTGTCGTAACATTTTTAGAGGATAATGAATGGCCGTATCAATTGATGATGTCTCACTTGAGCACTTAGAAAGGCTTTATGAGATTGAAAAGGAATGCTTTAAAAAGGAAGCTTTCACAAAAAAGCAGATAGCAAAGTTGCTTATGAGCCCCAATTCTGTCGGGTTGACGGCGAAAAAGGGCGGGGAGATAATAGGATTCATAATTGGAGCGTTATATTATGACAACGATCGGCTTGTGGGACACATACTCACTATTGATGTTTCCCAAAAGCATAGACGAAAGGGGATAGGTGTTAAGCTTCTTCAAGAGATAGAAAAAATCTTTGCGGGAAAAGGCGTGGTGAAGTGTCGACTCGAGGTGAGAGAAGATAATATCGCGGCGATAAAGTTGTACAGTAAACTTGGATATAAAAAGGCTGGGAAGCTTCCGCATTACTATAAAGATACGCATGGCATACTTTTCGAGAAGAACCTCCAGGTCTACTGACGAAATCCTAAAAGCTATGAATTTTAATATTAAATTTGATGGGATGAAGAGCTTGGACAGCAAGGATCTTGGCAAAGCCGTAATTGTGCTCATCAGAAACACCACCTGGCGCTGCGGCAAACTTGAACGGTTGATAATAAGGCTCCTCCATAAAGAAATTACAGAGCTTGGACAGGGCAGCATACCCCTGCAGGATATTCTGCAAAACTTTAATTTAACAGGCAAGAGAAGAAATGAGTTTCTAGATGCTATAAAAAGGCTGGAAAGAAGAAATATAATACGAATTTTGAAGCTTTAGGATCACAGCGTTTAATCTTTAGGATTTTCCGATGAGCCTCTTTGCTTCCTCTATCCAAGCCCCAACAATCTTCGGGGAAACCTTGAGTTTGGAGGCTATATCTTCTACAGAAGCTACAGCTAAAGACTCAACACTTGTTATTCCAATACCCCTAAGCTGCTCAGCTCTCTTTTGCCCTATTCCCTTTATATCAGTCAGGCTTAAGACAGACATCTCAGTAGCTGCTGCTTCTAGGGGCGCCTCCTGAGGCGGAGGCTGTGAAACTTGCTCCGCGGGTAATGTCGCCTGCTCCACAGGTTGCGGTGTCACTTGCTCCGCGGGTGGCGGCATCATAGCGGCTGGAGCAGCAGCTGGCTGTGGAGCTTCAAAAGTTACAGTCCTAGCCTGCGGTTTAGGTCTCTGCAAATAACCAAGTCCAACAAAGACTAATCCCAAGACAGCTGTTGATACAACCCATAATTCTTTAGGCTCTACTGATGGATATGCAAGCGCCACACCAGTGACTATAAATAAAATTATAGCTACCGCATATAGTGCATAGTCTAAACGCATATGCCTTTCTCCTTAGCAATTATTTCCTTTGAACAACTTAAATAATTTTCCATCAATACCCTTGAGGCGGGCGCCTCTAGGCAAGAGCTTCACTATTGAAATTAAATGTTTTAAACTTGAAGTTGCAATTTACCATTATGCACAAGATTGCGGTTATCGGAGTTGGCAATTTAGGTTCATGCATAGCGTATGAGATAGCTAATAGAGGACTAGCTGATGAGCTTGTTCTGATAGATATTTTCAGGAATTTAGCTGAGGGGAACGCCGCAGACATATCGCAGGCCATAGCTTTCAGAAGCAATACAAGGGTTTTCGCTGGAGACTACAGTGACATAAAAGACGCTGAAGTTGTTGTTATTTCGGCTGGAAGACCAAGAACCCCGGAGATGAAGTCTAGACTTGAGCTACTTCAAGTGAATAAGAAAATAATAGCTGATGTGGCCCAGAACCTCAGAAAGTTTGATGGTGAGCCTACGGTCATAACTTTGACGAATCCCGTTGATGTGATGAATTATCTACTATGGAGGTACTCTGAATTTCCACGTGGGAAAATCATTGGAAGCGCAGGTATGCTTGACTCAGCAAGGTTTAGACATGTCCTCAGCAGAAAATACTCGGTTCCAGTTCTAGATGTTGAAGCTTATGTTATAGGCGAGCATGGTGATAACCAAGTTCCAGTGTTCAGCAGAGTGAAGATTAAAGGCGAAAAAACAAACTTCACGGAAAGTGAAAAAACATCAATTATTGATGAGTTAAAAAAGACAGCCTTAGATGTAATTTCGAAGAAAGGAGCAACTATATATGCTCCTGCAGACAACACCGTCAACATGATTGAGTACATCGCGAAGGATGAGAAGAAGCTTTGCATATGCTCCGCAATCGTAGATGGCGAATATGGCCTACGAGAATTAAGCATAGGTGTTCCAGTCATCTTAAGCCGCAGCGGGATCATGGAGATTCTACAGTGGCAGCTGGATGAAGAGGAAAGAAGCGTCTTCTATAGTGGTGCAGAGGCAATAAGGAATGCAATAGAAAGTGTCCTTTAGAAATACATCCACTAATCCTCAGGGGTCTCTGTGGAGAGAGTAAACATAGTCATCATAGGTGCAGGGATAGTTGGTTTAGCTTTAGCTGCGAGACTTTCAGAAATAGAAAAGGGAATTTACATTTTGGAGAGGAAACCAAGATATGGACTGGAAACAAGCAGCCACAACGGCGGTGTAATTCATTCAGGGATACATTATCCTCCAGGATCTCTTAAGGCCATATTGTGTGTAAGAGGTAATTCCATGATTTACGATATTTGTGAAAGATATAGAATCCCATGTAAAAAGTTAGGGAAATTGACTGTTGCTGTGAATGAGGAAGAAGTCAATGAACTTGAGAGGCTACTTCAATGGGGATTAGCAAATGGTGTGAATGGGTTGAAGATGCTGGAAGGAGAATATATTAAGAAGATGGAGCCGAATGTCAATGCTGAGAGAGCCCTTTACTCACCTTCAACAGGCATAGTTGAGCCAGATGCGCTTATGGACTACTTTTATGCAAAAGCCAGCAAAAACGGCGCCCTTTTGGTAACAAACACCGAGGTTAAATGTTTAAGCAAAGATGATGATGGCTATGAAGTTTTTGGAGTAAGTTTTGGGGAAAAATTCATGATAAAAGCGAACACCGTTATAAATTGCGCAGGACTATGCGCTGATAAGATCGCCGGTACGGCTGGATTGGATGTGGAAAAACTCGGGTATAAACTGCATTATTGTAAAGGAGAGTATTTTAGGCTTATTGGCAAACCTCCCGTGAGGATGCTTGTCTATCCTGTTCCAAAAGGAGGTGTTTTGGGGATACACTTAAACCTTGACATAGCGGGAAATGCAAGGCTCGGTCCAAATGCCCATTATGTGGACACGGTATCCTATGAGGTAACTTCAAGCGAAAGGGAATTCATAGAGAATGTTGAAAAGTTCCTGCCGTGCATAAGAGAACACCAGCTTACACCGGATTTCGCGGGGATCAGGCCTAAACTTCATGGCCCCCATGAAGGTTTTAGGGATTTCGTAATAAGGCATGAAGCCGACAGAGAATTGTTCGGCTTAATAAACCTGATAGGTATAGAGTCGCCTGGACTTACAGCGGCGCCAGCTATTGCCGAGTTTGTAACTGAAATTTATGAGCAGGAAATTGAAAAGTGAGATAACATATTTATGTGCCCATTTTAAATTCTACCTCACTTTCAGAGGGAATGCGTGATTGCCAAAGCTGCACATAATAGGTTTACTCCTGATAGTTGGCCTGATACTGGTTTACGCTTTTCAAGGGTATTATCCAGAGTTCATTTTCATATTTTCAAATGCTACTCTGCCTTTCATTTCAGGCGCAGCATTGGCGGTGTCTTTGGTAACTTTGAGGAAATATTGGCGTAAGGGTAGTGAACCTTTTTCATTAGTATGGTTTGGTTTCGCATGTGGTTTGTTTTTGTGGTTTTTAGGAGAAACTACGTGGGCAGTATATACGCTTATTTTGGGAATTGACGTGCCGTACCCTTCACTGGCAGACTTTTTCTGGATAATGGGGTACATACCATTTTTTATTGCATTGCTAATGTATGTTAGAATCTTCAGCCATGCATTATCATGGAGAAATATGCTGATAATAATGGTTGCAACTCTAATTGTAACTGTTTTTGTATATATAGCCATGCTAAATCCAATCGTTCACCTCGAGAAGGATGTAATAACCTCAGCAGTAGATTTTGCCTATCCAACCCTAGATATACTGCTGTTTTTCATGGCAACGCTTGGGCTAATGATCTTCTGGAAGGGAAAACTTGGGAGGTCTTGGCTTCTAATATGTTCAGCCACGCTAGTGAACGTGATTGCTGACATAATCTTTAGTTGCGCCGCTGCACAGGGAACCTACTACTGTGGACACTTAAGTGACATGCTTTTCAGCATCGCCTATGTGCTGTATCTTATGGCTTTCTATGCACATTATAAGGAGTTCTAGAGGGCGAAAAGAGATGGAGAAAAGGAGAAGTTTTGAGGAGGCCTTCATCGAAGCTGTTGACGAAGGGTTGTTGATGTTGGGGGAAGCTGGCAGGGAAATAATCTATTTCCGCCTCCGCCACGACTATGGACTAAGGAGGGAAGAAATCCCGCGCAGTCCAAAAATTTTCATGAACTGTCTAAGAAATTTACTGGGGAAAGGCGCTGAAGTCATAGAAAAATCCATTATCAAATCTTTATACGGAAAACTTGGAATAAAATTCGTGGAAAATAGGAATTTAGGATTTCTGGATTATATAGAAGAGGCAAAGTCAAAGTCCTAAAATGAGAAGGGTTAAAGGCAAGGCTCAGCTTCAATAGCGTCTCTGCCTGAATCCGCCTCTTCTATCTCTCCCACCACGACCTCTAAATTGGGGTCTTGACTGAGCATAAACTTTCTGGGACAGGTTGTTTTCAGTGTTAACCTCGCTTGTTAGTGGTTCGTTTGAAACTTCTAAAGAACCGTATCGTCCGATGTTTAGGCGCATACTTCCCTTGAATAGGCTTACGTAACCATTTCCCACTTTTATGGTTTCACCCACATTCACTTTAGCTATGTTGTCATCCCAAAGTGTTAGGTAAATGCATCCCGTCTCGTCGCCTATGAGGGCATCACAAACCGTATGTGGTGCTCCATCTCTTCCGGAGGCTATGCTTCGAGTGTCGCTTTTTGAAACCACCTTCGCCATCACATTAACAGCTCTTGATGTTGGAGTTAGCTCACCTACTTTCACATCTACAGGTTTTCTACCTCCGTAAAAACCCTCTATAGCCAACTAGATCAACACCTTCCAACTTTGATGCCAAATAGTTAGAGACTTATTCACTTAAGGCTTTTGGTTTCTAAACTTTTAGGCGCTGGTTCTCTTACAGCTTCTCCATAGCGCTGCAATAGCAGAATTCAGGTTTGCCTTTCACAGCCACGTACTTTATAATGGGTAGAATAGAGGGCTTACTTGTTATTCTTTGTTAGCCATCTCGTTTATTTTGTCTTCCATCATGTGCCCGCGGCAGAAAACTAAAGCCTTCTTGACGCCCATCACTTTCAGCGCTTCCTTTTTTATATCTAAAGCCAGCTTGAAGGCTATGGGACAGAAAGGGCTTGATGGGACAAACTCAACTTTGACGACGCCAGGCTCCTCTTCCTTAACACTTTTTATCATATTCATCTCAGCGAACGTCATTCCCGTCTCAGGGTCCACAACTTGGCCTATTGCCTCGCGCACCTTATCTTCTAACTCAGTCATTTTCTCACCTTTTTGCTCTGAAATTGATCATGCTTCCATATAAGCATTGCATAATCAGTATTGTATTCCTTTTCGGGTAACTATATGATCTGGGTGTTTAACATCCACAACTTCGTTAACAAATTCAGCTCTTTCAATA
>JAWCTJ010000011.1:0-22093 GCA_038868255.1 Bathyarchaeia archaeon
TTCAGCAAGCGCTCCGGATATTTTGGCAACCCATCCTGGTGAGTCTACGAAGTTGGGACTGACAAGTTCTATGGCTCCTACTTTATCCTTGAGGCTTACAGCTTTGAAGTAGTTTAGGTGGCATATTTGGTTAAGGACGCGTTCAGGGTTTCGCACTTCCACGAATATTGTTATGGAGTTTCTGCTTGTGCCCATGCCGAAGATTTTCCGTCCGTCGAAAACCTGAAGGGTTCTGCTCAGATTTGTAGGGTTAATTTCGCCTACAAGCGTTATGGCTGCTAGTCCGTGATGCCTTCTAATGTCCACGGGGTTCGCCTTGAACACTCCTACTATTTGGGTGCCGTTTGAGGATAGGCTTCCAGGGAAGCCTACAACCCTCATCCTCTGGCCTGGGAGCTTATACCTTAAGGCGTCCGGATGTATTATTTTGGCTCCTCCCTGAGCCAGCGAGAACATCTCCTCAATGGTTATTCTGTCCAGCGGCTTAGCGTCCGGGACATATTTCGGATCTGCGGAGAGCACACCCGTGGTGTTTTTGACCAGTATAACCTCCTCAGCCCTTAGGCAGCTGCCTAAAAGCGTGGCTGTTATGTCGCTTCCACCCCTGCCGAGGGTTGTGACATGCCCGTTTCGATCTCTTCCTATGAAGCCGCAAACTACTGGAACGCATTCGCCGAGGAAGGGTTCAAGGTAGCGTCTAACCCTTCGCTTTGTCTCGTTCAAGTCGGGTGTTGCTTCTCTATAGTTGGAGTCGGTTATTATGGGCCATCTTTCCTGTTGCGGGTCAATGTAAGTGGATTTTACGCCTATGGATTTCAGGGCTGAGCAGAATATCCTTGCGCTTGTGCGTTCACCCATAGCTACAATGTCCGCGTAGTCCCTTTCTTCAATGCCCTCCACCTCTGTTATGCACTTTATTAGGCTGTCGGTGGCGCCTTTCATGGCTGAAACTACCACAACTATTTCCCTGAAGCCTGACTGCTTGATCATCCTTGCAGCTTCTTTGTAGGCTCTGCCAGAGACCAGCTCTCCTCCTCCGAACTTTACAACCACTCTGCCTGGAACCATGCTCATTATGTTCCCCCCAGCACCTCTTCCATTGAGTAAATGCCAGGCCTAGTCTGCTTCATAATCCACTCTGCAGCGATGAGCGCTCCCTGGGCGAAGATGCTTCTGGAGAAGGCCACATGCTTAACGGTGATCATTTCATGGGGACCTGCGATTATGATTTCATGGATGCCCGGGATTCCTCCTCCCCTAACCGCAACCACCTCTATTTCTCCAGGTTTTCTGGGGTTTATTCCCTCCCTTCCATAGACCATTTTGCTGTAGCCTCTAATCTCCGAAATCATTTTTGCAAGAGTGAGGGCTGTACCGCTTGGCGCATCGTTTTTGCCCGTATGATGGGCTTCAACTATGCTTATGTCATATTCCCTTGGAAGCGCCTTAACGGACTTCAACATTCCCGTTAGGAAGTTTATTCCCACTGAAAAGTTGGATGAGAACACCGCTGGAACCCTTTGGGAAACGTATTCCATAAGCTGAGCCATCTCAGATTCCCTGAAGCCTGTCGTCCCCATAACTATGCGTTTTCCCTCATCCGCAACTAAGGGGATGTTTGAAAGCTCCGCCCTAGGCGTGGTAAAGCTCACGTAAACGTCCACATTGCTGAGGATTTCCCTAAGCATGGAAGGCGATGAGACTTTCAGGTCGAGATTACATATTCCCAGTTCCTTAAGGGTTTTACCAACGCTTGTCTCCTCAGGGGCGGCTATGGCCCCCGCTATTTCGAAGCCCCTGTTAAGGGCTTCCCTAATCAGGAGGCTTCCCATTCTTCCAGTTGCGCCTGCCACGCAAATCCTAATAGCCATAGGCTAACTCCTTCCAATATTGTTCCATATAAAGCCTATTAGAAAGGTCTACATCGAAACAGTCCTCCAGAGGCTTAAGCAGTTCAGGGTTTTTCTCGTAAACCTCTCTTACGGCTTTCAGAACCACCTCAACTCCCTTACGTGTCATTTTTCCCAGGGGCGGCCTAGTCGGGCCTGAAGGCATGCCTAAAATGTTCATTAAAGTCTTGTATGGAAGAGGGTTCCTCGCCTTAACCACAACATTCCCCATAGGTGTTTCCTCAACTGTTTTGACGGTTACTATTTGAAAGAGGGGGGTTAGCTTTTCACAGATTCTTTTAGCCTCATCCACTTTGCCCTCAAGGATCAGGCTTGTCATCTGCTGAACTGCTGCAGGTACAATGTTTGAGGCCACGGATATCACTCCTGAAGCCTCTATCTCCGGGGAAATCATCATGCAAAAGGTTTTGTCGTCATCTCCTGAGAGTATGTCGAAGTTTTTACCGCAAAGCTTCCTTGTCAGCTTCATGTTTTCCATGTCCCCTGTGGCTTCCTTTACAGCCCTCACGTTTGGAAACCGACTGTGCAGTATTGCAAGGTCATGGGGGAGAAGCTGTGTGCCTGTTCTTCCCGGTATAATGTAGGGTATTATCTGGGCTTGGGGGAACTCTTTGGCTATGGGTTCCACATACTCCCGTCTGATCTCAAGGGAGCTTGGACCATTATAGTAGGGGTCCACGAGGAGAATGTTTCTCACACCGATTTCAACGGCTTCCATTGTGTTTTTAAGGGCCTTTTTGGTGCAGCTGCTTCCTGTTCCAGCTATTGTTTTAGCTTCCCCCGCAACGTCGTAAACCCTCTTTATAACGCTTTTCTGCTCTTCAGGCTCGAGGGTGACGCTTTCCCCGGTGGTTCCCACGGCGAGAACTCCGTTCACCCCTTGGGAAAGCTGGAATTCCACGAGGGCTTCAAGTCCATCGAGGTCTACTTCGTGGTTTCTGTGCATGGGCGTTATAAGCGCGGTGTAGCAGTTTCTGAACAACATGTTCACCTTAAGCTAGCATTGTGATATCAGCATTTTTTATAAAGTTTTCGGATTTGGAAAAGCTTATTTTGCTGTTTACGTAATAAAAATGCTGAAAACGTAAAAGGCGATGGATGAAATGGACGAGGTTGACGAGAAAATCCTTGAGCTGCTCAGAATGGATAGCCGCGCCTCCTATGGCGCTATTGGCGAAAAGGTTGGGCTTTCAGAGGGCGCCGTTAGGGCGAGGATCAAGAAGCTTGTTGAGTCTGGGGTTATAAGGCGTTTTACAGTGGAAACAGGCCCGCTTCGAGAGGCTGAAGCCTTATCCCTGATATCTGTGAACCCTTCTATTCCCACTTCGAAGGTTTCCGCCGCCCTTAGGGGCATATCGAAGGTTAGGATGATCTATGAGGTTACAGGCGAATACGACATCGTGGTTGTAATTTCCGCAGCAGACATAGCTGAGATCAACGAGTGTGTGGAGCAGATACGCAAGATAGAAGGTGTCCTGGACACGAACACCATGATAGTGCTCCGCAAATGGTGACCTTCAAAGGCTGGAGAGGATCCTTGAAATCAGAGACCTTCTAAAGTTCCTTTTCACCTTATCTATGCCTTCTCCTAGGATCTCTATGTTTTCCAGGCGGCATGTGCCTAATCCCTTCTTTTCAGCCAGCACTAGATGGTCTACCGCTTCAGGGTTTATACCCATCACCGCAGCGCCCACAGCATCCACAGCCACAGGGTCCACTCCGGCTATTATTATGTCCATTCTTATGGGGGTGCCGCTTGTCTCATGAACCTCCCCGGCGATTATACCGTCTATGACTGTTAGCTTCGGCCTAAGCACCGACGCCAGATCCACAATGTTCTTGCTTAAGTGGCCATTATGCATTGTTCCCTTATGGGCCAGCGCACCCATCATATTCTTTAGACCAAGGGTCACTGTTGCCAGCCTGTGAACTTTAAGTTTGGGAACGCTTATAATGGTGCTTTCAAGGGCTGTTTTAGCCACCTTAACTCTCCTCAAAGCTAGGGGGTTAGGCGGATGAACCTCCACGAAAGCATCCCTGTTAAGGTCAACGAGTTTGACGTTCCATTTCTCGGCAACCTTATCCATCCCCGTCGCCTTGAAGGCTTCAAAGGTGTCTGCGAAGCCGCTTCCCTCTCCAATTATGATATTTTCTATGTTGTTTTGTCTTAGAAACTTCACGACACCTTCCACGACCCCGCCGTCGGTTGTTATGCCCGTTGATGGAGGCTGAGCGTTTATAAGGTTAGGCTTAACCATGACGGGTTTTCCAGTGGATATGCGGGGTAACGCCTCCTGCCTTATCATCTCCAGTGCCTTAACCGTCGACTCTATGGGATCTTGGCCTCTTATTATGACAACATGGCTTCGCTGCACGCATAGTTTGGAGTAGCATGTGACTCTTGAACGTTTTGCCGGCAAAATGCTTTAAACAGCCGGTAGTTAGGGTTATTTATGCATGAGTGGGCTTTGGCTGAAGCGGTTGTTTCAACGGTTTCTCAAATAGCTCAACGTGAAGGTTTAAAATCCGTAAGCCAAGTCAAAATAATGGTTGGGGAACTTCAGCAGGTGGAGCTTGATATATTCGAGTTCGCGCTTACCCAGCTTAAAAGCGGTGTTCTAGAAGGAGCCAACTTCGTTTTGGAGGTGGTTCCAGCTAGGCTGAGGTGCCGTGTGTGCGGATGCGAGTGGAGTTTCACTAGGGATTCGCTTACTCGTGAAGCTTCCGAGGCTGTGCACTTTGTTCCAGAGGCCGTGTACGCATATATGCGATGCCCAAAATGCGGAAGCCCAGATTATGAGGTGGTTAAGGGGAGAGGCGTGTGGATTGAAAGCATAATGGGTGTGAAGCAGCCATGATGGATCCAAGGTTCAGCGTGATCAGCGATAGGCTCAGAGATGTGAAACGTGTAATCGCGGTTTCCGGAGGCAAGGGCGGCGTGGGCAAAAGCCTCACGGCCTCTGTTCTCGCTCTCATTTTGGCGGATAAGCAGCGCAGGGTTGGGCTTTTCGACGTGGACTTTACAAGTCCCTCAACACATGTGATCATCGGCGCGGGTGAAATCCAGCCTGTGGAGGATAAGGGTCTAATTCCATGTGAGGTTCACGGTTTAAGGTATATGTCCATTGTGGCTTTCTCCCGTGATGAAGCCTTACCGCTTAGAGGTGCGGACATCTCTAACGCGTTGATAGAGCTTTTCGCAGTTACAAGGTGGGGTGAACTTGATTTCCTAATTATCGATATGCCTCCGGGCATAAGTGATGCAGCCCTCGACATAATGAGGCTTGTAAGGAGGCTTGAGTTCATAATTGTGTCCACACCTTCGCCTTTAGCCTTCGAAACTGTTAGGAAGCTGGCGAGGCTACTGTCAGATATGAAGGTTCCGGTTTTAGGCGTCATTGAAAATATGAAAATGAGGGAAAGCGCTTACTTGACGTGTCAAGCAGCTGCCCTGGGCGTGCCCTATCTGGGAGAGATACCCTATGATCCTATGGTTGAAGAAGCGCTGGGGCATGTGGACCTGCTTAGGAAAACTGTTTTTGCAAGGAAACTGTATGAAATAGCCTCAAAATGTAACTTCTAAATTTGGATGGTTCTCCTAAACTCTATTATACTAGTTTAGCTTTGCAGAGGAGATTAAGATTTCAGGGCGTTGCAGGGTGCGCGTGTTGCCAATCAAGGGTGTGATATTTGACTTTATTGGCACGTTGGTGTGTGTGAGAGGCTACAGCCTTGAAGTCTCAAAGGTGAAGATGTACAGGATGCTTTTCGAGACAGGCTTCAGAGTTGAGCATGAAAAGTTTATGGATGCCTACACGCAGTCCCATGAGAAGTACCGCGCTATACGCTATCAGCAACTCGTAGAAGTCACAAACGCCCTTTGGATTTCAGAAGCCTTGAAACTTTTAGGCTTCGAAGTAGCCCCGGAGGATCCACGGGTGAAGGAGGCTGTGAACGTTTTCTTCGAGGATTATCTTGCCTCTATAAGGACGAGGAGATGCGCCAAAAAACTGCTGGCAGCGCTTTCCATGAAGGGCTACAGGCTTGGGCTTGTTTCAAACTTTACGTACGCCCCGCTCATTTATGGAGCGCTTAGAAAGACTGGGCTAGGAGGATTCTTCAACGCCACACTTGTCTCGGCGGATGTGGGCTGGCGTAAACCACACGTGAAGATCTTCGAGGAAGCTCTTCGTAGGCTCGGAGTGGAAGCCTCAGAGGTGGTTTATGTGGGCGACAGCCCTGACGAGGACATTAAGGGTGCAAGGCAGCTGGGCATGAAAACCATTTACGTTGAGTCCCAATTCTATCCTATTGAGGCGCTTAAAAAGAGCATGCAAAAACCTGATATTATAGCGAGAAGCCTATGCGAGGCTGGAAGAAAACTTCAAGCGCTGCTCACTAACTCATAAAAAGGATGAGCTGTTAAGGAGCTTACTCATCGCCTGTTTTCCTGGGAGGCAGTTTCTCCTGCCAACAGGATTTCAAAGGGTCGTACCTGTCGAAGAATATGTTGCTTCCCCTGATGGAGAGGGGTATGCCGAAGATCACGTCGCCTTCTAGGAGCTCCAGTTCCTTGGCAGCATTGCCCACAGTGAACATTACGCGGTTGTCTATGTTCAGCATGCTTGCGGTTTTAACAGCGGATCCTATGGCGATGCCTAAGTCCACAAGCCTCATAACCCGTTCATTTTCGTCTTTTACGTCGTCGGTTTTCACCCCTATCAATACTACGGCGTCAGCGTTTTTCACGTTCATGACCTGCTTTTTAACGCGTTCCTCAGGTATTGGCAGTTCATGAATGCTCGTCATCTTTTCAGCCAGCCTGTCCTTATCCTCCCCCGTTACGATCGCGGCTGTGATCTTATCTATTCCCCGGGCTTTAGGGGCGGTTCTGGCTGAGGCAACCATCAGCTTCGCAGCCGCCAGCACCGCATCAGCTTCAGCATCATCTGAACCTATTACCGTCATGCATAACACCAAAGAATTAAACGGAACCTTCAAATAAATAACTAGTGGGATTTATTCATTCAAAAAGTGTCTCTTTACATGCTGCTCGAACTAGACGGGGGATTAAGCAGGTGCCCATAATTGTGGATGTGGAGAAGAGTGGTGAAAAGGAGCTTGATGGTGCTTTTAGGATATCTGCTAAAGGGGTGAACCTGTGGGTTAGAATATATAACACCGGGTATGGTGGAAGAGCCCGAATAACAGTTTCCTACTTTGAAGATGGCGTTTGGAAGACAACTCCCGCCATCTGGATTGATAAAAACTTATGCAATCAGCTCATAGAGAAACTTTTAATGCTTGAGGAAAAACTCACATAAAACCGTCCCTGGTTTTTCCGCCTAATGCCCTATTTTCATCGAGGCACCACCGCCAAGTATGGTTCAGGCTTCATTTCCGCCGTTCCGTATAAGGCTAATGCCGTTGCCCAGAACACGTCATTATGGGTGCCCCGCGGGTGACTGAAGGTTATTGTGCCGTCTTTACGGAGCTGGAAGCGTTCAACGTTTAACTCGCTTGGGTAATCGCTGTGGTAGGGTTTCTCCCATGTGAAGTAGGGAAATTTGAATTTGCCTTCCAGCATCCGCTGCTTAAGCAGTGAAGCCATCTCCTGCTTTCTTGACAAAGTAAACAATACGCCTTCCACGTTTTCTATGCCGGCGTTTTCCATGTCCTCGCAGATATAGTCGCCAACGCCTGTCATATCCACGCGGATTTTCTGGAAGCCTCCCCAGCGATCCGACAAAGCCTTAAGGTAGCCAATAACTGAGGCGTAGCTGGTTTCCAACGGGAAAATCTTCAAATGCACAAGGCAGAAACAATCCTCAATGTTCTGCACCACTGCTAAGACGCTGTAGTCCTGATGTTTGCCAAAATCCACTCCAGCGTAGAATTTGCCTTTATGAATGCTTTCAAAGGGGTAAAGCTCCAGATCCTTGTCTATGCATTTGGCAATAAGCGATTGGCTTAACCAAACATCCTGGTCCTCTGCCCATTCGGCTTCCATCTCGCGGCGCCAACGCACCGGATCCTCTTCATACTGTCTGCGAATCTCTTCAAGTATGCTCTTTTTTAATGGGCCGTTTGGCTCTTGGGCGTCTCGCCATGTTACGTGGCTAACCCTCCAGCCCTTATAGGCTGGATCGTTGCAGATTCGCCAAAACACGCTGTCCGTGTTCCATGGCGTGCTGCTAACCACAAATTTGCCGGCTGTAGTGCCTAGCGCGAAGAGTATGGCGTCGTAAAGCTCTGTGTCGCCTGGCGTAAGGTTGGCTTCATCCCAGTATATGAGGTGAAGCGTGTAGCCTCTGATGCCCTCAGGATTATTGGGCAAAGCCTCTATTATGCTGCCGTTTGTTAGGTAAATGATTGTGCGTTGAATTTTTAGTATGAATGTTGACGGTAGCTTGCGGGCGAAATAGCCGATGCGTCTGAGCACAAGTTTTGATTGACGCCAGCTGGGCGCCACAATTACGATGTAGCTGTCTGGGTGGGTTACGGCGTACCAGAGTATGAGGGCAGATATTATCCATGTTTTGCCGCTTTGGCGGCACCATCGAGCAGCTACAAACTGGTGCTGCTGGAAAAGTGTGATGAATATTTTTTGGTAGGCTGTGGGTTCGAAGCCCACAACTTGCCTGAAGAATTCTATGGGGGTGCTGCTTAGTTCCCGGGTTTTCCTGGCGAAGGCTTCCTCCATGTTTTTCCAGTTTTCACTAAGGCTGCGCCATTTGGGCAGCATGTAATGGGGCCTATAGGCTCTGGATCTTTTTGAAAAGCTCGGCATACTTTGCCTCCATTTCCAAAAGTTTCTTTTCGATTTTGCTGTAGTTTACGTAGCGTTCAAGCCCGTCTGCATAGGACTTATACAGCCCGGAGATCACTGCCAGGCGCTGAAGCTCAGTTCGGCTGAGCCCAGGCTGGCAGGCCTTCTGAAGGGCGGCGGCTACGATCTTAAGAACTTCTTCCAGGCTGGGAAGCTCCTCTGGAACTTCAAGGATGCCTGTAACCTGAACCTCCTCAGCCTTGGCGATTCCTAACCGCTTAAGCTTCATCCTCACGGCGTCCTCGCTTCGGCTATACTTGGCTGCTAAAGCTTCAATGCTCATTCCCTGCCTGTAAAGCTCGATTAGCTCCTGCTCTTCCTCAGCGCTCCATTCCCTCATTAAAAACTCTCCGTTTGCTTCTGTGTTGTTCACGGCGCGTAATACTGAACAACAACAATTGGTAGCTGAGGGTTCTTTTTCCAGGAACCGCATATCCTCTGCATGAAATGTTAAATGCGGAAGCATTTATGCCTAAGTCACCCAAAGTAACCTATTCCCCAATTTTATTGTGTGAAATAGAGAAATAAAAAGAATTTTCATAAAAAGTAGGCATGAAAAAATCTTAATGTTTAAAAAATAACTATTTTTTAAGAGTTTTTAAAGGTTTTGTCCCGCAGTATTTCAGCAGCTGTTCCCATTTTTCTTGGATAAAGGGCGATGGTTAACTGTGATGGGAGCGGTGAGGTTCAAGTAAGCAGCTGGATTACTATCAACGCTGTGATGAGGATTGCTAGTAGTTTTGCGGCTTTCTTGTTGAATTTATACGCTTCCTCTGTCTTTTTCGAGTCTACAAGTTTCATGATGTAAACTGAGGCTGAGAGGTTGTAGAGGAAAATCGCATATATGGAAAGCATCATTCTATCAGCCAGAGTCAAGTAACCCACTGGAGGTATGCCGCTGAGCAATGCTAGGTGGAAGGTTGTTGCGGACATAAGGGTTGTAACGCCTAGCCCTATCCTCTGGCCGAAGTTCTGAGGTGAAATGAAGAAGGTCAATAATGATATAGTTGTTATAACCGTCACTGGAAGAACGCTTTTTACAAAGGAGGACAGCATAGGCCTTTTCAGTTCAATGCTGAAAACTAGCCTAGAATAAACGTTGCCTCCGTAGGAGTGTTCAGTTACAGCGGCTTTAAATTCCCCTATTTCCCAACCGGCAACATTAACCCCCTCGTCAACGTTTGATGTTGGATCTGCCTTGAAGATCAGCTTGGAAGCGTTCAGGTTTTTGTGCTCCAGCTCCACTGTAAGCACGTGTGTTTCATAGGGGTATCTTGAGAAATCGAAGGTTTTTATGAAGTCCCCCCTAATCCGGTATTCCACATATCCCCTCTCCGCATCCGCTTCAACCTCGTACTTCGTTGGAAAACCATTAACAAACTCGAAATCCTTCACCTCGTCTAAGCTTAACTCTGAAGGGTTAAACTTGAACCAAAGGTAAAAATCAAGTCGGTAGCTGCCTGCGGACAGATCAACCTTCTCCACGTTCACAAGCCAAACTCCAGCTTCAACCTTTACAGAACCTTGAGGAAAGCTTTCAGCTTTCACACTTAACGCCATGGCTAACAAGAGGGCTGAAATGAAAATTAACAGTGTGGTAGAGACCAATATGTGTCTAGCTTTCATCGAGCTCACCCTATTAACCTCCGCCCATTATAAACTCATTATTTAAAAATTTCGAGTAAAATAGGCTGAAAAGCTCTATTCTTTAATTAAGAAATTTCAAATATGTGCCTCGCCGAAAACGCAGCTTTTTATTCCCTGCTTGAGAGCGTTATGATGTAGTCCGCTGTGTCCGCGCAAGTATCTGCAGCATGCTCTATGAATTCTATTAAGTCATTAAAGATTATCGCTGAACCGGCGTTCATTTGTTTTCCATGTGTGGCAAGCTGTTTTTTAATGTTCACGTATTCTTTGTCTATCCTGTTTTCGATTTCCTCGACCTTTGCTGAGTGTTTTATGGCTTCAGCAGGCGATGATGAAATTTCTTCTATGCTTTCACGTAGGGTAAAAGCGCATTCGACGAGGTTTGAGGTCATCTCAAGGGCGTTCATGATTATTTCTTGCGGTATTTGGGTGTCCTGAAGTATTTGCAGACATCTTGCTGCGTCTTTAACGTGGTCAGCAAGAGTATCCAGCCTCTTTACGAGGTGCAGTATATCTTCACGGTAGTCCGCTATCAGAGCCATGTGCCTAGACATTTCTTTGAAAACTTCCCTTCTCAGCCTGTCAACCTCTTCCTCTGTTTGGAATAAGTAGCGTATGCGTTGATCCATGTCCTTCTTCGTTCCCTGCGCCAAGCTTTGAACTGCCTGGTGGAGAAGGGTTGCCGTGTCAAGGGCCTTTATAATTTGCTGTTGGGCTAGCTCCAGAGCCTTGGTTTTTCTGCGTTTTTGAAACCATGCATAGCTTCCTTTTTCCAACATCCTTCACCTCCATTAAAGTTGATGATGCATGATCACCTCAGAATCGCCTTCCGTCCAGTTGCAATGTAAATTATCGATTCACACACGTAGGTTGCATGGTCAGCTATTCTTTCAAGATATCTTACTGTCAAAACGCTGGAAACCGTGCATTTTGTTGTAGCATGTGCCTTCTCAATAAGCTTCTCAAAGAAATCAAAATACATTTTATCTATCTCATTTTCCATCTTGGCTACTTTTTCGGCAAGTTGCCAGTCGTGGCTTCTAAGGGAAGTTATGCCTAAACTAATCATTTCTAATGTTTTTCTGCCCATATCCTTGACATGCAAGATTATCCATGCTTCGCAGTTTCTTATTCCACCCAATTTCTTATTTGTATAGGACATGTCAAGAGCGTATCTCCCGAAGCGGGCGAAGTCGTAGGCGATTTTCATGTAAGACTTTATAGTCCTCAAGTCTGAGGCTACTGGCTGAAACCTTGCAATAAGCTCGAAAGCCTTGTCCTCCACATGATCCGCCATGGATACGAGGGCTTCTGAAATTTCCTTTATCTCATTGTAGGCCTGTTCCTCTCCGGTGCATTCTGTTATTGCGGCTGAAACGGCGCTGTAAGCCAGCTCACCCATCCTGTTTAGGGTTGCTGAAATTTCCTCAAGGCCAGAGTCTATAATCCTGCTCATGCTACTTCCACCCTCTTAACCAAACTCTCCTATTAGGTATCTCTCCGTCAGCTCGTGTTTGGGACTTTCAAAAATCTGCTTGGTGGAACCGTATTCTATCAACTCGCCAAGATATAGAAAAGCGGTGTAGTCTGAAACTCTTGCTGCCTGCTGCATGTTATGGGTTACAATCACAACGGTGTATTTTTCAGCCAGCTCCCTAATGAGGTTTTCAATCCTCGCCGTTGCAATGGGATCAAGGGCTGAGCATGGCTCATCCATCAGCAAAACCTCAGGTTCAACAGCTAAGGCACGCGCTATACATAGCCTCTGCTGCTGTCCACCGGAGAGGCTGACTCCAGACTTGTTTAGGTCATCTTTAACTTCATCCCAGAGATTTGCAAGTTCAAGGCTTCTCTTGACAACAGCATCAATGGTTTTTTTATCCCTAACTCCATTCAGTTTTAGACCTATCGCCACGTTCTCGTATATGGACATCATGGGAAAGGGGTTTGGTTTCTGGAAAACCATCCCTATTTTCCTCCTTACCGTAACAGGGTCCACATTGCCATCATAAATGTTAAAACCATTAAACAGGATCTTTCCGGAAACTCGGGCGCCAGGTGTTAACTCATGCATTCTGTTGAGGCAGCGGATAAAAGTTGTTTTGCCGCATCCAGAAGGTCCTATAATTGCTGTCACAGCGTTTTCCTCAATTTTCATGTTAATATTTTTCAGTACGTGTTTCGCGCCGAACCATGCGTTGAGGTTTTCTATCTGAAACTTGGCGCCCATCAGTATTTCTCCCTTGTTAGAATTCTAACGGCAATGTTCAATCCGAGGACAAGCATCGTAAGCGTCAGCGCTGAACCCCATGCCAGGGCTTTCCAGCCCTCAAAGGGGGTTGTTGCGAAAACAAAGACGTTTAAGGCTAAGTTGGCAGCCGGCCTGTTTAAACCTGCGAACCACCATCTCCAGTATCCCATTGTAACAAGTACCGGAGCTGATTCCCCAGCAATCCTGGCGATTGAGAGCAGAATTCCAGTGGTCACAGCTTTCTTGGCGCCTCTAAGTGCTACAAATATAACGGTTTTCCATCTGGGAACGCCCAGGGCTATGGCTGCTTCTCGAAGGTTCATGGGGACAAGTTTCAACGCTTCTTCAGTTGTCCTGGTTACAATGGGAATCATTATTATTGCAAGGGCAAAAGCCGCCGCAATAACTGAGAACCCAACTGAGCGAACGATTAACGCGTATGCGAAGACTCCGATGACTATGGAGGGGATGCCGCTTAGAACATCATTAAAAAACCTAACAATCTCTGAAAGCCTGTTCTCGCCGTATTCGCTGAGAAATATGCCTGAAATCAAACCAATGGGAACACCTATAAAAGAAGCCAAGCCGATGGTTATTAAAGTGCCCTGAATAGCGTTTGCAATACCCCCTCCAACCTCGCCAACTGTAGGCGTCGGTTTGACGAAGAAGTCAAAGTTGATGGCGGAGATCCCTCTTTGACCCACCTCATAGAGTATGCTGAAAAGGGGGATTAAAGCTACTGCAAGGGATAGATGTACAAACAAGCGAACCGCATGATCCTTTATCATCCTGAAAGTTTGATAATTTGGGCTCCTCATTCTTTCGCTATCCCCCTAACAAGCCTAAGAGTCCGCATGATGATAAGTCTGGAAAGAATATTGATGGCTAAGGTTATGATGAAAAGGATGAGAGCCACGTTGATTAATGCGCTCACGTAAAGGTCGTATGTTGCTTCCAGAAGCTCGTTGGCTATTATGGCTGACATGGTGTACCATGCATCAAAAAGCGAGGAAGGCAAAACCTGAAACTTGTTTCCGATAACCATGGTGACCGCCATGGTTTCTCCCACAGCACGCCCAAGCCCCAGGCTGACAGCGCCTATAACCCCTGAACGCGCATAACTGACCACAGTCCTAACAGTTTCCCATTTTGTAGCACCGAGGGCTATCATCGCTTCACGCATAGAATTCGGCACCGCAGAAAATAAGTCCCGCATAACTGACGAAACCGTTGGGATGATCATTATCGCCAAAACTATGCCGGCTGTTAGGAAACCTCCCCCGTAAATGGGACCTGAAAATATGGGAATAAACCCGAAGAACTCCTGCAGACGAGAATAAACATTATCGCGCAGGAAGGGTATCAGGATGAATATTCCCCAAAGCCCATATATCACGCTTGGAACCGCTGCTAAAAGCTCAACCAAAAAAGAAATTGGAAACCCGAACTTTCTAGGCATATATTCCGAAATTGCCAACCCTATCCCGAGGCTTATGGGTACAGCTATGAGCAGCGCAATTGCTGAAGTGGCAACCGTGCCCAAGACAAGTGGTAAAGCTCCAAAAACCCGGGATATGGCTGGATCCCACCTGACTCCTAAAATGAAGCCTAATCCGAAATTTTGAAATGAAAGCCATGCCCCCTTAACCAACTCGTAAACCATGAGAGCCAGAATAAGAAGTACGCTGGAAGCGGTTAAAGCGCATGTAAGCTTAAATAAACTGTCACCTTTAACTCGCCATCTTAAACGCAATTTGGGCTTCATATTTAAACTGCAAAGAAAATGGGATATCTTGCGGATACTCATTTCCTATCACTTGCGCAGCTGCTGTCCATTGTAGGTTATCAAACGGATTGTAGCCTCATTATGCCTAACGACACTTGACGGCAGCGGAACATAGTGTAACTCAGAAGCGTAGTTTTGTCCCTCATGTATGGCCCACCATAAGAAATCCGTCAGAGCCTTTGCAGCAGCTTCATTCATGTTTGGCAGAACGTTTAACTCTTTGTATACTAGGATGTAGGAGAAGCTTGTTATTGGGTAGGCGCCCTTGGCCTGCTTGTTTCCGGCTAAACTGTCAACTATCGAGACTTTTGCCCAGCTTTCGTCACCCTTCGGCAGGGCAACAGCAGCGTAATCTGCAGCTTTAGCGAAAGATTCGATGCTTGGTTCAATGAACTCGCCAGCAGCGTTTCGCACGCTACCATATGCCAAATTATTTTTCTTCGCGTAGGTGAATTCCACGTACCCTATGGAGTAAGGGGTTTGCTGAACAAGAGCAGATACTCCATCGTTTCCTTTACCTCCTAAGCCTACAGGCCAGTTTACTGAAGTGCCCTTTCCAACAGTTTCTTTCCATTTTGGGCTAACGTTGGACAGGTAGCTTGTCCAAATGAATGTTGTTCCACTTCCATCTGACCTGTGCACCACTACTATTTGCTGGTTTGGTAAGTTCACATCAGGGTTTATTGTGGCTATTTGCAGGTCATTCCATTGGGTAATTTCTCCTAGGTAAATGCCTGCCAAGATTTCTCCGGTGAATTTTAACCCCTTTTGTACACCTGGAATATTGTAGATTGGAACAACTCCGCCTATAGTTATGGGTATATGTAAGGTGTTAGGGGCTTTTTCGGCTTGTGCGCCAGTTAAGGGCGCGTCGCTGGCTGCAAAATATACTGTTTTCTCGGTGTGCTGCTGGATTCCTCCACCGCTTCCAATTCCCTGGTAGTTAACTTGGATGTTAGGCTTAATCTTATGATATTCGGCGGCCCATTTGTCAATTAGCGGGAAGGGGAAGGTTGCTCCAGCACCATTTAGAGTTATTGTCGGCTCCTGCTGAGTACTTGTTAATGTATTGTATGCGAAAATGCTGACGATTGCCAGGACAACCAATAGTATTGGAATTGCAATTTTATACGTTATTTTCATATACCTCGCCTTTTGTATTGTTTAGAGTTAGAAAAATCTATATACCTTATCCAAATAAACAATATAGATGGAAATTCACTATATAGAAGGGATTGGATTGAACGAGACGATGGAGGAGATGAGGAAAATCCAGTTCACCGGAAAATCTACATACATAGTTTCCCTCCCCAAAAAATGGGTAACCTCGCTGGGCCTAAAAGCTGGAAGCCAAATAATAGTATCTCAAAAAGACAGCTCGCTAATTCTAACCCCTAAAGAAATGGCTAAGCTCCAGGTCCAGCCCACGGAGGCCACAATAACCTTTTCAGGCAAAGACAGCCCAGACATGATAGTTAGGAAAATAATCTCCACATATCTAGTGGGCTACAGCATCATCATATTGCGAACAAAAGACGAGCCCATGCGTGCCACACAAAGAAACGCGATAAAAGAGCTCACTAGGAAAATGCTGGTTGGCACCGAAATAACATCCGAGTCTTCAGGTGAAATTAAATTACAGGTTTTGATAAGTTATCCAGAACTGCCAGTGGAGGATGCATTAAGACGCATTTGTCTAATCGCTTCGTCAATGCATGAAGATGCAATGCAGGCCTTAAAAAACTTGGATAAGAAACTAGCGCAAGAAGTCATCAATTTAGATGATGAAGTTGACCGTTTCAGCCTCTACATAATACGGCAGTTAAAGGCGGCAGTGCAGAACGAAAAAATCCTCAAAAGTATTGGGCTTGCCCAACCACGGGACTGCCTTGGATATAGAGTGATCGTAAAGTTTGTGGAAAGAATAGCTGACCACGCTACAAGAATCGCAGAAAACATCTCAAATCTAACTGAGAAGCCCAATGAAAAAGTCTTCAAGGCTATCTCTAAAGTGAGCATTTTCGCAAGAAGCTTATTTGAAGACTCAATAAAATCATTGTTCAGAAAGGACTACACCTTAGCTGATGATGTGGTTTCAAAGGCAGAAAGCGTCACATCACTCGAGGAAAATGCAATAAAAGAGGTTCAAACTGAAATAGCACAAGCCGACCTTTCAAGTATAAGGATTATAATGGAGAGTCTGCGGAGAACAGCAGAGTATGCAAGTGACATCGCGGAAGTTGTACTAAACCTAAACGTCGCGCAAATCATCGCAACATAGCAATCTCCTCGAAATTCAATATCGCGTTAAGGAAAGCTGAAGTGAATGGTTGACGCATCATATATCCTTCACCATTCTGTGGAATTGGCTGTCTAGACTTCAAAAGCGCCCTTTTTCGCTTACTCCCAGTTGATTTTAACCTCTCGTATATTACAGCAGATTTTGATCAAGAAGTTAAAATCTGAACATAGCGTATAAAGGCGAATATTGGTCATTATTTTCCATCAGGGGATAAAGGCCATTCCAAGGGGATTCCAAAAATAGTGGTCTGAAATATAATTCGGTGGCATTTCAGAGTTTCGATGTCATGATGATATTTTCTTCTTTTTCCTGTGCAGCATGGCTATATCTGCAGTTTTTATCTTTGCAAAATGCCCCTCTGTTGCATGCCCAGGTTATCTGAACATAGTTACTGTGCCATATGATCTTTATCGGTGCAATTATGACCGTTTTGCGTGTGACATTCCCGTTTTCATCTGTCCAGTTAAAACATGGAACCGATGCCGGAGACATTGAATTATCCAAATCATGTTTAAGCATTATTTCACCATCCCACCGGACTTTTCATAGTGCCTCTCAGAGTTTACGGGTATGCATAGGTTCCTTCAAGCGGTAACCCAAGGAATTCTTGAACAAGCTGTGAATGGATTACTTCGGGATTTATATCGTTGAATAAGTTCGGATGAAGCCACTTCGCCCAGTAAAGAAGCCCAACAGGATATCTGAAGCCTTGCATAATGTTGGGGTCATAAAGGAATATTTTATTATTCACGATCGCATTCACATACCGAAGTTCTGGTCTGTTTTTTATCTTTTCATATAGTTCTGGGTAGTCCGGATCCCAGGACATTTTCATCCTGATTATCATATCCGGATTTTTGTCCACAACAAATTCCGGACTAACTATGGGATAAGGTGTTGTAAGATCTGCTGCTATATTTATGGCCCCTACAAACTCCAGTAGTTCATTAGCAATACTTCCGTATGCAGCGGTATTCCATTCGCGGAAAATTTCAAAGTAAACTTTTGGTTTTTCACTTTCTGAGATGTTGGATAACCTAATTTTTATTAAGTTTTCATAATATTCTATGAACTCGATAAGTCTTCGAGCTCTTTCCTCGACACCTAACAGCGTTCCAAGGTTCCTTATACATTCCTTTACTCTGCTAGGACTGCTTGTTTCATCTACATAAACGGCTATACCCACTGCTTCAAGGGTTTTTCTGGTATCGTTTTCGTCATATACCAAATTTGTATTGGCAACCAGTAGATCAGGTTTTAGCTCCAATATTTGTTCTAGAGGCGGATGGTATGAATGGGGTGCTACCACGGGCCTATTTAGAACTTCTGGTGGAAATTCAGAATAGGAGTCTCGTCCTATAATCTTGTCTCCGCATCCTAAGGCATATATGAGCTCTGTCATTCCAGATGAGAGGCTGATAATAGTTCTTGCAGGAGCTTGCAAGGTTACGTTAACACCTTGCCAATCCACAACAGAAAGTAAACTTTGAGTTTCGCTTTCCACAGAAACGTTACCCGTCTGGTTTTCGGTGCGTTTCGATTCTGATGTTTCTATGCCTTGAGACTCAGGAATTCCAGTATGCTGTTGAGAAGTTTGTTCCGATGTTTCATGCGTACTTTCAACGGAAGTATCTTGAGGCAGCCTTGTGAAAAGTGTAGATACTGCTACTATTGCGATGATGGTTATGGCTATTAGGATTATATGCGTTTTCCTCATTTTCCCACCATATTGGTTGGATTATCCACCCATAAGTTACCTCTACACAAGAATTTATATTTTGCTTAACTTAAATTTAATTTAGGTTGATTAGCTGGCAAATTAAACTTTCATTTAACTTTAGTTCAACAATTTTTATAAAATTGAACCTTAGTCATAGCGAATAAAGGTGACCGGATGGAAATCGCAAAGATAACGATGGTGGATTATAAGCTTGGGCCTTCACTCTATGAGGCCGTTAAGAGGGTCAATGAGCTTTTGGGTGGAAAATTGCATTTTCAATTCTATGACACTCGCGAAGTCGATAATGGATTAGTAGATTATGAAAGATTCCGCGGAGATCTAAGAGATTCCCATGTGGTTTTACTCAATATCATGGGTGGCGACACAGTAAGCAAGATTGTTTGTGAAGAGCTGTCCAATACCGACAACACCGTAGTGGTTCTGGTGGGTGGCTCATCAGAAATAGTCAGCCTTACAAGGCTTGGAAGTTTTTCTTTTAAAATGCTTTCACGTTTAGGTATGGGCAAAAGAAAAGCTGATTATGGCGCCATATTAAAAATGCGTGAGCGTTTTGAAAGAATAGGCAGAAATTTACCCTTCAGTTTTTTAAAGCATGCACGAAATTATGTATTACTGCTTAAGTACTACGAAAATCCAACAGTTGAAAACTATTATGCCATGCTACTTTTACTAATAAAAGAATACTGCAAACTAAAGATAGACGCTGAGATACCTGAACCCATAGTATTGCCTTCCATGGGCGTCATGAACTTCAAATCAGGAGACGTGTACACCGACATAAATGATTATTTAACTATGTATGAGCATAAGGATCGTCCACTAGTAGGAATTCTATTCTATGGTGGACATCATCATGAAGAATCCTATCCCGCGGCGAAACTTCTAACCGAAAAACTTGAAAGCTCTGGATTCGGTGTTATTCCAGTATTCTCTAGTGACCTAAGGTACTACTTGGCAATAGATCGTTTTTTCTTTATCGGGGGCAAGCCCATAGTTGAGCTCATCATTGATCTTCTATGGTTTAGATTTGCGGGAGGACCCATAGGAGGAGACCATAATCTAACTTTAAGTGCGCTTACTAGGTTAAATGTACCAATACTGCACAGCGTGCAACTTCACTCCAGAACTACTGATGAGTGGCTATGTTCAAGGCAGGGTTTATCTCCAATAGAAATAGTGACAAGCGTCACTTTGCCAGAACTAGATGGCAGAATTGAACCAACTGTAACACACGGCCCTACCAGAAAAACTCTTGAAGACGTCAAGATTGAAGAATATCAAGTTATAGAAGAACGCGTTGAGAAACTGGTAAGAAGAGCCAAAAGCTGGGTTAACCTTAGAAATAAACGTAACAGCGAAAAAAGAATTGCCATAATAATTTACAATTACCCTCCAGGCGAAGAAAACCTTGGAAAGGTGGAGGGGCTCGAAATTTTCAAAAGCTTATCCAAGTTATTGCAAGCCATGAAAGAGAGAGGTTACACAATACCCGAAGACCTCCCCCCCTGAAAAGATGAAGGAAATTTTACTTTCAAAGGGAGTTATGAATTCAGGTAAATGGTTACACACCTCAAAAGTTCTTGATGGAATGATAAAAGTGCCGCAGGGGTCTTACGGGAAATGGCTAAAGGAATTGCCTGATAAACCGTTAGGCGAAGTGTTAAGAGAATGGGGGAATCCACCTGGAACCATTATGGCCAGAAAGAACCAGCTACTTATTCCTGGAATAAGACTCGGAAATGTCTTCATAGGCGTTCAGCCAGCGAGAGGGGTTCATGAAAACATTTCAAAAATATACCACGACAAAGATTTGCCTCCACATCATCAATACATAGCTTTCTACAAGTGGATCAAAAACGAGTTCAAAGCAGATGCCTTAATACACTTGGGCACTCATGGAACCCTGGAGTTCTTGCCAGGAAAAGAAGTTGGTCTGTCTAATGATTGTTTTCCTGATATTCTCGTTAATGATTTGCCTAACATATACGTCTACCATGTAGTCAACGCTTCTGAGGCATCAATAGCGAAAAGAAGAGGTTACGCACTAATAATAAACCATGCAAGTCCTCCATTAACTGTCAGCAGCCTACCTGATGAATTTTTGGAAATTGACAATCTAATCAAGGAATACTTTGACTTCCTTCACGATAAAATGAAATCCCGAGAAATCTCGCAAAAAGTACTGGAGAAAGCGCAAAAATATGGCTTAGGTGAGACGGTAGAGGAAGTATATGACCGGTTGGCGGAGTACAGACGCTCTCTAATACCAAAAGGTTTACATGTTCTCGGAGAGAAGATGTCCTCCGAAGAAATAATAGATTATTTAACTTTCCTATCCAGATACGACCGGTCAGAGGCTAAAAGTATACACCGGATAATCCTAGAATCCCGTGGAATAGATTATAATATGGTCTTGAATAATTCATATAAAGGCTCTGAATCTTGTTCGGCTATACTTCAAGAAACGGATTCCACCGTTAAAGCGTTATTGAAGACATATTTAACAGATGGTAAATTGGATCTTTATCCAAATGTTAACAAAGCAGAATTAGAGAAATGCCTCACTTTCCTCCATGGGATATACGAAAAAGTCATGCAGTCCGACGAAATCAACTCTATACTAAATGCTCTTGAAGGGAAGTTCATAGCTCCTGGCCCCGGGGGCGACCCCATCAGAACCCCTGAAATTTACCCCACAGGAAGAAACACTTACGCTCTGGACCCAACAAGAGTTCCTACGGAAACTGCTATGGAGCGTGGAAAGATAATTGCTGAGAGTTACTTAAGGCAGTTTTACAAAAAACACGGCAAATACCCAAAAACTATAAGCTTTGTTTTATGGGCGTTTGAAACGATGAAAACAGGCGGTGAAACCGTAGCAGCTGTATTTCATCTTCTAGGCGTAAAGCCCGTGTTAAAGGGGCTTTACATACGTGATCTTGAGGTTATACCAATAGAAGAGTTGAAGAGACCCCGAATCGACGTTGTAGTCACTATATGTGGAATATTCCGGGACACTTTTTACAACGTGGTTGAAATGCTTGATAAGGCATTCAGACTTGTTGCTGAATTGAACGAGCCTGAAGAAATGAACTACGTTAAAAGCAACATTAAAAAGCAAGCTCAGCACGGCGAAAAAGCAGCGTTCCGCATTTTCGGTCCACCAGAAGGTCTATACGCAACAGGCATAACTTCATTAATTGAGACTTCAAACTGGAAAAGCGAAGCTGAAATTGTAAATGCGTATCTGGACAGCATGAAATTTGCCTATGGAGAAAAGAGGAGAAATGTTGAAGCGAAAGATTTCCTTGAAACTTTACTTTCAAACGTTGATTTAGTAGCTCAAATTCGAGACACGACCGAATATGAAATAACAGATTTAGATCATTATTACGAATTCCTAGGCGGGTTGTCCAGGACCGTGAAAGAGAAAAAGGGATGCAATCCAGAGGTTTATGTGGCTGACACAACAAGAGAAATCGTAAAAATCGAGGATGTAAAGGAATCAATAAAGAGGGGTGTGGTGACGCGTATAATAAATCCAAAATGGCTTGACGCGATGATAGAGCATGGTTTCAACGGGGTAACAAAAATAGCCGATAGAGTTGAATATATGCTAGGGTTAGC
>JAWCTJ010000012.1:0-22034 GCA_038868255.1 Bathyarchaeia archaeon
GCTTAGGATCAAACCATAGGTAGAGCTGCTCAAAACCAGGCCTGAGAAACTCCACAAGATCCCTCATCATCCCTTCATACATGTCGCTATTATCCGGGTCATAGCTGCAGAGCATCTTCAGCCCGATTAGGTCATAGAGGTCTTCAACGTTCATGGGCTGACTCCAATTGTCAAAGAGATCCACGTAGCGGGCGAAGCCGCCATAATAGCGGTCATGAATGCCAAGCTCTGAAGGCTTATGCTGCATGCGATAGAGAAACTGAGCTGCCAGCCTGGCAGCCTCAAGATAATTCGAGCTGCCTGTTAACTCATAAGCTTCCAGGAGGGCTGGGATGCAGCGGCCTGCATCCACGCTCCAGCATTCCACGCCTGTTTCGCTGTTTCTAAAGCCTCCATAAGCCAGCCTGTCCGAGTCGGTGCATTGCTGGGTTAGAAGCCAATCAGCAAGCTCCACAATCTTCGCCTGAATCCCTGTTCTTCGGCTCGTAAACTGCTCCGCCCTATAAGCCTCGTAGAGGAAGTTTATGGCGAAGGCTGCTGGAAAAGCACCACGCCCAAAGGCAGGGTCTGGAGCTTCAACTTTTCCGCCATTAGCAACCCTATACGTGTATTGCAGATTATTTTCCATGGTTAAGACGTTGCCGTTTACCTCCGCCACCCTGTTCCATTCACTGTGCGAATTATCCTTAACCTCAACAGGATAGCCCTCCCGGAACCTGGAGCCATCCACAACCACGACGTTCCTCTGGCCTGCAGGCGGATCCATAGCCATAGCCGTGGGCACCACGTAAAAGAAGGGCGCATAATGCATCACAAACTCATAGTAGGCTTCAGGCACAGTTCCCAGGCTAAACCATCCCCACATAAGGCTCCTTCAAGCCCTCCAGGATCCGCTCCAGCTCAGCCTGAAGCACACTCAGGGGCGGAGCATCCCTAACCACGCTAACGTTCTTGTCGCCCAAGCTGAAGCTTAAACCCACAGCAGAACCACCGGTCAAATAACAAACCGCGTATATTGCCGCAAGAACAGTTATAGCCTCCTTCTCCGCATCCGTGCAACTCGCATAATCTATTTCCTTTCCAAGCTCCAAGCCAACGGCCACAGCAGCCCGCCTAATCATCTTCAAAATTTTAGAGTCTGGAATATCCGCTGCTGTTATTCCCAGAACATCGTGGACATCATCAACAGTTACAGTCGCCAATTGAGCAACTCCTGCAGTTCAAGCATTTTTCAAGATAAAAAGAGGAAATGGGCAAATAAAAGCAATTTTGCTGAAAAATCGACACGAAAAAACCTTTACTTTTAGAAAAGCAAGAAAAAATAGTTATTAAAATTTCAGAGTAACAAAATACGTTGAGGTTAAGAAGATGCGTGAAAAACTCGAAAAAGAGGGGCAGCTCATTAAATTGCTTTTATTGCTTCAGAAAGGCTGCGAATATTTCTACAGAGCGTTTTGAGCATTCGCAACGTGTATCTTCGATTTTCTCTATTTTAACCCTTGAAAAGTATTTGCAAGCCATTTCGCTGATGCTTTCTATATCGAATCCAAGATGGATATCTCCCATTTCTGTTCTAAACTCTTCAAAGTTATGTTTACAAAGATCTACAATGACGGCTTTACCTCTGCTTTTAAGAACTTCTTTAATGCTCTGGAAAACCTTCTCAGGCTTGAAGCTGTGGTGAAGCATTAATGTTGAAAATACTGCGTCAAATTCACGTGGGATGTTAAGGTGTTTTCTCGCCTCTTTTATGCTTCCCGTGATGTTTTCAGCTATGCCCACGAAAGGCGTTACTGCATCGCTTTTCTTTAATAATGACATAAGCATGGCTGGAGTTGCATCCATGGCGTAAAAACGAACTCTTGGCAGTTTTTGACGAACCATGTTAAACAGCTTAACTGTGAAAAACCCTGTGCCAGCGCCAATATCTAACACTTTTGCGTCTGCTGGAAGTCTCGGCGGCGCAAGCAAAAAACTGTAAATCGTATTAACTACTTGGTTTATTCCGTCCTCTCCAAGATAGCTTAAAACTCTTCTGTCCCTTTCCTCAGCCTCATTAACGGTGAAATATTCAACCTCACTTGCTAACAATACCGGATCAGGAGCTTTCAACCTTCTGAAAAGCTGCTCAAGATTTAAATCCTGAACGTATTCTTTAAAGGACATGAAATTCAACGCAGCTGTTCGATTCCACTATAAACTATTATTGTATTTAAGTCCTCTTCGGCATGAGTATCATTTAATGGAAGAAATGCAGGGGATATAGCAGATAAATTATCCAGGTTTTTCCATCGCGTACTTCTTGGATGGAATCTCCGTTGTAATCTGAGGTGCTGACGGATAATTGATGTTCGCATTTTTGTAGAATATTGTTGATACAAGGTTGATGATTCTATCCTTAGCTTTAAGAATAGTCTGCGCCGTTTCTGTTCCACGTCTGGTTAAAACGTAAACCCTTTTCCTCCCTATCTGGAAACCCCTTAGAAGCCCTTTCATTTCCATGTGATAAAGGCAAGAATAAACATTTCCAGGACTAGGGAGGAAACGGTAATTCACCTGCATGTGCTTTATAATGTCATATCCGCTGATTTGACCACCATAAGAGTACAGGGTTAACAGAATCAGCAAATCCATAAGGTTATTGAGAATTCTCCTTTCAACATCCTTGACGAAGGCATCCGAAGCCTGGACGGTTTCCTCCATATCCTTTCCCCCCAAGAATCCGACGTTATTCTAAATCGGTTTTTAAATTTTATTCAGTGATAGAATAAAAAGCAACATACTTACAAGAATAATTGTATAAGCGCAAGATGGAAAGGTTTCGTCACCCTTGCTTGGATCAAGCCCACATTGGAGTCATCCGTTAAATAAAATGGTGTAGATGGCTGGAAAGGCGGGCTTCTTTTCTCTGATCAGCTTATCTGTCCATTGAACTCATGCGTGTACGTTTATAGAAAAAAGAAAGGAAGGATTTGTTATTTCCTTTTTATAAGCATGTATAGGTTGGCTACTCCTACAACTATTGCTATCGCAACCATCACCGTCAAAGCCATGTTCCATGTTTGTAAGGACTCAACTGCTGCTTGGGTTGTTTGTGCCTGCTCGGCTGTGGCTGGTGCTGGGGCTTCCGGCGGGGCTGCGGTTACGGCGATGGCTGTTGATGCACATGAGTCCCAGTAGCTTTTGCTTCCCGGAAAAACGGCTGTGATGGTGTATATGCCTTCTTTTGGCGGTGTCCATACGAGGCTGAATAGTCCACCATTCAACGGGTCAGTGGTTGCCTCACCGATCTTAGTGCTCGCGCCATTCTCGTCTATGGCGTATAATTCCACGGTTACACCTTCAACGTCTTGGGGCATCGGCTTCTGCATGACTAAATACTCCATCCATCCACTCATGGACTCGTCGGCAACACAAGGCGTACCCTTAACAGCCGGCGACAAATCAGTGACATAACCCTTTATTAGAACGGATGAGCCTTTTTGGATTACGTCCTGTGTTATGGTTAATGTTGTTTGAGTTTTGCCTTTGCCAAAACAGTATATTCGGTTATCGTAGCCGCTGTATCCTACCAAGTAGCCGTCGGCAATTGCTACTGAATGGGCTATGCACCACATGGTTATGTCCCATATTTTCTCTCCTGTTTCCGCATTTATGCAGTAGAGCTTGTATCCTCGCCACATGGGTGTGCCTGGGGAGTGCTCGCCGTTGGCAACATAGAGCTTGCCATCGGCTACTGTTATTCCACCGTATAATGGCCAAGTTCCATATGGCGTTTCAAGTCCAGCTGAGCCGCAGTCAAAATCCCATAGATGCTTGCCTGTTTTTATGTCGTAGCAGTGCACGCTTCCAGAGTAGCCTGCCGTGTAAAGTTTGCCGTAGGCTATTACTCCGAAGTAGTCGTACATGCCCCAATCGTTTTCCACGGGCTCCGTTGTGAAGAGTTTTTGTCCCGTGTTGATGTCGTATACATGCCAATTCTTAGTGTCTTTTACTGAAACAGCAAAGACGCCTTCATTAGGATATGGCCACCATAGATATGTTGGAGATACGCCGAGATCGGTGTAATTCTTAACCCATAAAAGTTTACCTCTATTTTCGGGCTTCAGGCTAAGTCCGGCAAATTGTATTGTTGGCCAAGGCTCCGTAGTGAAAGTAGCCATAGTGACTAACACGTTGCCGTCGGTTCTGTAAAAGCTTATTGTGCCTGGCAATTCTGGCGGTTTGGCTATTGAGACGTTCCATTGTATTCCTGTACGCCAGTCAGCTTTCTTTCCCCATGGGCGCCATTGCCAAGCAGCTGATCCGGTTGCTCCGCCGAGAAAGGCAGGTATTGCTGAGGAATTCCACATAGCCAGCCACCTGCCTTGATTGTTCAGTATGTAAACAAGCACTTCACCGTGAGGTCCAAACATCACGTTTGTAGAAAATGCTGAAACGGTTACTGATGCGTTAGCAAGCACTGCCACCTGATGACCTGTAAAAGCATCAATCATGTACCAGGTTGTACCGACGATGCTCCAAAGGTAAGCATAAGCACCATGCTGATTCGGAGACTCATAATCAAATATTTGGCCAAAGACAATTCTGGGCATTGTATCATTGCGCCAAATTTGTTCGCCTGTGCGCAGATCAACGCAGATAACACCGGGTCCCTCTGAAGCGGCATGTATGTTATAGTAGAGTTTTCCGCTAATAATAGTTGGCGGGGTAAACTTCATTTCGTAACTCATACCTGTATAGTAGTTTATGCCGTAGCCAAATTCTCCGCCTATAATGCCTCCGAAAGTTAACTCCTTAGTCCAAACTATGTGGGGACTTTCAGGAGCTTTTGCATGTGGAGAGAATGCACTTCCGCTGTCGAAAGCCCTGCCTAAAAAGTTATATGCTGGCATCAGCCAGTTTGATGAAATTTGATACCATTCTCTGAGCTCAGCGTTTATGGGTCTAGTCCAATAGCCTGTAGGAAGCGGAAGTTCTGGCCAAGCTTCCACGGTTTCCTGCTGAACTGTAAGCGCGAGCTTTTTGCTTGTTACAGGAACGTACCATCGTTTATAAGTTGTAGTGTTTATCCATTGTCCTGGAAAGCTTGCTTGGAAATAATAAGTACCCACCTGGTCTGGCGTGTATGCACACCATATGCCGCCAACTGCATCAGACTCGAAGGGTCCCTTTGTTTCAGTCGTGCCGTCAGGCTTCGTAACGGTGATAACTATATTCTTCCAACGGTCTCCACCAGCTCCAGCTGCAGTTGGAGGAGGCATCGAAGTCCATACCATTACTGTAGCAGCCTGATTAACTCCCACAGGACTAGGCGCTACGGAAATGAAAAGTCGAAATTCAAATTTTTGCTGTGCAATAGCAGCATTAAGGTTTGATGCTAGACACACGATTGTAAACAGTAATACCGCAGAAAATCCTAGAACCCGTTTAAAACGCATTTTCTTCACCTTTTCCATATTTCAAACTTACAATAATAAAGTACATAGTATATAATTCTATTTGTATATCAAGTTCCTATTGGAGAACCATGCGCCCTTACCCATTAATAAACAAATATAAACAACTTTTGAACCGCCGCCACGTCGTTGCTTCCTTTTAAGTTTCAGATGGGGATGACAATTTAAAAATTTTAAGATAAATTTTTAAAATAAAGGTGTCAGTATTTTTAAAGGTCGGAGGGGATCATCATAGGGAAAATATTGGCATCAGCTATTGTAATAATCCTCGCTGCAGTGCCGGTTTTAATGACGTTTTCGCCATGTCAGGCTGCAACAGTCGGCGTTAGCGTAGGCGACTGGTTCAAGTACAGGGGAACGGTTCTGCTCTGGGAAGCTGGGCCTGCTGTTTCCTTTCCTCCACACCAATATGCCGCTTTCCTAGTAACATACAATCAGTCTGACTGGATTAAGTACACTGTTACAGAGTTTCTGGAAATAATGTGACCTTCGAGGTTGTGACGCGCTGGAAAAACGGAACTGAAACCACGGGCACCCTGACGGAAAACATAGAGACCGGCCTATCAATGATGGTTATCGGCGCTAACCTCAAGCAAGGCGACACGGTGAGGCCTGAATTCAATTGGACATCAATCATCGGCTTTCCTTTAGTATGGCCCGAAAGAAAACTGAATCAGTCTATCACAGTTCCATTTAACGGCATAACACGAGAAGTGAATGTTTTAGACTGGCTTCTTCCATCCCCATTTGGACCACCTACTACCAGAGCAGTATATTGGTGGGACAAGCAAACGGGAATTCAAGTGCGATATTGGATTAACGAAAATGGGACAGACTTTATGAGTGGGCAGTCATACCGTTACATTGCAGTTCTTGAGCTAGTAGATACAAGCAAGGGATGGGGCGCGGTGATACCTGAAAACATGAACTTCGAAGTTGCGCTTATAGGCTCAGCTGTTGCGTTTATACTGGGCAAACGCTTTAATCGTAAACAGCTAAGCCTGAAAAGTCCGTGATTATGCTGATCCTCTATCCTCTCTCATTTTTATGGGATTCTACACCCTTCATCAAGCACCATTTAAATTAATGAGCCCCTACGTGATCATTTTAAGCGCGCAGCAGTTTTATCTAGGCATTTATAAGCACCATAAACCCATTAAGGGAGCTCTTGAACCGGAAAGGCTATTCTTTAATTATTTTTGACATGAACATTCTTATTTCATTGGAGGATGTTGTCACAGCAGCAACCAATTTCCCCATTTCGGTAACCCTGTAAACTTTCCTCCTACCCTGTGAGACCATTTCAATCAAGCCCTCACTTTCCATGTAGTAAAGTTTGGAATACACGGTTCCCGGGCCTAAAAGTAAGTTGAATCGTTTTTTAATGAGCTGCAAAACATCGTATCCGCTGAAGTTCTCATCCATAAAATAGCGTAAAATAATTATATCCAAGAAATTGGTAACTAAACGTTCAATAAACTTCCTTTTTATCTCAAAAATAAGCTTTTCATTATTATTCAACATGAATAGGGCGCTCCTTAAAAACTCTGATATTATTTTTGAAGCGTATATAAAATGCTGTGCCTTCAAAGTTCCAGCAGCGCAGGAAAATTCCGCAAATTTAAAAGAACATACCCTCAATAATTCCGAACCTTTTTAAATGATTAATGCATTAGACTTTTTGGTGCTCGTTTGGAAAATGATGAGGATTCACCATTAGCGTTCGAGTTGAAGAGACCAAGCCTTTTGGCGACTTTGCTTTGGGGCTTAGGTTTTGCCACGTGGGCTTTAACAATCTACGCCATTGTAGCCTGGCATGGCTGGATAACCAGTGTTGAAAGCTGGCTTCTCGTAATTTTAAGCTTTGTCTGCGGCTTAAACTCTATGGCCGTTGGCTTTCTCATAGATATGCACTCCCTTGAGTACAGGGGAGTCAAGTTTGGTGTAGAAAGAAGAAAAAGAGAAAAGAAAGATAGATGAAGGCGTTTAGCTTAAGAGAAGCTTACACCACACCAGCGATTTCGCGTGCAATAGCGGATTCTCTATTATGGAAACTACCTCCCAATAGACTTTAAAATAATGATTCACGGGAAAGTCTGCTACGAATAGGTCTAATTTCAATTAGCGTCCAATATGTAATGTAAACCGAAGGTGAGCACGAATATAGAGTGCGGCTTTATCACTTCTAAAGGATATTTCCGCAGAATTTAAAGCGTAATCCGCCAACTCAATAAGCGATTTGCCAGTGTTGTGTGTGCGTGCTTCTGCATAATGTGGATGTTCTTTTTCTTTTATAATCAGACTTTATGATGAAATAATGGCTTCTCCTCTATTTACTCTATTTTATTTCGCCCTCTCCTTCTTCAGCGAGTGTTCAATTTCTCCTAGGGCTTGTCTGCACACGCGTACACATGCTTTTCCAGGTTTTCACTCTCTTCTATGCTATTCTGTTTCAGCCATGCGTCGCTTAGCCTCATCTGCTTCGGCTTTTCCTTTAGGTGTTCGTTAGCGAATTGTTCTACGGCTTTCACGTCTATCCTGTAAATGGTTATTCCAGAAGGGTTCTTCGCCGCAGTCTTTAGGAAAGCCAAGTCTTCAGTGAGCATCCGCATATACTTTTGAACTGTTCTTTTGTCTGCGCCTACGCTTATCTTTATTAGCCTTTCAACCTCTCGTGAGGATATCTGTAGCTTGTAGCCTCTGCCGAGCATTTCTTCGACAAGTTCAACACATTTAGACGCGGCTTTGCTAACCATCAAGGTCTTCCTCTTCAAGACAGGCTAGGGCTTCATAGATGTCTGCGGGTTTTTCCTTATGCTCGTAATCCCTCAAGTGTTCTTCTAAAGCCTCGTAGGCTGCTTCCTTGGCTATGCGCCTAATCAAGCGAACAAGCTTCTTCCAATCTTTCCCATTCAAGCTTTGCAACACCTCCCTTCCAGGGCATGAACTAAGCGAAGTTGACTAGGCTATCTGTCCCGACTCGTCGTTTTCACGCTCCCAGAGCTCCCATCCGAATTTTGCCGCATTTTTGCGGAACTCCTCAGCCCTAATCAAGCCAAGCTCAGCGGCCCTGAGCATATCCGCCATTTTAACTTCAGGTTTTTCGGGAACACCCCAGTTAAGACGGACATGGGCCTCTGTCGGGTCCAGCCCAGCCTGCTCCAGTACAGGTTTAAAAATTTCTCTCTCCACAGTCCGCTTAATGTAGCGCTGTATGGGTTTGACAAGCATATTCTGCAGTTCCAGTGCAGCCTTGGCGGATGCCTCTGTGAAGCCCGGCGTGCTGAACAGTCTGGGTAGCGGTGTCTCGCAGGCTAGGTAAAATTGGTTTATGATGTGCTCCACATAGTATTCGAAGCGTGCTCTGGGGTCGATGGTGACGGGAAAAAGCCTTGCCTCCTGCTTGCCCGTGTAGAACAGCCAGCTTCCCTCTTCAGGCCTTTCCTTGATGGCTCTCTCAAACTTCTTGATGGTTTCTTCGTTTGCGCCTGGCAAATGAGCAAGCACTTCTGGACCTGCATACTTTTCGAAGATGCTGGGCATTATACGCTCAATCTTGTTTTTCATCCAGGCGAAGGCCGGCCGCCTGTCTCCGTTAACAGCCAAAGTGTGCATTAGCACCTGCAAGAGCCCAACGCCGAAAACTGAGCCTCCAACACTGTTTATGCGCCAATGAATAACCGCCTCAGGCCTAAGGGTTCTACCTCCATAGGAAGATCTAAGACGGTAACCTGTAACCTCAACGGGGATTTTAAGATTCTCTCCTATGAAGCGCCACTCCAAACGGTCGACAGCGTCAACCGGAATCCTATATAGCTCACGGAGGCTTTCAGGCGTAACCCTAAGCCAAAAATCGTTACCGCAGGCGATCAGCGCACGTGCCATGCTGCATAAAAGTTCATCCAAGTTAACTTCCTCGCAGAAGCGATCTACAGCTTCCTTCGCTTCATCTGCCTGCGCGTAGCCTCCGTTAACCGTGGTGTAGAAGCCCATGCCTACAGCTGCGGCGGCCAAAAGATCCACACTTGCCTTGCATGTTGGGTCCCGCTCATATAGCAGCATAACCTCCGATAATGGGATCTCAGCGGGTTCAACGAAAACTCTGCTGGCTGGGCTGGCATAGCCTGAAGCCTTATGCCTCGTGAATGCTTCCCAAATTCGCCTCCATAAGCTCATTGCCTTCATTCTAAAATGGCCTCCAGAAACCTTCGGCCCTTATCTGTGATCCGGTATGGGGCTGTGTGTTTTCCAGGAACCTTAGCTAAGTATCCGTTCCCACTCAGGAATTTTAGTATGCTGTCAAGGGTGGCTCTTGTGCCATAACCCTTCATTAGTGTGCGCTTTTCAATGTCACGCCTTCTCAGACTTCCGCCACTCTTGGCAAACTCCGATAGCACTATGCGTGCAAGGTGCACATCAACCCGCATCTGTCTAGCGTCCCAACGCTTCACCATCAACAACTACCCCAACTAGCCGAGGGTTTTTAGTCAAACATAAAATAGGGTTTATCTAGACGTCCTCTAAGGGTGTTCGCCGCATCTTCAACTATTGCCCGAACTTTTAAAGTGTGGTCTTTATGTTGGTCATTTTGGCCACTGCGTTAGCCCTTAACACGCCCAGACCGAAGCGTGTTGTAGCTCTTACGCCATACTTACCTGTTCTCGGGTCTTCCCAGTCCTCGACGGTTATGTCCCTGCGCAGCAGCATAACCGCTGCCACGCGACTATCAATAGCGTAGGCTGTTCCGTTAGGCACCAAAGTGCTCACCAGCACTTTCATGCCGAGAACCGAAGTTATTATTCCACGTTCCATGTCAGTTTGATCCGAGGATAAGTATTGAGAGTTTATGAACTTTTCATCAGCCAGTAGCTGGTGAAGCTGAGTTTCATGAAGCACCAGCATGTCTGGCTTCCAGTTTTCACCACGGACAGCGTTATGCAGTGCTAGTATCCCGTTCCAGCTTAGAGCTTGACTGTTGCCGTTTAGGACTGCTCCGCCGGCAAGGTCGGAGCCTGTAATGTTGTTATAGAGATCTAGGACCTTCTGGGTTTCAATTATGCCTAGGGCTCGGCCGACTTTTTCCACCATGTTGTCCATAACGTTCCATGTGGCATCCTCAACGAACTCCCTGGTCCATTCCTCGCTGGACTCGGCTAAAACGTTTGTCTGCACATCCACGGTGCTGACTTTCTTGCCGCTTAGCCTTGTCACTCCGCCCTCAGCGTACACGTAGCCCACTGCATCACTATCCAAGGGAAATCTCTCAAGCAGCTCCCTTGTTGGGCGTACGTTAATCATGCTTCTCCCGATGAGCTCAGGCCAGGCAGCCTCAACCAGAGTGTCATGCATACGCCCGATGGCGCCGGCCATGTCGCTGAACAAGCCCTCTTTAACGCCCACTTCAAGGTAGCGCTTGAAAAACGGATGCGCCACAGCTTTCTCTTTAAGCTTCTCATATACTTGCCTATGCTCGCTGTCATGCTGCATTAGATTCTCGAAAAGCTTAGGTTTCATGTTCCCCTCCTCCATCTCTTTCACTTGTCCACGTAGATGAAGAGGAGATCGCCATCATCCAAGGCAGATTCAAGAGCCACGCCAAGCTTCCGAGCGTAGTAAATGGTGTACATGGCGGATCCGCCTTCGTTAACAGGCTGATCAACTAGCTGCGTAACTTTGCCGTTACCTGCGCTGCATACAGCTTTTCCACGGGCTATAGGTCCAGAAGCTACTACTTTGACTCTTCCTCTGATAAGTACTGGACAAGGCTCGCCTGCTTGGACGCTTTTTACAGCTACGCCTAAAGCGTCGTCTCCTCCGGGACTTGGGGAAACCTTGTCATCCGTGGAAAGGTAAACCGGGGAACCCTTAGCTATGTCAGCCGCGGCGGTGAAGGATTCAATTATGGCATTAGGATCATCAGTTTCTCCAACATCCATCCAGGGCTTAGCCGTCTTGTCAGCCACTCATAACTCACTCTCCTTTCAAATGGTCTTGGTTTCGGCCAGTTCGTCCTGGCCTACTCCCGTCACACGAGGTGACTGTGAACGTTTATCCGTCAATATGCTGGGTAAATCAGCCGATTCATCCTTAATCCCCAGCTGCCATCTTGAACTCATTTCATGTTCAGCCATTTCCCACACGCCTCCTTAGATCCCAGATTATGCGGCGGATATCTTGACATAGTCTCTGAGGTCCAAGTCCCCAGCTCTGCACGATCATCGAACCTGGTAACACTCCTTCAAGCATGCTGATGACATCTGATACGGGCATCATGGGCTCTTTAGGCTCATTTAGAAGGCGCTCACTAACCAAGCTTGATGTTTTAGGCTCCTGCCGGCTGGATTTTTCATGGCATGAATGGCCTTTAAGCTCAGCTTCAAGATTCGCAATTAAGACTTCAACAAGCTCCGGCGGTGTACGTTCAAACTGTCTGTAATGGGCTGCCAAGTGTCTGTAAACTGCTCCACGATCTGCATGTGGGATATCGACGCCTCCGCGGGCGCCCATAAGCACGCCCATGGCAGCGGTGACGCCGCGCCAGACAACACGAAGCTCACCGTCAATTACATCGTGATGGGGAAGCTTATAGCTGCCGAAATCCTCAAGATTCTCAACGTTAAACCAGGCAAAGCCCTCGCGGTATTTATCCCAGTCAATTTTGTCTTTTTCGCCACTGCCGTCGCTTGAAGCCCACTTGCGAATGCGTTGCTCCGCAGCTTCTGCATCCCACTTCCGATCCTCTAAGGCTTTAGGTGTTTCATGAGGAGCCACAGCCTTTTCCGATACTTCGCTTCTCCTAAGCGCTTCCAGAATCTGAATGTTTGCCTCAGGGATGCCTGGAACTGCTACAAGGCTTAGTTCGGCGTTATGTAGGCCTTGGGGGATTCGACCGTCTACAACGTCTATGCGTTCATAATCGGCGCCGACGCTGACATGCCTTATTAGGCCCCTTCGGATTTTCTCAGCAACTTCATCATCATATATTTCCGCTTCATACCAGAGGCGCTCCCCATCAAACCATGCTTTGGTGACTTTGCCAATCGCGTTGGGCACAGCCACATGCTCCACATACATGGGTGCACCCGCAAGCTTACTGGCAAAGGCCTCCAACTCCTCAGCCGTGTAGACGTTCTTGTTGCGGCTCATACCCACCGTTAACGCCACGCCGCGAATACGTAGAGGCTGATCCACAACCTTCTCAAGCACTTGAAAGGGCGAGATGACAACAACATGCTCGCAGGACAACTCACAACACCCCGCAACATGTCCCGTGGGAAAATATGCAACGGGAGAAATGAAAAGCTGAGTTGTGCCTCTCGTTAGTCATTGGGCTGCCCATCCTGCTGGTCTACCTGGGTGGGCAAAATGCAAAATTTCGTTAAAAGGGGCATACGGCATTCTTTCTAAGTATTAGGGCGTTTTGATGCTAGATGGACAAATTAAAGATTAGCTGTTCCGTTTCATTTCTCGCCTTAGTCTGTCATTATGGAGCCTAATTATGGCAAAAAGGGTGTGTTACAGGGGTTATTCCTCTTTTTCTCCCTTCTCCCGTAGTCGCTCCTCGTATTTCTCAAGTACCATTTGCACCTGCTTCATTATGAAGTCCTCTGCGTTAGTGTAGGGTGTGTCCATTTCCTTTAGGGCCCTGTTAAGCTTTTCATATTCGTCCTTGGGAATTTCTATGAACTCGTATTCTCCGGATTCCCACTTAAGCATGAACCTGACGGCTTGGCGGATGAATTCTTCCCGTGTGGTGTAGCCTCTTTCCCTGTGGGTTCGGATGAAGTGCTCCACCTCGTTGAGGAGTTCTGGTGGAAGGATCACGGACTGATAGAGCATGGCTTCTATGGCGTCTTGGTAGGTTAGCATTCGGCTGGTTTGGGCTACGAGTTCCCCAAGTAGGGCGGTGAGCTTCTGATGTATGTCATCTGATATTCTAAGGGTTTTCATCTTTAGCGTCCTCTCTGTATTATTTGTAGCGTAAGTCTTTTAAGCATTTCTGATATACTAAATATACATGGTATACAGTGGTGCATAACGTCATGCCCAGAAAACGCATAGTCAAAGTCGTCCTAAGTAAGGAGCAAAAAGAAATACTGGAAGAGCTGGCTAGGCGACTTGGGGCTAGCGAAAGCGAAACCATGAGGATGGCGCTGATGGACTACGCGAAGGAACTAAGCCTCATAGAGGAGAGAATACGCAACAAAACTGTAAGGTTAACATAAACTCCATCCATCGCGCAATCACCCTTTGATAATGTGGATGTTCTTTAAATTCAAAATTCATAACAAAGCATTAATACTATGCTTGTTTGTATATTCTTTAAATATACTTGTCGCCGAAAGAGGAGAATAGTTTGGAGCAGAAAGGCTTTGACGAACTGTTGATTGAAGCCATAGATGAAGCACTATCCTCCCTAGGCGAGTCGGTGAAGCAGGCAATATACTTTCACCTCCAAAATCAGTTCCACCTATCCAAGGATGAAATTCCAAGACGCATCAGGGATTTTGCAAAAGGAATTGAAACCATGTTTGGGCCAGGCTCGAAGTTCATCGAAATACTGGTAATGAAGAAGCTTTACAACAAGATCGGCGGCTTCATACAATGGGATGAAGGTAAGGAATTCACGTTCACAGAGTACGTTGAGGCTGCGCGGAGGAGTTTTCAGAACAGAAGATGTAGCGTTTTGATGTAAATTCGGAATCCAATTATGTATCTCTGATTCGTAACCGTTTTTTAAGCCACATCCTAATGTAATGCCTCGTAAGACTTAATACATACAATTTGACACATTTAAAGGGGATAACCTTGCCAACCAGCATCCGCGGGACTCAAGCACAAAAGGAAAGGCTAAATCCTCACAGATCAACAGGGCTTAACTCTCCAAGCATCCCGCTTTAAGGGGGCGCCTCTAGAAAGTGGACAGTGAAACTTTCTTCAGCTTCATCGTGGAGAGAGTTTACGACGGCATAGCCGTCCTAGATGAAGCTTTAAGGATCCTCTACGCCAATACTCAGTTCGCCAACATCTTAAGGTATCCGAAAATGGAGTTAATCGGACGGGACTTCAGATCCTTCATCGCAAAAGAAAGCAGGTCCCTTTTCGCCCTCGAAGAGCTTCTTAACGAAATTGGAGGGCGAAAACCTGAGGGTGTTGATAAGATTCCCGCCCAATATGAACTGGTTATGGTGGCTAAAGACGGGGAGAGGCGAACCGTTGACGTTAGAACTGTAACCTTCTGGAACGTGCATGGCAAGATTAGAACCCTAACCCAGATGCGCGACATAACAGAGGTTAAGCGGCTGGAGGCGGAGAGGAACCTCTTCGAAAGAAGGCTCTCGGAGCTTAACAGGTATGCACAGAAGCTGAACATGGCTGAGAATATACGGGAAATATGCAGAATAACCCTGGATGCCATGAGGCATACGCTGGGCTTCGAGTACGCCTCCTTTTTCATATTGGAAGGTGAAAAACTGCGGATGCTGGGGCAAAGCGGAAGCCTAGAACCCGCAAGGCTTGTGCTCACACTAAGCGACGATATGGGGGTATCCGTTAGGGCGGCTAGGACAGGAAAGGCCGTTATAGTTCCCGATGTAAGGCTGGATCCATCCTACGTTAAAGGAAAAGATGGAATGCTCTCCGAACTGGCTGTTCCAATGAAGGTTGGCGATAAGGTCATAGGCGTTTTAAACGTGGAAAGCAGCAGACTAAACGCCTTCGACGAGGACGATCAGCAACTTCTTGAAATACTTGCTTCCCACGCAGCCATCGCCATAAGCAACGTTGCGAAAAGAGAGAAACTCTCGACGATAAACGCGTATGGAAGAAGCTTGAGCAAAGCGAAAACCATGAAGGAAATTCTGGATACAACGCTTAGGGCTGTGCAGGAAATTTTGGAGTTCAGCCACGCGGACATATTCCTCATAGAGGGAGAAAAACTTAAACTGGTCACAGCTACAAATGCGCCGCCCCAAGCCTTGGGCAAGATTGAGATAAGCCTCGCTGAGAACAAAAGTATTGTAGCCAAAACTGCAAAGGACCAAACTACAATATATGTGCCTGATACAAGAAATAATGATAGTTATCTGAAAATTGGAGAGGCTTTCCTATCAGAGCTTTCAGTGCCAATTAAAATAGGCACCAGCGTCCTCGGCGTTTTGAATGTTGAGAGCAAACGCCCCGCAGCTTTCGATGAAGAGGACATCAAACTATTGGAAATTTTAGCGTCCTACGTCGCTGTAGCCATCAGCAATGTTAGAAAACAGGAAAGCCTCACGATGCTTTCAAGAAGGCTGGAGTACCTCATAAAAAGCTGCACGAGGCTCATGCAGATCAGCAGCATGCAAGGCAGGATCAGAGCCATAGCCAAAACCCTCCAGCGCTTCGGATGGAGAAAGGCAATTGTAATCCTGCTGGATGAAAACCTCAAGTGCCGAGAATTCATAACCTCCGGGTTGACGAAGGATCAGAAGGCGACCCTCAAAGAAGTGGGAATCAACGGAGATCTCTTCAAAATATTCTTCACCCCTGAGTTCGAGAAATACCGGATCGGCGAATTCTATTACCTGCCATTTAAGGACCCGATGTTCCGCCAGAAAATACATGACGTGCAAGATGCTTTCAATGGAATCCCAGTTGATAAAATGCTTGAGTACCACTCTGCTGACATTTTGTTGGCGCCTCTCCGCACACCAGAAGGGAAACTTATTGGCATAATAAGCCTCGCAGACCCCGTGGGCAAACTGAACTTTACGCCGGAAACTCTGATTCCGCTGGCGCTTTTCCTCCGCCCTGCGGCCTTGGCTATTGAAAACGCCCAGCTTATCGACAGCCTCGAAAAGGCTAGGGAGGAGCTTAAGGAGTATGCGGAACAGCTAGAGCAGAAGGTGATGGAGAGAACCCGCGCCCTCGTGGAGTTCCAAGACAAGCTGTTAAAGGCTCAGAGAATGGCTGTTATAGGAGAGTTAGCCGGCATGGTTGGGCATGACCTGCGTAACCCCTTAACTGGAATGGCTACGGCGGCCTATTACCTCCGGAAACGCCTGGCAAATTTGGGTGACTCAAAGGTAATGGAGATGATCCAGATAATAGAGAAGAACATCATCTACTCGAACAAGATAATAAATGACCTTCTAGAGTACTCGAGGGAAATAAAGCTTGACCTCAGCCAGACAACCCCCAAAGCCCTAGTAAACGACGCCCTGTCCACCATAGAGATCCCGGCGAACATTAGGCTGATGAACATGACAGGCGACGAGCCAAAGTTCATGGTTGACTTCGACAAAATGAAGCGCGTATTCATAAATCTTATTAAGAATGCCATTGACGCAATGCCAAATGGGGGAACTCTTACCGTTAAAAGCAACGTAAAGGATGACATGGTGGTGTTCAAGGTTTCAGACACGGGTGTAGGAATGTCGGAGGAGGTGATGAAGCGCCTCTGGACTCCACTCTTCACCACGAAGGCGAAGGGGATGGGCTTCGGACTGGCCATATGTAAGAGGTTTATTGAGGCTCATGGGGGAACCGTAAGTGTTAAAAGCGCCCTTGGAAAGGGCACAACTTTCACGGTTATACTTCCCATACAGCCTAAAACTCGAGAAAAAATGGAAGAAGAAGGAGGTGAAAATGTTTGGTTAAAAAGCCAAGAATCCTCATTATTGACGACGACGAGAACATAAGGAAGACGCTTGCCGCCATCCTTGAGGAGGAGGGCTACCTGGTTGATCATGCAGAAAACTGCCAGCAAGCCCTTGAAAAAACAGCGAAAAGCTTCTACAACGTGCTGCTGATAGACATGCGGCTTCCCGACATGGAGGGCATAGACCTCATACCTAAGATAAGGGACACGGTTCCGAAGATGAGGAAGATAATAGTGACGGGCTACCCCACGCTGCAGAACGCCATAGAAGCCGTGAACCGCGGAGCCGACGCGTACATAGTTAAACCCTTCGATGTGGACAAAGTGTTAGCGGTCATAAGGGAGCAGCTGAGGAAACAGCAGGAAGAGCTAAAGTTCAGCCAGGAAAGAGTCACCGAGTTCATAGCCGCCAGACTTAAGGAGTTGGAAGCCGCTAAACCCTAGCCCTAAATTCACCTTTACCTCCAATGATAAAGATGTGGAAGCGCTTTGTTAATTTACGTGTGCCTCTGGTTAGGGCAGCTGCATATAGCTCTTTTTATGCCATTTCGCCTTCCAACGAGAAATGAATGTTCGTACATTTTGGAATTTTTGCCTTTTAATGGAGCTTTCCCCACCTCGCCATCATTCATGGTTTCTCAGTCCTAAAATCGCGGTTTTCTCCATTTCGGCGTTTCCATGCATGATACTGGTTTATGTGTATTTTTAGCCTTCAAAGTGCTTTGAGTTTTAATTTTTCGTGGCGCAAAGGATTAAAAAGAGCACTATTATTAGTGTTCGATTTGTGTGTAAAAACACTATATGTGATCTGGAGCACGCGACGAAGGCATGAAATGCCCCTACTGCGGCTCTGAGAACCTTAAAACCCTTGAAACAAGGGACTCTGTAGGCAACGCCATAAGGCGACGTAAGGAATGCGAAGAATGCGGAAAAAGGTTCACTACATACGAGTACATAGAAACTGTTGAGCTTATGGTGCGCAAGAAGGATGGACGCCTTGAACGCTTCGACATAAACAAGATCATAAGGGGGCTGCAGAAGGCCTGCGAGAAGAGGCCCGTGTCCATGGAGCAGATACGCGATTTAGCTGAGAAGGTTAGGCAGGAGCTGATGCTCATGGGTAAGGAGGAAGTATCATCACGAGAAATCGGCGATCTAGTAATGAAGCACTTGAAAAGCCTTGATCGTGTAGCCTACATACGCTTCGCATCAGTATATAGGAGATTCGAGGAACCTGAGGACTTTAGTCGCGTACTTCGAGAGATACATGGTGAAAAGGAGGCGGCGGGGAGGTAACTCAGCGGATAGAGTGCGGGTATGCTAAACCCGTGGTTGCGGGTTCAAATCCCACCCTCCCCGCCTAAACCTTGTAAGTTATAGCGTTCTAATAAAATTTATTAGATATTCGAAATAAAACGTTTTTTTTAAACAGTTAATTTTCTTTGTTAAAACATTCTTTATTGTTCTAAGCGGAAAAACCTAGTAAATTAATCTCGAAAAAGTGCCTGTATGAACAATCTTAACAATATATCTGTGAAAATAGCAATAAAAAATACCTTTAAATTTAGCTTAGTCAGTGTAACAAAAAATTTAGTAGATAAAATTAACGCACCTAGAATACTTGATAAACTATCATATTTTGATTTTTGTGCGAGTGTTTACATTTACATTTTTACTCTGCGAAAGTTTACCTATTTTTATCAAGTTATTATAAAAAATGGTGTAAAAAGAGGAAAAAACGGTGATGCACGAAAAAAGGGGCTTACGAGAATTTTTAATATCTCTACACTAAATATAGAGTAGAAAGATTTGTAAAACACTATTAATAGTGGGAAAGGAGCGTAAAGGTATAATGAAGTTTGTTAGGAAGCGTGATGGCAGGTTAGAACCCTTTGATCAGGAGCGCATAACTAATGCTATTTGGAAGGCTGCGAAGGCCGTTGGCGGCAAAGACCGCGAATTAGCCAAACGGCTTAGCGACCAGGTTGTAGCTGAACTTAAGAAACGCTTCGGCGAAGACGGCGTTCCCACAGTTGAGGAGATCCAGGATATCGTAGAGAAGGTTCTCATAGAGAATGGACATGCGAGAACCGCTAAGGCTTACATCCTATATAGAAAGCAGCATCAAGACCTAAGGGAGCTGGCGGGGCTGCTAAGCCAGGCAGACCTTGTGGATCAGTATCTGGATCTGGAGGACTGGCGTGTAAAAGAAAACTCGAACATGAGCTATTCGCTTCAGGGCTTAAACAATTACCTATCCTCAACCGTTGTAGCCAAGTATTGGCTTTCAAGGATCTATCCGCCTAACATCGCTGAGGCACATCTCACAGGGGACTTCCACATCCACGACCTAGGAGTGCTCGGCCCCTACTGCGTAGGCTGGGACATAAAGGACCTGCTGATATCAGGCTTCGGCGGAGTTCCAGGCAAAATAGAAAGTGCCCCAGCTAAGCACTTCAGAACAGCCCTGGGACAAATCGTCAACTTCTTCTACACGCTTCAGGGCGAGGCTGCAGGAGCCCAAGCCTTCTCCAACTTCGACACCTACCTCGCGCCCTTCATACGCTATGATGGGCTAAGCCAGAGGGAAGTGGAGCAGGCGCTTCAGGAGTTCTTCTTCAACATGAACGTCCCCACAAGGGTGGGCTTTCAAACCCCATTCACCAATGTTACATTGGACATGAGGGTTCCCGAATTCATGGCTGACGAGCCCGTCATTATAGGCGGAAGACCCATGAACGAAACCTACGGCAGCCTGGAAAAGGAGATGGAAATGTTCAACCTGGCGTTCGCTAGGGTTCTGGCCCGCGGAGATGCGCGGGGAAGGGTGTTCACTTTCCCCATACCTACATACTGCATCACAAAGGACTTCAGCTGGGACAACCCCGTGTCCCAGGAGGTTTTCGAGGTAGCCGCCAAGTACGGCGCACCCTACTTCTCAAACTTCGTGAACAGCGACATGAAACCTGAAGATGTGCGTAGCATGTGCTGCCGCCTAAGGATAGATAACCGCGAACTCCGCAAGCGGGGAGGAGGATACTTCGGCGCTAACCCGCTGACGGGAAGCATAGGCGTGGTAACCCTGAACTTGCCGAGGATAGGCTACTTGGCGAAGGACGAGGATGAATTCTTCGAACGCCTAGAACGCCTCATGGAACTCGCCAGGGACAGCCTGGAAATAAAGCGTAAAGTTCTGGAGGGCTTCACCGAGAAGGGGCTTTACCCCTACTCCAGACGCTATCTCAGAGGTGTGAAGGAAACCTTCGGAAAATACTGGAAGAACCACTTCTCCACCATAGGGATAGTGGGCATGAACGAGGCGATAATGAACCTCTTTGGATACGGCATCGCCACAAGGGATGGGCTGGAGTTCGCCGTGAAAACCCTGAACTTCATGCGCGAGAAACTCTCAGACTTCCAGGAGGAAACAGGACACCTGTTCAATCTTGAGGCAACACCTGCTGAGGGAACAAGCTACAGGCTGGCCCGCATAGACAAGCGCAAATATCCAGAAATAATCACGGCGAATGAGAAGCAGCTTGCAAGGGGCGCGGAGCCCTTCTACACGAACAGCACGCAGCTACCTGTTGACTGCGACTTCGACCTCTTCGAGGCGCTGGAACACCAGGACAAGCTTCAGACGCTATACACAGGCGGCACAGTGTTCCACATATACCTGGGCGAGAGGCTGCCAACATGGAAAGCCGCTGCCGAGCTTATACGCAAGATATCATGGAACTTCCGCCTCCCATACATCACCCTGACGCCCACGTTCAGCGTATGCCCCTCTCACGGCTACCTAAAGGGCGAGCAGAGCACCTGCCCCACATGCGGCTCCAAATGCGAGGTCTACTCACGGGTTGTAGGCTACCTGAGGCCCGTAGACCAGTGGAACTATGGGAAACAAGCTGAATTCGCCATGCGAAGAACCTTCGAGACAGCTGCGGTTATGCCTGCGGCCGTTGCCAAGTGACCATAATGAAGTTCAGCGGCCTTAGAAAGACAAGCCTAATAGATTATCCGGACAAGGTTGCAGCGGTGCTCTTCACACCTGGCTGTAACCTCCGCTGCCCCTACTGCTATAACTGGCGAATAGTAGTGGATCCCCAGCCTCCCTTCCTTAATGAGGAGATGGCCCTTCAAATCCTTGAGGAACGCAGAAAATACGTGGACGGCGTGGTGGTGACCGGCGGTGAACCCACAATCCACAAGGAGCTTCCCAGATTCCTAAAGAGGCTGAAGGAGAAAGGCCTGCTGGTGAAGCTGGACACGAACGGATTTAACCCGCAGGTTCTAGAGGAAAGCCTTCCCCACGTGGATTATGTGGCGCTTGACGTGAAAACAACCTTGGACAGGTACAGCCGCCTCGGCGCGAAGGATCCCGCACCGCTTCTAAAATCCATGGAAATGCTTATGGCGGGCAAGGTGGACTATGAGTTCAGAATCACAGCTGTTCCCGGACTTGTGGAGCCTGAGGACATGTCGAAAATAGGTGAGCTTGTGAAGGGAGCCAAAAAACTCGCGGTGCAGCAGTACATCCCCAACGACCCGCTGGATCCAAGCTTCAGGGATATAAAACCTCATACGCCTGAAAAGCTGGAAAACATGGCTGAAGCTCTTAGGAAATACGTGGAAAACGTGGTTACACGCTTTTAGACCCCTAATTTTATTAATGCCTGATGCGTTATAGTGCAAATGTGAAGCTGTATTGATTAACTGGAAGGTTTTCTGGGTTCTGTTTGCAGGCTGCGTTTTAGGCGTTGTCTGCATAATCCCTTATTCGCTTACCCTTCAGGCTGAAGCGCTTAATGAGCTTCCCATACCGCTTCATATACTGCTGCCCTTTCAGATAGTTCAGAACGCGGCGTTATTCGCTGTTGTAATCCTTGCAGGGCTCTATTTGGCGGGTAAAATTGGCCTGGGGGCTCCGATAA
>JAWCTJ010000013.1:0-21401 GCA_038868255.1 Bathyarchaeia archaeon
TTGGTACTTTCCCCTTTTCTGCAGCATCTTCCAGCAGAAAACTTGCTGTAATTAGGCATGAGATATTCATGTCAGATAAGGCTTCCATGAAACCTTCTTTAAGAAGTTCAGCTGCCTTTTCCTTTGTTTCAACACCAGGATGTGGTGAAAATAACTCTAAGGCGGTTACCACAAGATCTTCAATTTTTATTCCTTTTTCTCTTAAGTATTTGACGAGTGGCATATTTTTGTAGCACATTTATCTAAGCACCGGAAAACTTTACAATCATGATCTTGTTAAAGTTTTGCTTAGCGTACAGCAACGGAGATGTTAACATGTTGAAGAGTATAAAAAATATGCTTTCATTTCTGACAATATTTCCGGTAGGCATGACTGAGGACTGCCTAAACGATGCTGCAGAGCACATGTACCTTTTCCCACTTATTGGGGCGCTTCTCGGTTTCTTGGCAGGAATCTTCGCATTGGTTCTCAACCATGTACTACCTAACCTTATTGTTGGAGCATTAGCATGCAGTTTTTTGTTGCTGCTTACGGGGCTCCATCACACTGACGGACTTTTGGATTTTGGGGATGGCCTAATGTGTCACGGAACACCGGAGGAAAAAATTAAGGCAATGCATGATGTACAAACTGGAACAGGAGGGTTTATACTCGGAATAATAACCATACTTACCACCACCTTATCAATATCACAACTTGGAAACGACATAATCTTACAGAGTTTAGTTGTATCAGAAGTTTCAGCTAAGCTCGCCATGGTTGTCCTTGCTTGGCTTGGGAGATCAGCTCATAAAGGAATGAACACTTATTTTGTCAAGGCTATGCACGGCAACCACCAGAAAATGACTGAGGCCCTAATAATTTCATTGGTAATAGCTTTAATAACACTGAAAATCATGGGTTTGATAATCATAATTCTAGGAATAATTACAGCATCAATTTTGCTGGCAATATCTAATAAGCATTTTAGAGGAATCACGGGTGACGTTATGGGAGCATCAAATGAGCTTACGCGCATGGTCTCTCTTCTGATAATCCTAGCATTAAATCAAAGGGCAGCTTGGCCATTGTAGATGATCAATATTCAAAGCTTCATTGGATCTAATTTAAAAGGGTATAAAAGGTTTTATAATCGGGCCATTATACAACTCGGCTGAGCAACCAATGAATCGGATAAGAGTTTGCATTGTAACCCATCTTTTTCTTCCTCATGTGGGAGGTATAGAAAGAGTAGTCTACGAGCAAAGTAAACGCTTACCTTTGGAAAAGTACGAGCCCATAATTCTAACAAGCAACATTTATGGTAAAAGTGAGTATACCATTGATAGTTTAAAGGTTTACTGTTACCCTACGCTGAAAGCAGGCTTTAAAGTAGGCATACCGTACAGCATTCCAAAACCTGAAGGTCTCAGGTTGTTTCTGGATCAAGTTAAAAAATGCGACATTGTCCATGTCCATGGACACCCATACCTCTCATCATATTTGGCGATTAAGATCGCAAAAAAGTTTGCAAAGCCAATTATTTTGACCCAGCATAATACATTTATCGAGTATGGTAACTTTTGGGATCATGCTGAGAGAATTAACGACGCTATTATTGGAAGAAGTAATCTTCGGGCAGCAGATAGGATAATAGTCGTTAGCAGAGCAACGATGAATTACGTTTTGAGCCTTGGTGCAGACCCGCAGAGAACCGAGATACTTTATAATGGTGTTGATCTGGATAGATTTAAACTAGCATCCTCAATGAAAACCGAATTCAGAAAAGCATTGAAAATTCCTGAGGATTATTTCGTCGCGCTGACTGTAAGGAGACTTGTTTACAAGAATGGTATAGATTTTCTTCTAGAAAGTGCAAGAATCGCTACAAAAAAGAACCCACGTCTTCTATTCCTGGTTATAGGAAGAGGCCCTGACTTTGAAAAAATTAGCGATAAAATTTCGGAGTTTAAGCTTGAAGGGAACTTTAAGCTCTTAGGATTCGTAGCAGATGACATGCTCCCACAATATTATAACGCCTCAGATGTTTTTGTATTGCCATCTAAATCTGGAGAAGGGTTGCCGCTGGTTTTACTCGAGGCCATGGCGTGCGGTCTTCCAGTAATAGCAACAAACGTTGGGGGTGTGCCGGAGATTGTAAATGAAACTTGCGGTGAAATAGTTCAACCAGGCGACGTGCTCTCACTTGCTGAAACTCTAGTAAAGTTTTCAAATGCTAATGACACTTTCAATCGAATGAAAGTCAGGAATTTTGTGGAGCGAAGGTTCAACTGGGATAAAAATGTAAAAAAGCTTACTGAAATCTACGAAGAGCTTATTTAGCTAAGAAACAGACTCTAAATTGCTTTATAATCCGGGTTGCAGATGTCAAAGATAGATATGGTTTCAGTGGTGATCCCGACATTAAATGAAGCTGGAACCATAGGGGAAACCATAAAGACCATAAAAGAGTCTCTAAAATACCCTTATGAGATAATAGTTGTCGATGGCAATTCCACAGATAACACTAGGGAAATTGTGAGAAGAGAAAACTGCAGATTGATTGTGGAGCCGCGACGAGGTTATGGAATTGCTTTAAAGACTGGAATGTCGCGTGCAAGAGGTGACGTCATCGTCATGGTTGACGGAGATGGAACATACGACGTCAGGGACATTAATTTATTGCTTGATATGCTAAGTAAAGAAGACGCTGAGCTTTGTATGGCGTCACGAATGAATAGCCTTTATGATGGATCTATGGATATTGTAAACTTTTTAGGGAATAGAATAATAACTCTGGTCTTCAACCTGCTCTTCAGACAAAATCTTACAGACACCCAATCCGGTTTTAGGGCTATAAAGCGATCAGCGTTGGAAAAAGTGGAATTGAAGGAGAATGACATGGCCTTTGCAACCGAAATGCTCGTGTTCTTTGCCAAAAGAGGATTCAAAATAATTGAGACCCGCACATCATATAGACCAAGGATTTATGGTAAATCTAAACTTAGGAGACTGAGAGCAGGGCTAGAAATATTTAAAGTTCTAATAAAAGGGGCACTAATAAAGTGAAGAATCAACGAGTGAAGCGTTTAAGAAAATATTTTGGGCAGATGATGAACTTTTCAGATCAAAATGTACATATAACATCAATTTTAATAGCGCTTATTGTTGTGTCAACCCTTCTGGTATACAGCTATACCTCCATAAACAAGAACAATGAATACATAAATTTCTACATTCTTGACCAAAATAAGAGAGCTGAAAGGTATCCAGAAATCGTGATTTTGGGAAAGAACAATACGTTCACAGTGTGGGTGGTTGTTGAAAACTATATGAGAAGCACTTTGAATGGAAAGGTCCTCCTGAAAATAACAGATAAACCGATTTCCACATTTCCCGTCCCGGTGGAGCCAAACCAGAGCATTTGCTTGGAGATTAATAGTAGCAGGTCTTCGGAAGCGCCTGTAGAGATAACTTTGAACAGTAGGGGTAGATTCAGCTTAGTTTTTGAGTTATGGATGCTTGATGAAAAAAGTGGTGAATTTGAGTTTCGCCAATTCCTTGTCCTGAATGTGGATGTTAAGGAGGAAGATTAGGTTTTAACCTGTAACTTTACAGGTTTCTTTGAGAACTTGGCCTCAACTTGTGTTCTGTATATATTGTTGTATGCACAAAAGGGTATTATGTTTAGTTCTGGGGTAACGTAGTGTATAACACATCTTTTGACGCGGCTTATGTCGAAGTTATATCGATCCATGAATGCCATGCATCCCAGTAGGAATATGCGTCGCCTTATGTTTCCAAGAGACTTGTAAGTGGGAGACATGTGAACTCTTAAAACGGTTTTGAAAAAGTTGAGTAGACCCACCTCTTTTTGGACAAGCTTCCAGTTAAGAGACCTTAACGCAGCTGAAAAAAGCGTTAAAAGTATTTGAGGTTTGCTTTTTGAATCCACAGATTTGGCCAATTTAATTAGGGTTCCAAAGAATCTTTCAAAATTAATAAGCCTGTTCAAAGGTATAAGGCGGCCATTATCTGATACATAAACCCAATTCACAATTCCACAGTGGGGACTGCAAGAAAACAGCGGCCAAGGTTTCTTCATAAAGCGGCTCATAACCATGATTGGTGGAGTCATTATTGAAACTGGAAAAAGATCTGTTGCTTTCACCTCTCCAGAAGTTTGCTTCTCAACTTCCTCGGCAAAGGTGTAATCCGTCCAATCATCTATCGAAAATCCATTTGAAGCACGTCCAGTGAAAGCGATAGGTTGGAAGACAAGACCCCTTATAACCTCCGAGTTTTCAGCTGCGAACCTTATTATCTTCCCAATCTCAAAGTCATTCAAGCCCTTTACAAGTGTCGGCACCAGTATAATTTCGATGTCATGTTTACGGCATATTTCTATAACCTTTAGCTTCTCATGGAGCAGCTTTCGCCCTCTCAATTTTTCATAAACTTCGTCTCCGAGGCTGTCAAACTGCAGGTAGACAATGTTTAGTCCACTCTTTTTCAACTCAGCTGCTAATGAAGGTTCTTTTGCAAGTCTCAGCCCGTTTGTGGCGATTATTGTCATGAACCTAAGCTCATGCGCATATTGTATTACCTCGCAGATGTCCTTTCGCAGAAGTGGTTCGCCTCCGGAAAAGAGCACAGCAGGTGGTTTAGGTTTAAGTTGGCTTAGGAACTTAAGCATCTTAAAAATTTCACGTTTTTCAGGCTCGTATTCTGCTTTATTCTCTGAAAAACTTGCGAAGCATATTGAACACTGAAGATCGCAATTTTTAGTCAAGTCGATAACCGCGATAACTGTTTTCGAAATATGCCCTTCACATAAACCGCAAACGTACGGACAACTTTTAGAATCAACATTGCATTTATGATTATTGGCGAAATGTTTGAAATAATCATATTTTTCAGCATAATCATAAATTCTAAAACTCTGCCAATGGGGGATCAAAAAATCCCCATGTTTATCACAGTTTTTATTTATTAAAACGCTGTTTTTATCCTTATCATAGGTTATGGTTGCATCTATTTTTTTAAGGCATACGGGACATATACTCTCAGTTTTCCTCATAAAAATACCTCAATTGTCAAGGCTAATGGAATGAGAATCATCGCCATCGTGATTAAACGCTCATTTCTTCTAATGCCACTTGGAGATGGTGACATCAGGATCGATATGGAGGAGCTTATGATAATTATGCTCCATAACAGCATCAACACCAAATATGCTTCTCCAAAAAAACGAAGTATGTAAGGCAGAGGTGTAAGAAAAGCACATAGAAGGAAGAAGAATACCGCCACCTTGGCTGATTTTTTTATACCAACCTTCATTGGAAGCGTTGGATAGCCAACCTTGGAGTCGCCATCCAAGCTCAGGATATCTCTTAGAATATTTCCGCCAATTGTTCCAAAACATAGGGGATAAATACTTAGGGACGCCAAGGTTATCGCTTCAAAACCTGCTGCTTCACCATACAGAAAAGCTGTCCCTGTGAGACAGCCAACAAGTATGTTCGCTACGAGTCCTGATCTTCGTTTAATATATGCAGAGTACACTATCAGAAACAGAGCGTCAATCAACGCTATAAACATGCATAGCCAATTTATGAGAGCTGATAAGAATATCGACAAAGCAAAAAGAATTATTGAAACTGCAATGGCCATTTTAGGGGACACTTCCCCATGGGGGATTGGTCTGCTGGGCTTAATTATGGCATCGCTTTCTCTGTCAAAGTAATCGTTTATGGAGAACCCTGCAGAACTTAATAAAGCCAAAGAAAGAAAGGTTAATAGAGATGTGGGGATGTCCGCCCTACCACCCGACAAAGCCAAAAGAGTTAGAAGGGACAAACCTCCCGTCATTAACCAATATGGTAGTCTTAAAAGCTTAATCAGACCAACAAAGTTAGCTTTAGACAAGCATCAGCCTCCTTTTAATTTGAGAATAATCAGTGTTAGTGATTTTGAGGATTAATTCGGATAATTTCACATTTGATGCTGTGCTTTTGCTTATTGATACATCCAATATTCATCAACCTACAGCTTTATTTGAAGGTTAGAGTTTTAATAGTTATGCTATGAGAGTCTTAAGAATTTTTAAGGATTTGCTGTCTTTCCTAACAGTAATACCGTTGGCTAAGAGCGAAAGCTTCCTTGAAACCTCTGCGAAGTATATGTTTCTGTTTCCACTTGTGGGTGGGGTCATGGGACTGTTAATATCAATGTATAATTATGCTTCAAAACTGTTTTTAGCCTTCGTACTTTCTTCACTTGACGCCTTCAGGGTTTTACCGGAAAGCACCATGGTTAGAATTTTTTCGGCAGGAGCTACCCTTGCATTTATACTTGTATTGACAGGTCTTCAGCACTTTGATGGACTTGTGGATGTAGGTAATGCTATTGGACTGAGTAAAATGGAGGAAAGAATAAAAATTGCACATGCATGGATTGTTACATTCCGAGGCGCTCTTTTAGCGGTTTTCATCGAATTATTAACGTTTCTTGGAATATTTCTACTCGCCGACATGATTTTCGCGGTTAAGGCGCTCATATGCTCTGAAGTCTTCGCTAAATTAGCCATGGTTACGGTTGCTTGGTTTGGTAAACCTGGAGACTCAGGGTTGGGATCAATATTTGCAAAATTTAACAGCAAAAATAGAGTAAACGTTACTGCTTACGTGATTTCCATAATTATCACTATGCCACTGCTAGGTCTTACAATTCTTCCACTAACAGCTATGATCTTCCTTTTAGGATTACTGATGGAGAGAGTTTCTGAGAAGCTTTTCGGAAGAGTTTCAGGCGATGTTATAGGAGCCACAAATGAGGTAGCCAGAGCGGTATCACTCCTATTGATAGTGACGCTGGTGTGTTTATGATGGTTCCGGCTTTGATAATGGCGGGAGGCAAGGGAAGCAGATTCAAGTTTAATGTTGAAAAACCATTAGCTCCTTTTCTAGGTAAGCCATTGATAGATTGGGTTATAGACGCTGTTAGATCATCAAGTAAAGTTTCAGATTTTTTTGTTGTAACCAGTCCAAACACGTTGGAAACAGAAAGAAGATGTCTTGAGAAAGGGGTAAAGCTCATTAGAACCGACGGGAAAGACTATCATCATGATTTGAAACAAGCAATAGCTAAAAAAGGTTTTTACTGCCCAGTTCTGACAGTAGCGTCAGACCTACCAGCTTTGACTGGCAGCTTCATTGACATGGTAATTTCTATTTATGAGAAATGTGGAAAACCTGCATTGACGGTGCTAGCTCCAATAGAGAAGCTTAGGGAAATAGGGCTAACCTCAGAGTCCATATATGAGTATGGAGGTAATGTGTTCGCTGTTTCAGGAATTAACGTAATTGATGGGTCTAAGATATCTGAAGATGAGATGGAGCAAGAGGTGATAATAAGCGACAAAATAGAAGCCATGTTAAATATAAACAGCTTAAATGACCTACTTGTCGGCGAGGAGTACATGAAAAGAAGAAAGGCTGGATCTCATTAGGTTTTATTCATAATCTCCTTTAAAGCTTGCACTAGCATAATGTTTTCTTCAGCCTTCCGAATGGAAACCCGAAAGTAGCTATCACCAAGTCCGCGGAAGTCCTCGCAACTTCTTATCAAGATTCCTCTTTTCGCAAGCTTATCCTTTAATTCTCCCGCAGTTACTTCCTTATTCAGGATTTTAACTAACAGGAAATTCACTTCGGAAGGAAAAACCTTGAAAGGCCCGGCTTCGCTCAGCATTGTTTTGAGTCTTTCTCGTTCTCTTTTTATGTAAATTTTGGTTTCTTCGATGTAGGGCTTATCTTTTAAGGCTGCTTGTCCAGCAATAATTGATAAAACATTTACATTCCATGGAACCCTTAGATCCTCTAGAAGCTCAATAATTTCCTTGTTGGCTATTCCGTATCCAAGCCTTAAACCAGGCATACCGAAGAACTTGGAGAAGGATCTTAGAACGAAGAGGTTTAAGTATTTGTGTACCTGGTTTGTTACTGTGTAATCTTGGCTTGGACTTATGAAGTCCATATAGTTTTCGTCAACTATTACGTAAATGTTCTTGCCATTACAGAATTCGATAAGCTCAAGTATTGAATCTTGGCTGAATAGCCTTCCAGATGGACTATGAGGGTTGCAGATGATCAGCGCACGGATTTTATCAGAAATAGCATTTTTAATTTTATTGACATCTAATGAGAAATCTTCAGTCATTTCCACAGTTAACGGTTTGGCATCAACCCTTAGAGCTGCCCTTTCATATTCGGTGAATGAAGGAACCGGAATTAGGACCTCATGACCGCGCGCAAAAACGTCTAGAAATAAGTAAATGAGTTCAGCTGAACCATTTCCAAGTATGATATTTTCAGGTGATATCCCCTTAATATACTCGGATATGGAGATCTTCAGCTCTATGGGGTTCTGGTCTGAGTAAAATCTTACCAGCCGCGAATATCGCTCTACAGCCTTAACCGCCTCTGGTGATGGACCTAAAGGGTTTATCGGCGCACTAAAATCCATTATATTGTCAATCGGAATACCATGCTTTCTTGAGAAACCCCAGACATCTCCGCCATGGGGCTTTCGCGCTACTCGCTTAATCATTAAACTTTTCTCCTTTTTCAATCTGTTCTATCAGCGTATCCTCAATTATCCATTGCTCTTTAAAGTGGGAGTTATAGCTGTTAAAGATTTTGTAAATCCAGTAAATAATGCCTAATCCGAGTGTAAGTACGGTGATGAATAAGCATTTCTTTATATTTATGCTTGAGGGTTGCTCCATGCCTTTACGCAATTCCAGTTTTTGGAAAATTAGACACTGCCGCCTGTTATGCACAGCTATGTCCCTGGAAAGGAGATATGCTATTACAAATATTGGAAGCACAAAAACCACTGATAATGCCCATAAAAGAGAGTTTCTTTTAGCAGGAGCATCAACAACATCAAAAATATCATCCCCGAGCTTAAAGTGAGCGATTAGAAGCTTCTCTAGTTTTCTTTGCCGCAAGAAATGCTTGTTACGTCTTTCAACTAACAGGTAGAACATAGGGAAAAAGGCTAAACCGAAAGTGGCGACTGCAACGAGGAACCACATGGAGAACCACATAATTCTGTCTGTTTTTGTTCTTTCCGCAACGTTTCTTTTGATCTCGACTGTGATTGATTTACTATCCATTTGGGACATGTAATGTCAACATCATTTATAAATCCCTTCGTTACAAAGACATGTGATGCCTACTCCTAAACCAGTAGTTTCGATAGTTATTCCCGTGTTTAATGAGGAGCACACGCTGGGAAAAGTGATACAAGGCGTTAAAGAAACTATGAAGTGCATGGGTTTATCGTTTGAGGTTTTGGTTGTAGATGACTGCTCTACGGATAATTCGCTGGGGATTTCCCTAAGAAGTAACGTGAGAGTTTTACAGATTATGGAGCATCGCGGTAAAGGTTACGCTCTGAGAGCGGGATTCAGAAAGGTTAGAGGCGAAATCATTGTCACAATAGATTCGGACGGCTCTCACAGTCCTGAGGAACTCCCTAAACTTGTTGAGCCGATTCTCAGCGGTGAGGCTGATTTTGTGATAGGCTCCAGGTTCCTGGATAAAAACAATATTTTCCAAAATAAATTTAACAAAGCCGGAGTTCAACTTCTAAACATTCTTGTAAAAGCGCTGACAGGAAAAGGAGTTTCAGATTCACAGTCAGGCTATCGTGCCTTCAAGTCAGTAATGTTAAAATTTGTAAATCTGAAGTCGAATGGATACGAGATAGAATCTGAAATGCTTGTTAAAGCATTTAGAATAGGGGTTAGGACTAAGGAGGTTCCTATAAAATTCATTCAGAGAACTCATGGAAAATCAAAACTTGACCCCTTAAAGGACGGGGTTAAAATTTTTACCGCAACCTTGCTTTCATGTATAGGAGTGTAAATATGAAGGAATATGACGATGAGGTATTCCCTAAGGTTTCCATAATAGTCGCTACACTTAATAATGAACGCACAATAGGGGAATGCCTCAAGTCGCTCTTTGAACAGGATTACCCTGCCGATAAGCTGGAAGTAATAATTATCGACGGAGGATCAGAAGATAGCACATTAGAGATTGCTAGAAAATACCCTGCTAAAATAATAGTTAGGCCGTTTAATGTTCCCGAAGCATACAATTACGTCATAAAAAATCTAGATAGCAAGGTTATAGGCTTGGTGGATGCTGATGCAAAGGTTGAAAAATTATGGCTAAGAAAGCTTTTACATTATCTGGAAAATCCGAAGGTTGCAGGAGCTAGTGGAACAATTGAGACTTGGAATAATGAAGCCATATTACCAAGGTGCATAGGATATGATTTGAAGTACCGATATAGCCGTATAAAGGGACATGCTAATCGAATAGCGACTATGAATCTGCTCCTCAAGAGAGAGGTTGTAGAGGAAATTAAGGGCTTTAATGAGAAACTTCCGACACAGTATGATACAGAGTTCGGCGTGCGCGTAACAAGCCGGGGGTACACATTTGTTCTTGACCCTGAAGCGAAATGTTATCACTTTAATAGACCTACATGGAAAGAATATTTTAAGCAACAATTACGCTATGGAGAGAACACGCTTAGACTTTACATCAAACGTCCGGAACTTATTAGGGGTGACGCCATCACAGATTTCTGGATGAACGTGCAACCAGCGCTGATTCTGCTTGCAGTTTTATTTTCAGTTCTAGGTTTCATCTACAGTATAATGTGGTATCTTTCAGCATCAATTTTGCTGATTCTCATAATCGCTTATACGGTCACGGCAGCAAAGCTGGCACGGTTGTACAGGGACAAAAGTGCATTATTTCTGACCGCAGTGTATTTGGTTAGAGCAATAGCGTGGACTGCTGGGGCATCTATTGCTGTATTACGCGTGTTTAAGCCTCGAAGGAAAGGGTGAATTTTAATGAATGTATGCTTCATAACTCCTGAGTATTACCCAATAAGCGGGGGAACGGGTTCTTATGTGTATTATCTCTCGAAGATGCTTGTCAAGCGGGATAATTCTGTCTTCATCGTGACAAAAGGTAATAAATACAAAAAAGAGCGTGTAAATACCAATCTTGGAATTATGCAGATTAAGGTTTCTGAAATTCCATTGATAGGTCCTCTTCTGTTTTTTAGAAGATCAGGTAAAAGTTTGAAGGAGCTTGGGATGGATTTTCAGGTGGATGTTGCCCATGCAAATCTACCGCTGATTCCAAGTTTTGCAATTCCGAAGGGTTTTGGAAAGACGTTGATTTCGACGGTTCACTCGACATGGGAAGGCGAGGCTAAGGCTTTGGAAAAGGAGCCCTTTGGAAGGTTAAACCTTAATGAGAAGGTTGTTAGGTGTTTTAGAGATTTCTTGAAGTTTTTTGAGCATAGACTACTTAGGCGTTCGGATATGATAATCGCTGTCAGCGAATTTACGAAGAAGGAGATATTGAAAAATTATGATGACGTGCCAAGCGGAAAAATTAGGGTTATCCATAATGGTGTCGATGTGGAGAGGTTCAGCCCGGCAAAGGACAAGAGCGCTTTTAAGAGGAAGTTCGGTTTTCGAAACGAAGATCTTTTAATTCTTTACGTTGGGCGTTTGTACAGTAGAAAAGGACTGCCCACGCTGATTGAAGCCATTCCGAAGGTAGCGGGGAAATTTAATGATGCTAAGTTTATTATTTCAGGTAAAGGTCTTAAGGATGAGGAGAATAAGCTAAGGTGTTATGCAAAAAAACTTGGTGTAGAGGAGAAGCTTATTTTTTTGGGATACTTCCCAGATGAGGCTCTTCCAGATTTGTACAGAGCAGCAGACATGTTCGTTTTTCCCTCGATTTATGAGAACTTACCATTTGCGATGCTTGAGGCGATGGCAAGCGGATTGCCTGTGATAACAACAACCGTCGGCGGTATTCCAGAGGTTATACAGGACGGAAAGAATGGTTTCATGATTGACCCATACAATTCTGTGGCTTTAGCTGAGAGAATTTTATACTTAATAGAGAACCCTAAAGTGGCTTATGAAATGGGATTTTCTGGAAGAGAAACCGTTGAAAGGAAATTCAGCTGGGAAGGAATAACTAGGCAGGTTCTTCAGGTTTATAGAGAGGCTATAGCTAAGCGGCAATAGGTAATTTTCTATAGCAATTCAAAAGCTTCTGGCACAGTTTGATGAAACCGGTATTACAAAATAGAATTCTTGTTAAAAGTTCATGCTGGAATATTTTATGCTGCAATTTTGCGGGTAAGTCAGCTTTTGGAAGGGCAAAATTGCGTGCAAACTCCTCGATGGAGCATCCTAGGGTTTTTATGGTTTCTTCTTTGAATCCTGTTTTTTGAGCTATATAAGCCAAGTGTCTAACTTCCCGCCAGTTAAGCCGCATTATCTTGGTTGCGGTTATATCAAGGGCTAACGGTGAGTTGCTTGCCATTATCAAGTTAAGCTTTACGGGTGTGCCTCGGGTGGGACCACGTCCCTCCATCGCTGTTAGGGAATCCATTATTGTCGCGATTGACTTAGGAAGTGTGAGGAGGTGATAGAGGGTCTCATTTATGTAAGGGTGTAGGAAGATGCGTCTGTTATCTGGGATTAAACCAAACAGGTTCTTTATTGCGCCGCTGTAAAGCGTGAATTCATGGGTCTTCATAACGGGTACATTAACTAGCGCGTCTACCTCCAACAGCGTTTTAGGCAGCAGTAAATTTTTGATCTGCGAGTTTTTCACATTAACACGAACAATCCTGTCTCTGGAGAGGTTTAGAATTCTACCTCCTGCGCTTTTAACGGCTGTTTCTATTCCAGTTTTTCTGAAAGCAACAGTGCATGAGTAGTTGTACCCATCTGACTCAGCCACTATAACGTCCTTAGCGGTTTTACACAGAAGCCCCACAAGTTCTCTTAATAGTTGTGGGCTTGTTACAGCTCCTGGAACATAATAGGGCATGCAAATGTTGGGTTTCACGAGAACCGTACCTTTGCTTCTGAATCCTAGAAATTCCAGGGTTTTTTTCAAGGTTTCAAGAATTTCTTTTTCATTGGTTTTCAGAAGTATTACTGGGGTTGTATTTTCCAAAATATTTATGCACTTCCTGAATAGTTCTTTGCGATAACGCATCCCGGATCAGATGCTAGAATATCTCCATGATAGGCATATGCCCTTGCTCTGCAGCCTCCACATATATATCTAAAGGCGCAATTTCCACATGCATCCTTCAGATTTTCGCGGTTCCGTAAAAGATTGAAAATCGGGGATTTTAACCATATATCCTCAAAACGCTCATTCCTCAAGTTTCCAACTTTTACTGGTATGAATACGCATGGCTGGATGTCTCCTTCAGGGGATATGGAACAGTAAAGCCGTCCGGCTCCACATCCGCCTATAAAGTCCGCGAGGACTGATGCTCGACTACTCACCTTTGTTGTTTGCATATGCGCCATCGGCATGTAAATTTCTCCGCCCTTTAGCCCTTGTTGTTGACTTACGGCTACTCTGGCCAGCTGTGGAGCAGTAGCCAGTATCGTTACTTTGGAGCCGCTGAGAAGCTTGCCTAATAGGAAAAATAGCAGTTCCTCTCTCTCATCAGGCGATAAATCCAGTGAAACCATTTCTGAACCGCGCCCTGTGGGCACAAAGTTGAATAAGGCGAACCTGTCCGCACCTATTTCCTCAGCCAGCTCAAGTATTTTGGGAATTTGTTTGAAGTTCATTTTTGTCGCAGTTACGGCGATGGAAACACATAGTCCCTCTTCAACACAATGTCTGAGCCCCTGCATAGCCCTTTCAAAGGCTCCTCTTAACCCCCTGAATTCATTGTGAGTTTCTGGGCTAACCCCGTCTATGCTTATTTCAACGTAATGCAGCCCGACTTGGCGTAGCCTCTTTGCAGTTTGCCTATCTATTAAGGTTCCATTTGTGGCGAGAGAAACGTATAATCCCGAGTTTACGGCGTGCTCTGCAACTTGAAAGAAATCGCCTCGGGCAAGAGGTTCGCCTCCTGAAAAAGCTAAGGCAACAACACCGAAGCCCGCGAGTTGATCTACAACGGATAGGGATTCCTTTGTGGTTAGCTCTTTTTCGGATTCAGTCCTTGCATTGGAGTAGCAGTGCTTGCAGTTTAGATTACATTTTCGGGTATAGTCCCAAACAACTAAGAAGGGTGAATAAACAGCCAAAGGTCTTTTTATTCCAAAGTAAACAAAGGTTTTAACTAGGCTTTTTATGCCGCGGCGGGCATAGGGATCACCCAGTATTCTGCAAACCTTTCCTTTATCAACGGAGAGGCTTCTCCTCAAAAATTCAATCCAGAACATTATTATCTTTGAGTTAATGCGGCATTTTCCGCATTCCTGCACCTTTAAGCCTGTATAGGCATCTAAGGCTGTATCCAGCACTTCTCTACCGCAAATGGCGCATTTGCTAAGCGATAGCGCTAGCATCCGCTTAACTGGCGTGGATGTTACAACGGCGTTCCAGAAATTACTATGCTGTATTGGGTTAAGTGCCATCCAAGCCTCGACATCCTGAACCTGTTAACTTTACGTTCTTAAGTAAGAATAATATCTCTTTTGCTTTACTATCCAGAGTGAGGATGCGTCTTGCAGACCAGAAGATTCGGCAGGACTAATTTGAATGTTTCAGTCATAGGTTTTGGCGGAACGTGGATCTCCGAGCTGGGAGTGGATGAAGCCGTAAAAGTTGTCAGAAGAGCATTTGAACTTGGGATTAACTATTTTGATACGGCTAAACTTGACGGGGATAGCGAGGAGAAGATTGGATCAGCTCTTCTGGATGTTAGGGAAAAATGCATCATCGCAACTAAAACGGGATCAAGGACGAGGAGTGAAGCCTACGCAGATATTAAATGTAGCTTGAGGAGACTTAGAACAGATAGGTTGGACATAATCCAACTGCATGGAATAGACGATGATAAAACTTTGAAGAAGGCCATGGCTCCTGGCGGTTCTTTAGAAGCCTGTAAGAAGGCTCGTTCAGAGGGAATTGTAGACTATATTGGCATTACTGGACATAAACCACTCGTGCTTGCTGAGGCGATTAAGACAAATGAGTTTGACACTGTGCTTGTGCCGATAAATGTGGTTACAAGGCAGGCGCTGGAGGAACTTGTTCCACTGGCAAAAAGCCTCAACGTGGGAGTGGCTGCGATGAAGCCTCTATCGGCTAAAACTTCAAACCTAATAACCTGTCTTTACAAGCCTTCCCTCTCGCTCTTATCAGATGAACCGGATCTCAATGAGTGGCTCGGAGAGAACACCGCCACGAAAGTCGAGAGGGCACTGCATTTCATTTTGGCGCAGGATGTAGCTACGGCTGTTGTTGGCTTTAGATCTATTGATGAGGTGGAAGTGGCCGCGAAAATCGGTAATGAATATTGTGGACTAACGGATCCGGAGAAGAAACTTTTTAGAATCAGCCTTAAGAGACACTGTAGGGATTGCGGTTTATGCCTACCTTGTCCGCAGGACATAAACATACCTGCAGTTCTTAGATTCTATGCGCTTTATGATGCTTATGGGCTTAAGAGTTGGGCAAGAAAGCTTTATGGTGGACTTGAGGTTAAAGCGGATAAATGCCATGGATGCGGTGATTGTGAGCAGAGATGTCCTTATAGGCTTCCAGTGGTGGAGATGCTTGAGAAGGCGAAGTTTAAACTTTCAAGATGCTGACTGTATGCTAGATCCACATTCCGAGGATTTGTATCCGTATGAAAAGCATCGGCAGCCCGATTAGAATTATGAAAAGAAGCATTATCATGTTCCTTATCTTAAGGGTTTTTAGCACGTGAATTGATGAGGGCTCTTGTTTTTTGTCGCCTATAACATAGTAGCCAGGCTTCTCCAGCTGTACTTTTAGAGCCCCGGCCATGGCTGCCATAGTCCATCCATGGTTCACGCTGGGAACCTTAGCTTGATCACGCTTAGCTATCCTCCAAGCTTCTCTATGATCTTCGCCCAGTATCGCCGCGGCCATTACTATCAAAAGTGCCGTTATCCTAGTGGTTATGTAGTTTGCAATTGTGTCTAATTTCGCTGAGAACCATCCGATGTTTATATGCTCAGGATCCTTGAATCCAACCATTCCATCAAGAACGTTTATGGCTCTGAAGGCTATGGCCCCGGGTACGCCGAAAAGGAAGTAATAGAATAATGGTGAAATTTTAAAGTCGGTTAGGTTTTCAGCTATTGACTCAATCACTGAGGAGGCTATTTGAGAGCCTGTGAGGTTTGTGGGGTCCCTTCGTGAGAAGTGTGCATATTTTCTGGCTTCAGTTAGATCCCCAGCCTTTATCGCTTTTGAAGCCGCCACTCCCCAGTCGCTTTCAAGTTTTATACATATTGTTGATTTAAGGAGAAATGATGCTAGGATTAAGTAAGCGATAATGCCAAAGTAGATATTAATAAGCCTAAGGGCAGCATAAGTAAGAAGCGTTGACGAAGTAACAACTACAACTGCCAGGATTACGCCGCCTAACTTTTCAATCCTTGGGTTCGGGTTCTTTAGACGTCTCGCCAAAAAACCCGTAACCCATCCTATCCACACGGTAGGATGAAGCTTGTAGCGCAGCTTCCACGGCTCGTTTGGCGAAGGGTCACTGAAGATCCAGTCTATGACTAATGCTAATAGCAATATTGAAAGGGCGAGAATTAATGGCATACTTATAATTGACATATGGATCCTTAAACCGTCGCGCTGAAAGCCTCTAGCCATGCGCAGCTAATATAGATTACGCGCCGCCTCTTCAGGATAAACTATCCGTCCACCCACTATGGTCATTTCCACTTTTACATTGTCGAGACTTTCAGGGGTAATTTCAAGGGGATTGGGGGATACCACTATTAAGTCTGCCAACTTATCCTCTTCAATGGTGCCCAGCAGATTTTCCTCTCCAACAGCGTATGCAGAGTTTACGGTGTACATTCTAAATACCTCCTCAACGGTAACCCGCTCCTCAAAGTAGTATTGCCTTGTAACTGCCGCCTTGATTTGGACGAAGGGGTTTATGGGTTCCATGGGAGCATCTGATCCGCCGCAAACATTTACGTCGTTGAAGATTAGCGTTTTCATGGGGTAAAGCCACCGAGCTCTTCTTGGTCCCAAGGCATCCAGAGCTGCCCAAACCTTGAATTCAGTTATGGCGCATAGCGGCTGAATTGATGCTGACACATTAAGATCCTTCATTCTTCTGATTAGTTCTGGGCGGACAACTGCAGGTTGTTCGATCCTGGGCCGTAGATGATTGTGGTGGATTTCATGGGCAAACTTTTCCAGGGTTTCCAGAACCATTTCTATCGCTTTATCACCCATAGCATGTGTAACCGGTTGGAGTTTGCTCCGGCATACTTTGGCAATAAAACTGTTCAACTCTTCTTCGCTGTGGAGGAGTTGCCCAGATGTTGGAAAATTGTTGTACGGTTCTGTTAGGGCTGCTTTACGTGCTGCTAGTGCTCCGTCAACGAAAAAGATAGCCCCAGCTAACTTAATATCTAAGCCCAGATTCGCAGTTGAAGGTATGGCATGGTTAATTTCGCTTATGTGATCCGCAGGGATAATTATTCTGATTCTGGGCATGTTAGGGTTCTTTTCAGTCAGCCTTTTGAATGCGTTTAACTCTGCAAGCGATGGAGCTATCCAATGTACCGTTGTTATTCCAGATTCAAGCACTTTTTTAAGTGCCAGTTCGAGATGTTCTATGATTTCGTCTTCGCTTGGCAGCGGTATTTTCCTCCAGACAAGATCTGTTGCGCTTCCATGCAGTATCCCTGTAGGTTCACCTGTTTCAGGATCTTTTTCAATCTCTCCATCTGGAGGCTGTTCCGTCTTTGAGTTTATGCCTGCTATTTTTAATGCCTTGGTGTTAACAGCGCATTTGCGTTCCCTCTGATGGTATATAATTGTGGGGTTTTCAGGTGCTGCCTCGTCCAGGTCTCGTGCTCTTGGAGGGTGCTTATCTATCAGCTGGGACTCATCCCATCCCTGTCCAATAATCCATCTCTCTTTAGGCTTGCCTGCCGCGCATAATTTAATGATTGTTTTTATTTCCTCTATGGATTTTGTGTACTTTAGGTCAATCCATGAAAGGGTTCTGCCGAAGTCCGCTAGATGTATATGAGCGTCAATGATCCCAGGCAGGACTGTTTTACCTTTAAGGTCGATTATTCGGGTTTTATCGCCGATTAGATTGTTTATTTCGCTGTTTGAACCTACTCTCACTATTCTATCGTCTAGGATGGCTATTGCTTCTGCTATGGGACGCTTTTTACTCATTGTAACAACTTTTCCGTTCTTTAAGATGATGGTTGCTCGCGTGGGCTTTCGCTCCGATTATGGTATTTTAAAGCGGCTTGTTAAAGTGGAGAGAATGAATGACGTTTCTGCATCGCTATTTTTCTCTTTTTAAGTATGCAATGTTCGTGGCGCCTGTACATGTGTGTAGACTATTTTTTGGAAGGTTACCTGGCGTATAAGCGCAAGCAGGGTCTGATTCGAAATAGTCTCCTGTGTGAGCGTAGGCTCTTGTTCGACATCCCCCGCATATATCCCTGTATTCGCATATGCCGCATTTGCCCTTGAGGTTGTTTGGATCTTTAATCCGCTTGTAGAATTCCATGTTTTGAACTTCGTTCCATAGCTGCTTTAGGGTTTTTTCCCTTATGCTACCGATTTTTAGACCTTCTGAGTAGAAGCAAGGTATGACGTCGCCGTTCTCCAGGACGCTTAAGTATCCGCCGAAGAGGAAGTATATGCATTTGCCTGTGAACTCGTTTTGGAACCAGTCATCGAAGCCTTCAGGGTTCCTTTCCTTATAGATTCTGGCGAAGAAGGGGCAGTGGATGTGGAAGTCAAATTTTCTCTTGTATGTTTTGTTGATTAGATCGTAGAGGTGATTCAGGAACAATTCATATTGTTCTGGTGTTGGCTCCAGCTGAAGTTGGGTTCGGGCTCTTCCACATGGAAGTAAATGATTAAACCATACGAACTTTGCACCGTACTCCTCAGCTAAGGCTATTATGTGCTCAGCTTCGTTAAGATTGATGGCTGTGATAGCCATTGAAAGCCCGTTTAATATTCCGGCGTCTGAGAGTTTTTTGATTGCGGATATGGCAGCCTTATATGAGCCTTTGCCTCTTAAGGTGTCGTTTGCTTCTTCTGATCCATCTATGCTTATTGATGTGAAAACCTCGTTTCGTACAAGGTTCCTGTATACTTCGCCGTCAACGAACCAGCCGTTAGTTAGGAGGCATATGTTTAGGCCTAGACTACGTGCATAGCTTATCGGTTCGAAGACATCCTTTCTCGCAAGGGGTTCTCCGCCCTTAAGTCCAAACCATTCAGAGCCAAACTCGTATATTTGGTCCACAAGCATTAGTGTTTCCTTTGTGGTTAGCTCGTCTGGAGCGGGTTCCATCTTGGCTTCAACATTACAATATAAGCAGTTAAGGTTACAGGCTCTGGTGGCTCGCCATGAGGTTATAAGCAGCGGACCTCGGGATCTTTGCTTATGGGACATTTTGATCACACTTGTTGAATGTGATCTATCATATAAAAAGTTTGTATAAAAGATTTTAAGGAGTTAAAAATTGCTGGAAGGATTAATATGGTAGGATTGCTAGTAGGGTTTAGGAGCGTGGCAGATACGGCTTCCATTGCCTTAGTAAACCCGCCGATATGTGAGGGAGGTTACCGGCATCAGCCATACATGCCTATAGGATTAGCCTACTTAGCAGCCGTTCTTGAAAGGGCGGGGCATAATGTTAATGTGCTGGATTGTGCAGCCCTGTCAATGAGTTTTCAGCAGTTTAAGACCCGAATAGCTTCGCTTAAGCCAGATATAGTGGGTATAACCGCCATGACTCCCACCGTGGGTTCCGCCCTAAAGGTTGCCAGTTTAGTAAAGGAGACGCTTCCAAGCACTCTTGTGGTTCTCGGCGGGGTCCATCCAACTTTTATGGATGAAGAGATACTTCGCGAGGTTGCACATGTGGATGTTGTCGTGAGGGGTGAAGGTGAACAGACAATTGTTGATCTAGTTTCATCATTTGAAAAGAGAAATGGGTTCAAGGAAGTTTTAGGCGTGACGTACAGGGAAGGAGACTCAGTTTTAAGGAACCCTGAAAGACCTTATATTGATAATCTAGACAGCCTGCCCAGACCTGGCTTTAAGCATTTTCCACTGGATAAATATAGGGTTTTTGGGCGGAAAATTTTGCCAGTTGTTTCTAGTCGCGGCTGCCCTTTTCAGTGTGCATTCTGCGTTACCTCAAGAGTCTTCGGCAGAAAAGTTCGGATGAGAAGTCCTGAGAGCGTTGTTGATGAGATTGAGTGGCTTATAAGGGAGTTCAATGTTGACGCTGTAACCTTCTACGATGATACTTTCACCTTCAGCAGAGAGAGAGTTGAAAAGATATGCGATGGACTTCTGGAGAGAGGCATAGATGTTCCATGGGACTGCCAAACGAGAGCTGACTGTATATCTCCTGAACTACTAGAGAAAATGAAGAAGGCAGGATGTCAAGTGATAACGCTCGGGATAGAATCAGCCTCTCAAAACACTTTAAAAGCTGTGGGGAAGGGCACTACACTTGAACAGAACGAGAAAGCTGTGAGAATGATTAAGGAAGCAGGGATTTCCGTTGTGGCTTCAGTGATAATTGGTTACCCTGGCGAGAGCATAGATGATGTAAACCACACACTTGACTTTTTAAAGAAACTGAAGCCTGACGACGCGTATATATGTATTGCAACACCCTATCCTGGAACAGAACTTTACCGCATGATAAAAGAAAAAGGATGGAAAATGGATAAGGATTGGAGCAAATACGATACCTTAACACCTGTCTTCGAAAACCCGCAAATACCTGCAAAGATGCTTCTTGACGTCAGAAGAAAATTTTATGATGAATTCTACTCGTCAACATATATTTTAAGACAAATTTTTAAGGGAGGATTCTATAATCGAGTGCTGGCAAGGATAGCGGCGAATCATTTTGTTTGGCGTTTTAAATCAGCCCTTAAAATATATTAGCACTATGTTTAGGCGGTTATTCCATGAACTGAGTCTTTATAGAAAAAGAAAGGAAAGAGCGTTTATGACTTTTTTAGCATCTTTCTGTTGATGTAGATGTCGTAGACCACCAGCATTATGCAGATTACAACTATGACTATCAGCGCGGTTACTAGAGACTGCATGTACTGCTGAGCCTGCTTTAATTCCTCGACGGATGCTTGCATTGATCCTGCTTGCTCAGCTGTTGCTGCAGCTGGTGGTGCTGTTGTTACGGCTATGGCTGTTGATGCGTAGCTGTCCCAGTAGCTTTTGCTCCCGCTGAACACGGCGGTTATGAAGTATGTGCCCTCCTTGGGCGGCGTCCACAGCAACTTGAAGGCTCCGC
>JAWCTJ010000014.1:0-21163 GCA_038868255.1 Bathyarchaeia archaeon
CATGAATTACGAATAACTCTACGTCCATGATTACTAGAGAAAATTCTCCCAAACATCTTCCTAACGCAGAAAACGTAGGGGGGTATCGATTTTAGGAGGCAAAACCAGCCGCAAAATCAACAGGTAGCCGAACAAGCCGTTAAAAGTGGGTAGTGGTCGATGCATGGTAAAATAAGGCATTTTCTTCTAGCTGAAGTGTCCAATAAAGGCATGCATATCTTCATAATGTTGTTGTTCAAAAATACCTGAGGTCAACAACACAAAAGCACAGCATCGCTTCACTTTGATTCATAAGATATCTTGTGAATAAAAATTGTGAGGTTGAGGAGACATCTGCGTTATAAGAAGGTTTTGTCTTTTTCTCTTCTGCGCAGGAAGTAGGCGCTAACCGCAACTGTAAAGGTTGATAAGGCTAAAGCAGCTGTCAAGTTCAGGTTTTCCGGTATAGGCTCCATTGAGAAGTTAGCAACAAGACCCCATGTGTTAGGAATATTTGGGTTGCTGTTTGGAGGCCAGGCAGCCAGCGTTTTTGTGCTTGCATCGTAGGCTGCAATTCTCATTCCAGTGGGCGGCGCATTAGGAATTTGAACATTCCCCGCCGTCTTGCTTGTGTCAACAATCTCCAGAATCCAGTGGGGTTCACTGTGCCATGGAGAAGCACTTATCGAATCCTTCCATATAAGTTCTCCCGGCTGAGGAGTTATTTCAGTCCAGCCTGTGCCTGTACCCCTATACACCTTCAGAGTGGTGTGTCCAATAATTTCTATCTTATAGTCTCCACTGTCAGGGGCTGTGCCTCCAGTGTTCTGATCATCAAAACATATTTGCCAATAATCACCAGTATCATTAGTGTTATCAGTGAAGATTTCAATAATCCACTCCAAACCCAAATTAGTAAAGTCCTGTATGTTATATCCGAACTTTCCAGTGGCGTTACCCCCCATCGGAGTAGCTGGCGTATCCGTCCACTCGTCATTAGATGTCCATTTACCGTCAACAGTGGCCGTGTTAATAACTATATACTCTATTATAGAATAGTCCGGGTTACCTGCCCTAGTTATCCCAGCATTGATCAGAATTATTGAAATGCAAAGTGCAAGAATAGCGGCTACCGCAACCCTTCTCATATCTTCACCCCCCATTCTATCGACTAAATAATCCTCCGTATGTTTTTAAATTTTGCCTTTACCTTAAAATGCAGCGGCCTATTCAAAGTTCGAAGGAATTTAAACCCTTTAATGTTTTGTAGTCTAGTTTCAAACCTTACTTTTCGGATTTATTTTAAGCTGGAACATGGCGAAATAAAGGGACACTACTCGTGCTTTTTAGTGCATTAAAATTCAGGTTGGGTCTAAGCCTGGACATACACTTACAGTTCCAGCCACCCTGCTTCTGCCATGCCTCTCATTTGATGTTATCGCCTGAGAGGTCACAGCCTAGGCGGGCGCTGTACCCGCAAGCTGTCCAAGCCTACTCCCCAACCTGCACTCCTATTATAGAGCCTAATATAATTTAAATCATTTGCACTTTTATCAACTTTGAAAAATTTTTAAGGCATTGCCTTTTTGACATATTCAATTAAACTTGGTTATGTATATCTCGGAAACAGCATTTTTCACCATAAATATATAAATCAAATTTGAGTTTCATTTCAAATTTAACCTCCTATTTCATCAAAAGCTCGCCTTTTTTCAGTCTAAAGTTTAAAAAATCCATTTAGTTGTTATTTGAAGTATCCGGGGTAACTGGGGATAAGATGACTAAGTCTGAAAAATTCGAGGAAGACCTGAAAACCTTATTCTCAACATTGAGGCAGGGAATGAACCCTGACAACGTGGAGAAGCTCTGCAACCTCGTGAACCAGCTTGTGGAGCTGCACAAACAGAACCTTGTAAAAATAAACCATTCAGTGATGGAGCTAATATGCGCAAAACATCTAATTGAGCGCGGTTATGATGTGGAAGTTGAGAAGCCGCTTGCGCCCAGCCTAACCTGTGACCTCTTTGGGGTTAAGGGCTACGGAAGCCTCATAGTGGAGATAGAAACGGGCTTCGTACCGCCGGAGCATGCCCTAGACCCGCAAACATACCTTGCAGCGCGCATCGCCAGCAAAATCATCCGCTACAGCGGCTTCGCCGACAAGTTCGCCCTCGGCTTTCCACCATACTATCTAGTGCAGTTCCCTGAATTTTTCGCTCAACCTCCAAGGGTGAGAAAAAGGGAGGACCTGACAAAAATTAAAAAACTATGTGACAGATACTACCACAACCCTCCAGTAAGTCTTGAAGAAATAAAAAACGCCAGGGTACACACCGTCTATGTAATAGATGTGGATGCAGCATCCATTATGGAGGTTAACCCTGAGGATTACATAAAGAAAGCAAGCTGAAAAATCACGTTAGCATCCAACCCTGATTGGGGTTTAAAATGGACGTCGTCATCTTAGGGACAGCTGGTTCCGGTAAAAGCCTCCTAACAAGCGAGTTCGGTAAATACTTGATGGCTGAGGGCTACAGTGTAAGCTATACCAACCTAGACCCTGGATGCACGGTTCTCCCCTACAAATGCGACTTTGATGTCAGATCAAAATTCACCGTAGAGTCGATTATGCAAAGAGAATTCCTCGGCCCGAACGGCGCCATGCTAAGGGCCATGGAAAAGCTTGGAAGAATTAGAATACCCCATTTCAACGCAGACTTCAACCTCATAGACACTCCGGGACAGCTTGAGGTCTTCGCCTTTCACAAATCCGGTCCAAAAATAATCGGCAAATTTGAAAAGCCTGTAGGCCTATTTCTCATCGACGCAACCATAGGCTTAAGGGATATGCCTGCTGCTTATCTATACTCCCTAGCGGTGAGATATAGGCTAGGAATAGACATGATCACCATGGTGAATAAGGCTGATTTGCTCAGCGGAACTGAGGCGGAAAGAATCCGGCGTTTTTTAACAACACCTTCATCGCAGAAGCGGATCCTTAAGAGAGCAGGGGTATTGGCCGACATATACATGCCCCTGTCAGAAATGCTTGAAAAAGCAGTTCCAGCCCAGCGTATACCCTTGGTTTCAGCTAAAGATGGAATTGGCTTTATGGATCTTTTAAGCATGCTCTATGAAATTAAATGCGTATGCGGAGATCTTACATGAAAGCATACAGCCAAACTCTGCGAAATTTTTAATTAAGCTGCTTTCCATCTGTTGAACATCTTGAGGTCACCTGCTATAACTAGGCGAATAAGCGTAGCTGGGCATCCTGTTGATGAATGCTGCAAAATCAGATAATGCCGAGAAACGTAAAACCATTAAAGTTGATCTTCTGCTCATAGGAATGAGTTTCATTTGGGGCCTCAACTTCACAGTTATAAAATCCGCGCTTGACCACTTCTCCCCAGTTGTTTTCAACGCTATAAGGTTCACGGTGGCCTCGCTTCTTCTATTGCTAATCCTAAAGCTAAAAGAGAAAAGCGTCAAAATCGACAGAGAAGATGTAAAGAGATTCCTGCTCCTAGCCCTTATAGGAAACTCCATATACCAGATCCTATTCATTAATGGCATTTTCCGCACCACAGCCGGAAACTCCTCGCTTATTCTGGCCACAACCCCCATATTCGTCGCCATGTTCGGCTCCTTTATAGGCGTCGAAAAAATAGGGCGCAGATTCTGGCAGGGCGTAACACTTTCCTTTATTGGCGTGTCCATGATAATTCTGGGCTCAGGAAAGCCCCTCACCCTCACCATTCAAAGCCTGATGGGCGATATACTCATTTTATCGGGAACAATATGCTGGTCAGTTTACACAGTCCTCTCTAAACCCTTACTGAATCGATACTCACCATTAAAGCTCACAGCAGTAACCATAGCAATGGGAACTCCGCCGCTAATTCTTCTAGCCATTCCATACCTGCCCGCACAGGACTGGAACCTTATAGGAACATGGGACTGGCTTGGGCTATTCTATTCCTCATGCCTCGCTGTGGCAGTAGGCTACACGATATGGTACTCTGGTGTAAGTCATGTCGGAGGCGCCAAAACATCCCTATACGAATACCTTATAACAGTCATAGCCGTGGCTACAGCATGGCTACTTCTAAACGAAACCATGACTCCAATTCAAATTTTAGGCGCAACACTAGCCCTCACTGGGCTATACCGCTCAAGAAAATCAAAATAATCAAATGGTCTCTCACCGTCATCCACCATTTCCCCCTAGGTTAAAAAGTTTTAAATATCCATAAACGTAGCTAATAACCTATAAGGTGTATTAAAAATGGGAAAAAACACCTTGAGATACTCAATTATTGCCACGGTTTCTATAATGGTGCTCATTCTGGCGCCATTAATGGCGGCTCTTCCAGCATCAGCTCAGGCAATAAGCGAGATCCCCACATGGCTATACATAACGGTTTCACCAAACCCTGTGGGTGTAAACCAGCTAGTTTACGTTAACGCCTTCTTCAGCAAACCCCTGCCAACATCCGGAATGGCAAATACAGGCGACATGTATGAAAACGTCACCGTTAGAGTGACGAAGCCAGACGGATCAGTGGATGTTTACGGTCCCTACGTATCTGACGCTGTAGGCGGAATATGGTTCTCCTTCAAGCCTGATCAGGTTGGCGAATGGAAACTTCAGGCTTTCTATCCAGGCGAGGTGCTTGACCTCAAGAACTCAAAGAATCCTGGCGCTACTCCCCTAGTCTTTGGAGGCTGGACACCGCTTCCAGTTGGCGCCCGTGTCAAACCAGCCCAAAGCGAGGTCATTACTCTAATAGTGCAGCAGGAACCCGTGGGCTACAATTATCAGACGCCTCCGCTTCCAAGTGAGTACTGGTTCCGCCCCATATACTCCACAAACTGGAAGTGGGGTGAGAACTTCGGTTGCGGATGCTGGTTTGGTCTACGATCCCCAAGCTTTGCGACAACAGGCATGTATGATGGAATGGGTAACTTCAACCCCTATGACAAGGCGCCCAACACCGCGCACATAGTGTGGACTAAGCCAACGCACTTTGGAGGTCAGCCCGGAGCCCCCATACCCTCTGACCAAATGAGCCAGTACATGTCAACAACAATAGCGACATCCTTCTTCGAACCCATAATCCTTAACGGCATTTTATACTACACGAAATTTGCTGGTCCAACTGCTCAAGTCGCTGGGTGGGTTGCAATAGACCTCCGCACCGGGAAAACCCTCTGGGAGCGGACTGCAGGCCAATCCGGCAACGAAGTCCTAAGAATGGGTACGCTAGTGCGCTATCACTCCATACAGGAGTTCGGCAGCTGGGCATTACTGTGGAGCGTTGACCAGCCGACATCCTTCTTTGGTCAGCCAACCACTTACAGAATCTACGATCCCTTCACAGGAACATACCTTGCTGAAATTAAAAATATCAATAATCTGCAGAACTTCATCCTTGACTTGGAAAATGAAGGGGCAATTGGCGACCTTATCGGATGGTACATTGAACGCGGCAACCTTGTTAAGTGGAGCGCAACTGAATGTTTCATGAGCAACAACTGGGCTCGAGAAACCTATCGGCCGACTGGAACATATAACTGGAGCTCCGGTGTTCTTTGGCGTAAACCCATCCCCGCCACCTATAATGGAGTGCCAATATCCCTGAGCATCGCGGCAGTAACTCCAGAAGTAATCCTGCTCAGGTATGCCCCTGGCCCAGGCATGTTCCTACCTACAAGCTTCGGCTGGCAAATAACATGCGGAGTTAGTGCTAAAACAGGCGAGCTACTCTGGGGTCCAATAAACCAGACGCTTCCATATCTGCAGGACATTTCCGTGTTAGCGGCACGCGACGGCGTCTACGTCCTTGGCAACAAAGATACGCACGAAGTGTATGGTTACAGTCTCAAAAATGGTCAGAAACTGTGGGGTCCCGTTAAGCTTCCTGGCAACGCTTGGAGCGTAATATCTTGGGCTGCTGAAATCGCCTACGGCAAAGTCATAGTATTTGACTATGGCGGCTACGTGAACGCTCTAAACAAGGATACCGGGGAACTCCTATGGAGTTTCAACACTGGCAGCTCCGCTTATGACACGCCCTACGGCACCTATGTGCTATGGCAGTTCGGAACCCACAGCATAGCTGACGGAAAAATATTCCTATCCGAAGGCAGCATGTACAACCCGCCGCTGCACCCTGCTTGGAGAATAGCTATAGACCTTGAAACTGGCAAGCTTGTTTGGAAACTCCTAAGCTACAGCGGTAGATGCCCAGGCGCCGTGGCCGATGGCTTCCTGGTACAATGGAACAGCTTTGACAGTCAGATATACTGCATAGGCAAGGGTCCAAGCAGAACCGTTCTAGCAGCCAAACCCGAGGTCACCCAGGTCGGCGGATCCCTCCTAATAGAAGGCAAGGTTCTGGACAATTCGCCTGGCACCAGTCAAAACGGCATAATCGAACGCTTCCCCGATGGCTTGCCAGCTGTAAGCGATGAGGACATGAGTCCATGGATGGAGTACGTTTACATGCAGCAGATCAAGCCTGAAAACCCAAGAGGCGTCAATGTCAAACTCTACGCCATAGACGAGAAGGGTGCCGCCACCTACATAGACACGGTTTGCACAGACCCTGCTAATGGCGGGGTCTTTAGACTGTTATGGACTCCTCCCTCCAAGGGCACATACATCATAGTGGCCGAATTCGAAGGCTCAGAATCCTACTATCCATCCCGTGCAACAACAGTAGTAGGTGTGGAAGAGGCTCCAACCCCACCAGAATATGCAACGCCGGGACAGGTTGGATCTGTTGGATCAGCAGTTGAATCGGTGCGATCAACAGTTGAATCTCAGCAGTTCACGATAAACGTGCTTCTAGCCCTAGTTGTCATAGCCATAGTCATAGGCGTAGCCAACATATTCCTCATCCTCAGAAAGGCAAGTAAATAGCTGAACACCAATCACACCCCCTCTACTTTTTTAATCGGAACAAAATTGAGCATTCAATTATACAGCATCTTAGGCTAATGCTGCCCTAATTACATGCTGCTCATCCGGAAAAGTTAATTAACTAAAAGTTTTCATCTAACTTATCGCTAAAATCCGCTGCCCTGGTAGTATAGTCCGGTTTAGTATCAGCGGCTGTCGCCCGCTGGACCCGGGTTCAAATCCCGGCCAGGGCGCCAAAACCTCCTAACTTATGCCCCCCATCTTATTCGACGCGTTGCCTGTTTATTCTTATAGATAAATGATTGCTGAAAATAGATGAGAAAATAGGGATGTATTTTGCTTTAAGCTTCGTGTTTGAGGCTTAATTGCTTCGATAATGAATTAGACGGCATATCCATTCTGAATTATCATCTTCTTAACCATGCAATTAATGCTCCTACCATGAATCCAACTATTATTGGCCCTGCTATCAAAAGTCCCAACATACTCATGAGATTTAAGATCGCTTCTTTTGCTTGAGCACCGTATTCCCCAAGTTTTGGAGCAAGATCCTCTAGGCTAAAACTTAGACTCCACACGTTCAAAATTACGCCTATGACCAGTATTGCTATGAAGGCGATGATGTACTTAATCACCTTGACCGTGATGTAGCCCAATGCGAATCCAAGAAGGAATTGTATTACTAGAACCGCAAGCACTGTGGGATTCTGCATCGCCTGAAATAGCATATCAATCATTCAACATCACACCACTAATTCTGCTTGTAGGAGTATAAAAGGATTGGCGAACGCACCCTTTTTAGGCTTGAAAGTGCTTTATAGCCTCAGTTATATCTTCAACCTCGATGATTTCTAGGCTGTATCCCAACTGTTCAAGATAATTTTTAACACTTACTTTTTCAGGAATATACTCGCTTATGACGAACGGTCCTATTCTCGTGGTTTCCAATTTGTATATCACCACTGTGGACTGCCCCTTCGGGACCAGAAACTTTGCTGCTCCTTTCTTTGCTGCTGCTATTGCTTTCTCTATTATTCCTCCAACCTTCCCAATGGTTCCATCGCTTTCAATCGTGCCTGTTATGAATACATCTCTTCTGATTTTTTCTTCCCTTCCTTGAAGTGTGAATGTTAGCAGCGTCGTTATGGCTGCTCCTGCTGAGGGTCCATCAACAACTTCTAAGGGCTTATCAGCCACCACTGTGAGCATGCAGTCCAGATTAGATGTTTCTTTGCGGGTTATTTGCTGAGCAACCTTTAAGGCTGTTTCAGCTGAGCTTTGAAGCTCTATCCCAATTTTCGGGTTAGTTGCAATGAACATGTTTCCTGAACCCTCTACGAAACGAGCGTAAACCTTTAGAACTTCGCCAATCGTGCTTCCGTTAGCGAGTGTTGCAACCCCAACTATGTATATCCAGGAACCTGATGGCGAAGCATTTGTAGGATGATACTCAATATTCCTGCCTAGAGCCTCTAAAGTTTCCTTTAACCTTAGGTTTTCAAGAGTTAACTCGTCAATTCTGGTTTGCAGTGTCTGAAGCCACTCGTACATGAAAACGTTAAGGGATAAGCTTAAACAAAGAATTACAATCGCTGTTACTAGCGCAACAGTTTGTCCCCTCATTACGACTCCTCAAAAATAACAAACAGGTGGGCTTGTTAAAACGATTTTCGAAGCTGAAGGCTAGATTTGCTCCTTGGGCACATTGTCCGGCAAGTGCCATGAATGATATCTTAGTCCATATTCACGTAGTCTCCTGACAACATGCGGGTACAAGATTAATTCCTCAATCTCCAGGTTCTCAGCGATTTCTGGGCTTATTTGTTCAAGTCTTCTCATAAGCTTTTTAAGGGCTTGTTCATGGGAGAATGAAGCCATTACTGAAGGATGACAACTCACCCCGTTATCGATAAACATTTTTAAGGACTTCAACTGAAGTTCAAAGCCCTCCGGCTTGGCCCCAGTAAGCATAGAAAACTCTTCTTGCGTGCATCCTTTCAAAGAGACTCTTACGTGAATAAATTTGTATTTGGAAAGTTCAAGAGCATAGCTGCTGTCATAGGCTATAGGTATTCCGTTGGTCTCAAGGATAAAGTGAATCCCTTCTCCGTCAAGGTTTTCAAGAAGCTGGAGAAGATGAGTTTTCCCTAGGGTGGGTTCGCCACCGCTGATCCTCAGAAGCTTCAAGCCGCACTTTCTAGCCAAAGAAATCAGCTTCTCCGCTATTTCCTTAGAGTGATAAAATCTTCCTATATTGCTTGGTCGCGACATGATGATGTCTGCAACCCAACAGAACCTACATAACAAGCCACAGCCTACACAGTCAGCTGTCACAATGCCCCCGTACCATCTAGCCCGCCTTATACGGTAATATTTCTTCTCCTGCCCTTCAGAACAGTACCTGGTTACAAGCTTCTCTATGGCAAGATGCCTTTTCACCGGATCATAAACCAAACCGGAAATCCCCGTTAACTATATGTTATTAAGGCTGAATTTTAATATTGGTCTAAGGGGCTTGCCAAGGCAAACTTTACGTATGAAATTGAAAAAGGCAGGTTCTAACTAACAGGGAAATATCCGAAGTCTTTGACGTTTGTGTTTGTAGGGGCATAAGATATAAGGGAAGCCTAAAAACCGGGATACATCATGTCGTTCTAATAGCAGCTTTCAACAAAACTCCTGAGGAAACTGTTCAAAACCCGTACCTTGACAGAAGAATATGTGATAATAAGATATTGTATACTGGTGAGGGACGATTTGGGAATCAGCGTATGCACCGAGGCAATCTAGTTTTGTTAAGGCAAAAACAGGAAAAATATCCTATATACGTATTCGAGAAGAGAGGCCCTGGAAAATACGCTTTTATAGGACTTTTCAACGTATCCGACGCAAAAAAGGAAAATCAGGTTGATTCAAGGGGTAAAATGCGAGAAGTTTTCCTCTTCGAGCTCGTAGAAGCTGATGGATAGTCAGCCTTCAGTCTCTAATTTTTTAGCAACCACTTTGCCCAGTTCCCTGCAAGCTTCTTCTTCACGTCCCTTCGGCGCCGCATGAACACCAAGCTTTCCAAGCACTCTAAAGTTCATTTTCATCAAAGTTTTCTCCAGCCATCTTAATGCCATCGGAGTTATTCTGCATGAGGTAAAAATAGCTCCAGACTTATCCTTCAAGGACTCTCCAACAGCGGGTAAGCTTAAAAATTTCTTCATGGCTTTACTTGCAGAAAAGGCGTGGGTTGGACACCCAATTATAACGGCATTAGCACCCTTAATCTCGTTTAACGATACTTCTCCAATTCTTCGTACAGCAACCTCCACCCCTGATTCCTTTGCTCCCTCTGCTATAAGCTCAGCCGCCTTAGCCGTGTTTCCCGTTAAACTATCATAAATCACTAAAATTTTAATCAAAACATATCACCTTAATCCGCATTTCATGCACTACGCATATTAAGCTTTTTGATTCGCAGTTGTTTCACTAGACTATTTCTCTAGACGAAATCGAAACAATTATAAGAAGAGTCCGCATTTTGCCTATTTACTTGTGCCATAATAACCTGAGATGATGTAGAATGGAGGAATTCGCGAAACTCCTCATCGAACTCATCGAGGCTACTCGTTCTCATGAACATTACCGCGATGTAGAATGCATAAACCTCATAGCGAGTGAAGGACTCAAATCACCCGCTGTTAAGGAAATTATGCGTTTCTGCATGGATCTTGAAAGCCGCTATTCCGAGGGCGAAAACGACCTCCAAGGCCGAGTTAAAGCCAGGTACTATCAAGGTCAAAAATACATAACCATAATTGAAAATTGCGCAGTCGACATAGTTAAGAACCTGTTCAATTGCAATTGGGCTGATGTCCGCTTAGTTTCAGGCACGCATGCAAACCTTTCCACGTTTAAAGGCATTTCTACGGCTACCAGAAACAGGAAAATGGTTGTCGCACCACTAAGCAGCGGCGCCCACATATCCCACGACTACACAGGGCTAGCTGGGCAAGTTCTCGGTCTTGAAATAATAAACCTAATCTATGATGTGAATGAGCTAAACATAGATGTTGACAAGTCTATAGACATAATTAGGGCTGCAAGACCTGGAATTGTGACGCTTGGCGCCAGCCTTTTCCTCTTTCCGCATCCCGTTAAGGAGTTGAAAGAGGCTGCAGAGGAGGTCGGTGCCTACCTAGTTTATGATGCTGCGCATGTTTTGGGGCTTGTAGCTGGAGGAGTCTTCCAAGATCCCCTCAGAGAAGGAGCTGACTTTGTAACAGCCTCAACTCATAAAACGTTTCCAGGGCCTCAAGGCGGTTTGATTCTTGGAGAACTGAAAAACAGCAGGATGGAAAGCGCCATAAAGGCTGTTCAGCACGCTGTGTTTCCATTAAGCGCCTCAAATGTGCATTTGGCTAGGCTTCCAGCCGTTGGTGTCGCCTCCCTTGAAATGAAGCTCTTCGGAAGGGAACTTGCTGAACAAACAGTGAGAAATGCTAAGGCTGCGGGTCAATACCTATACGAGCATGGGGTTAAAGTGCTCGGGGAAAACAAAGGATTTACAAGATCGCATCAGCTAGCCGTGGACGTTCGCGAGTGGGGCGGAGGCAAACGCGTAGCGGAGGACCTTGAAAAAGCCAACATAATTCTTAACAGGAATCTGCTGCCCTATGACGATCAAAACAATCGGGGAAACCCATCGGGCATCAGAATAGGCTTTCAGGACGTAACCAGAAGAGGCTTTAGAGAAAGCGACATCAAACATCTCTGTGACTTGATGTTAGACGTGATAAAGTACAGGCGCAAACCTGAGGAAGTTAAGAAGGACGTAGTTGAGCTTAAAAAGCAATTCAATAAGGTGGAATACGGCTTCAAAAGCGTTGAAGAAGCCTTAGAGCATCTGCAAAAGTATGTTAAAAAGTGAAAGGGCTTAGAGGCTAGCTTTTCTCAGATTTCCTCATATATTTTTCAAGGGCTTTTTCCGGCTCTAGCCCCTCATGAACTATGCCGCATAGGACTCTAACCATGTCTGTTGGGTTCTCATGCTGGAAAACGTTTCTTCCAGCAGCCACGCCGATGGCTCCAGCGCGCACTGCATGATAAACCATCCGACAGAATTCCTCATCCGTATTTGTTTTAGGACCTCCTGCAATCACTACAGGCACTGGACAGCTTTTAACAACCTCTCTAAATGTATCCTCGTTGCCTGTATAATTCGTCTTAACAATGTCTGCTCCAAGCTCAGCTCCCACACGAGCCGCATGCTTCACGGCTTCCACATCATACTCGTTCTTTATCTTCTCCCCTCTCGGGTACATCATTGCCAATAGCGGTATGCCCCACTCATCACACACCTTTGCTGTTTTACCGAGCAGCCTTAGCTGATCTGGCTCCGTTTTGGATCCAACATTTATATGTATTGATACAGCGTCTGCGCCGAGCTTTATGGCTTCTATTACATCGGCTACTTGCACTTTAGTATTCGGGTCAGGCCCTAAAACTGTGCCTCCTGACATGTGCATGATCAAGCCTATGTCCTTACCGTATCCCCTATATCCCGCCCTGATTATTCCTTTGTGAAGTAGCACTGCATTGGCCCCGCCCTCAGCAACCTTGTTCACCGTTATTTTCATGTCATACAATCCATTTATCGGACCAACTGTTACACCATGGTCCATGGGTATTATAACCGTTCTCCTCGTGTTCCTGTTCATAATTCTGTCGAGTCTAATCCTTTTTCCGATTTCAGTCATAATACATCATCCGTAAACTAATCAACAAGCAATCATCTAAATATCCTTTACTAAGATGATAATTGAACGCTAGATCAGTTTGAACTCCTTAAGTATCGCCTTGAACTCTTCGTCTTTCAATGAGGCTTTTCTCCCGTTCTCATAAATTTCCTTAACCCTATCCACAATAGCCATTAAAGTTTCATCGTCTGGGGTTTTACCTGTAAACTCAACGATTTTGTGTCTGATGACGTTTTTTCCCGACTGCTTTCCGATGGTTATGCGTCTCTTGTTTCCCACAAGCTCCGGCGGATAAGGCTCATAAGTCCATGGGTTGTTAAGCACCCCGTGAGTATGGATGCCTGATTCGTGAGCGAAACTGTAGTCACCCACTATTGCCTTGTTCGGCGGCACTACATAACCTGTTGCCTTAGCTATAAGTTCAGCTAATTCTTTTAGTCTTTGGGTTTTTCCCTCAAATTTCTTAACACCATATTGTAGATAAAGGTTCATTATGACCTTCTCTGTTTCAGCGTTCCCTGCACGCTCTCCAATTCCCAGATACGTGGTGCTCGCATAGATTCTTTCCCATATGCCTGAGGCGGCTCTGATAGCTGCCATCGTGTTCTCAACGGCATTTCCAAAGTCGTCATGAGCGTGAATTTCAATATTCGGTATCCTAGTTTCCTCTTTTATGGCTCTGACTTTAGCGGGGATTCCATTAGGTAATGGAGCCTTTTCATCAGAAAGGCCTATCCCTATGGTGTCGCATATGCGGTAACATTCAGCACCTGCCTCTGCAATGGCGTTTATGAATTTTTTCTCGAAACTCCAGTCTGTGCGGGTGCTGTCCTCTCCGTGGACGAAGGTTCTAAGCCCATGATCCTTAGCGGCGTACTCAACCACTTCTACAGCCCTTTCCAGAAGCTGATCTGGTGTCTTATCCGGCCATTTCGCTTTAAAATGTATGTAGGAAACAGGGTGGGATATGCCGACTTCATTAAAGTCCAGTTGCAGGGCGCTGTCTATGTCTTCCTTCACAGCCCTGCACCATGCAGCTACTCTAATGTCTAAATCCAAATCATGAACCATTTTTGCAGCTTTTTTGTCGCTTTTCTGGTAGTGGAAAAGTTCAACTCTTTCCACACCTATTTCAGCCAAGAGCTGAACTATTTTCGCCGTGTCTTCAGGATCTACCGCCAATCCCGGCATTTGAATGCCGTCTCTGAGCGTAGTATCGTCTATTATAGGGTCTGTTTCAAGCCTCATTTTAAAATAGAAATCTTCCAGCTTCATTTTCCATCGTTCTTGTACATTTTATCGCTAAGAAGGATGTTTAGTTGTTGATAAATGTTTCGAATGTTCTTCAATCTATTCTGTTTCAGCTACTCCATGCCACCTTCTCTCAAGATACAGTATTAGGCTAAAAAGTCCCCGGCTTATTATTATAAGAATAAGAACAGAAAATTCCTCGAAGGTTCTGGTGACCGTTGTCTTTATGATCTCCGCTCCTATAAAAAGCTCAAGGCTTAATGTTAAATAGCCTGAAAGATAACGCGTCACCCCTGAGGGTTTATCCGGATTCTTAAGTTTACTCTGTATAAATCGAACTATTATGACGAGGGCTCCGAAGAAAACTATCCCGCCGCCTATAATGTAAACAAACTCCGTGATCAGCGTCAAAAGCGTAAGTATCACTTCGTCAAAAAATGGGAGAAACTCATCTTTTCTCGGAGTGAAAAAGACGCATAGAAAAGCGGTAACCGCTATAATAGCCATCAATGTGACAGTTAATGTATTAGGCTCCCTTTCTTTAGCCAATATTTACCACCAATAATGGTTACTCCTTTTTAGTGTATGTTTGTCGCTATATATTTTTCCTGCAAAGACCTATGGGGACTCCGGAAAGCATATGAGTTTGCTGTTGCCTTGACTCATATCAAGATCGAGCTTGAGCTTCTCAATGAGGCATTACAAAGAAGTCTCGGCGGATCTCTGGCTACTTGACGTTCTAAAAGATTCAGTTGCAACCGAAGAGATTATCGGTGAAAGTCATTTAGTTGTAAAAGCTTCAAGGCCTGGAATATGCGTAGCCTGTAAAGGTGCAAGGTTTCTCTGTGGTAAAACACGCTGCCCGATAATTGTCAGGGCAAACTTCTACTTGAAAAGCATCCCCCTAATACAGAGCGAGGAAATAGCGGGGACATCCCCTCCAAGCGTCTTTGTTGGAAGAATCGGCTACCCATACGTCTACGCGGGGCCTCTTGTTCCCCCGGTTATGGCTGACACCAGCTTTTATGATATACCTGAGCATTGGTTTGGGAAATCCATAGACGAGATCGTGGGGTTTCGCTCATTGCTTATCCGTGGTAAGCATAGAGTTCATGTGCAAAAATTTGAGGAAGCAGGGAAAATAATTGAGGCAACACGTGAACTTGCCCTCGCCGCAAAACCAGTCGACGTTGAGCTTCTCCTAAAAAAGAAGCCTAGAGGATACATTATCCTTGACGATGAAGTTCAGCCTTTTGGGCCTTCTGCTCCAATAAAAGATTTGAAGATTGGTAACACACCTTGGGACCATCATGCGGAGAAGGCTCACTATGACACGGATTTAAAGGCAGCTGAAGCTGTTCTTGAACTTTATAATAAAGGCGTTCTCGTAACCAAAATTCAACGCGCCTTCAGCGTTGGGGCCTTTGGACTGGAAAAGAATAGGCGTCTTGTACCCACTCGATGGAGCATAACAGCCGTAGACAGCATAATCTCGAAGTATCTAATGGACAAAGTCAAGTCCTTCCCTGAGATAGATGAGTACCGCGTTTACGAATCACGATATTTGGACAATCTTTTCGAGATAGTAATGCTCCCTGGAAAATGGAGCTACGAATCTATAGAGGCTTGGTACCCTGGCACAGTGTGGAACCCTCATGGAAGGAACATTATAATGTACTCCGACTGGGAAGGCTATGATGGGCGGGCAACTTATGCTCAGATAGGTGGATGTTACTATGCAGCACGATTGGCCGTATGCGAAAAACTCGTTAAAGAACAGCGCCAAGCAACAGTCATAGTGCTTAGAGAAGCCCATCCTGGCTATATAATGCCTGTAGGCGTATGGCAGGTCAGGGAGAATGTAAGAAATGCTATGCGACAGAAACCTAAAGTTTTCAAAACCTTAGACGATGTGCTAAAGTTTCTTGCTGGTCAATTCCATATTCCCATTCAAGAGTGGTTGATGAAAAGTGTTCTACTTAAAAATGCTCTGTTTCAGAAAAAAATAACAGATTTTATACATCTCAAACAGCAATTATGATCAAGCATGAATTATGAACGCTGATACGTGCAGTTCGCAAAACTAAAATAGGGTTTCCTGCAAAAATTAGCAACCACCCAAAAAGTGGTGAAAAAAGTGTTTGATCCAGTTTCGCTTGCACTTATACTTGCCGGCTTCATAATTCTGCTGGGTTTTCTTGGAAATTATCTTCTTGAACACACCGGTTTTCCAGATATGATCCTGCTGATTGTGTTGGGAATCTTGATAGGCCCATTGTTGCGATTGGTGGAACCCTCTTCAGTTATGCCTCTAGCTCCATACCTAGCGGCTCTTGCCCTCGTTTTTATACTCTTCGATGGTGGATTAGCAATGAACATTTACCGTGTGTTCGCCGAAAGTCCAAGAGCCATGATCTTGGCGGTGCTAGGGTTCTGCCTAAGCGTTTTAGCAACAACCCTTTTCATGATGTACTTCATAATACCTGACAAAGATTGGCTATATTCTATGCTCTTTGGTACAATTCTCGGCGGCAGCAGTAGTGTCGTCGTGATTTCTTTAGCCTCTAAAATAAAGATGCGTGAAAAAAGTTCAACGATTTTGACGCTAGAGTCCGTAATAACAGATATACTTTGCATAGTCTTTTCCCTAGTCATCATTGAGATAGCGCTTAAGGGATTTGTGGAACCGACAGCAATTGGACAATCTATAGCAAGTAGATTCTCAACAGGAATAGTTTCCGGGATAATATTTGGGATAATCTGGCTGAGTATATTGCGGAGAATTGTCAAAGCCCCCTATGCTTACATGCTAACGCTAGGTATAGTGCTTCTAGCCTATGCAATCACAGAGACTCTTGGAGGCAGCGGATCCTTATGCTCTCTGGTTTTCGGCATGGTTCTAGGAAATGAAAGAGAAATCTATAGGATGTTTAGAATGGAGAGCCCACCCTACACGTTAATTGACGAAGGGCTGAAGAGGTTCGAATCTGAGATAGCCTTTCTGCTAAGAACCTTTTTCTTCGTATATATTGGTTTGATCGTAACATTAAGTGAATTTAACGCTGCCATTGCGGGGGTGATTATCTCATTTCTGCTATTAGCGGTCAGATACATTGCGGTCAGGATTGCAACCGTACGTTGTAGTGAAGTTATTGAAGATCGCTCAATAATGAGCGTATTACTTACAAGGGGGTTAGCAGCCGCTGTATTAGGCACTCTCCCCACGCAATATGCTGCTCAAAATCCAATATTCAGCGAGTTAGCTCACCTCTATGCCAACGTAACAGTCTTCGTTATCCTGACAACGGCGGTTATGGCAACTGTTGGCATACCCCTATTGAGGCGAAAACATAAAGAAGAGGCTCAAGGAGGCAAATAACCATCGAACGGGCTTCTCGAGGGTGATCCCCTTTGATTTTTGTCTAGCATCATCTATCTATGTTTAAGCTCTCGAATTTTTTAATGGCGTAGTTCACTATTTCCATGGCTTCTTGAGCGTTTTTCCACTCTTTAAATTTCACCCACTTATGTGGTTCAAGTCGTTTATATGTTTCGAAAAATTCCTGTATCTCTCTTAACTTATGAGGGTGGACGTCACTTATGTCCCTATACCCGTCGAAACGCGCATCGTTCACAAGCACTGACAGTATTTTAGGGTCTACACCATTCTCATCTTCAACCAGTAATGCACCAATAACCCTAACCTTAACTATACATCCTACCTCAAGCGGCTCGTAGCTTAATGCCATAATGTCCAACGGGTCCCCATCGTCATACCATGTTCTTGGGACGAACCCATACTCCACGGGAAACACAACAGACGATGGAATTATACGATCCAGCATAAACACATCCCAATCAATATCATACTCATACTTGTCTCTTGATCCACTTACAACCTCAACTACCATGTTCAAAAGTTCTGGAGGCTTATCCCCACATGGAATCCTCTTCCAGAGACTCATAAAATAACGCCCTTAAGCAAACAATCCTTCATACATTTTAATCTTTCGCCATAGCTTCATAAGAATAGGCAACTCTTTTATAATTATAAGCATGAAAATTGCTAACACCGTGGTGGGCTCTTGAGCCGTAAATTAATTTACTGTATACATAACCATTGGATATTCGCCCTATTTGCCCTTATTCTCATAATCGTTCTAGGTCTGCTGTTTGTTGGCGCAGTTGGTTTAGCCTTTAAACAGATTGGCTTCAGCCCACACATAACAATCATGATACTGGTGGCCACGTTCGCCGGAAGCTACATAAACATACCCTTATTTAAGCTCAGGACAATTATACCAATAGTTAAAGAGGACTACATCTCATTCTTCGGCATAGCCTTCAAGATACCTCAGATCGACTATGAGGAATTTACAACACTTGTGGCCATGAATCTGGGAGGTGCTGTAATCCCAACAATAGTGTCAATTTACCTCATATTGAGGTTCCCTCAAATCATGCCATATGCATTAGCCGGCATGCTCTTAGTCGCAACATTAACACATTTAGTTGCAAGACCTGTAAGGGGGCTTGGGATAGTAACACCCGCCTTTATACCTCCATTAGCAGCCGCGCTAGCTGCATACGTTTTGCCCTCCGGAGCACCGGCTGTTGTGGCTTATGTGTCTGGCGTCCTCGGCACCTTGGTGGGTGCGGATCTTCTTAACATGCATCAAATTCCAAAACTTGGTGCTAAAATAGCCAGTATAGGCGGGGCTGGAACATTCGACGGAGTTTTTCTAAGCGGAATAATCGCTGTACTTCTAATATAGTTAGGCCTATTATTCCCTCAAAGGCCTTTTCTCGACTTCAAACTCATCCAAGGAGTATTTTGTGTAAAGTTCCCTTCTTAGGGCTTCTAGTAGCTCATTTTTCCTCCCAGCGAACTCCGCTGCCGTTTGCACTTTAACGCCGCTTTCATCAGCTACCTCATAGACTTGCTTTATGCGGGCTTTATAGTTAAGATCACGTAAAAGATGATGATCCAGAACAAGAATATGGAGTCCTGTATACTTCATCACTCTTATAAGATTGCTTATGGAGGCTTCAAGGCTTTTAAATGAGTAGCGGTAGCCCAACATGTAGGTCATGGGTCCATCCACGAAAAGAATGTTGGGCTTCTCATCGAGAATGAACGCCGTTTGATCTTCAAGAGAGGGTCCTTCCACATCTGATGTGTAGAGGAGACTCTCGCCGTTACTTCTTATGTTTACTTCTACAACGTATCCAAGACGGGAATTCGTTCCGTGGTACACCGCCTTTGAAAAGGTGACGGTGGTTTCGCCGAGCTTAAATCTCTTACCATCCGCCACCTCAAGCTTTTTAGGGAAATCCCTTATGGCTGAAAGAAAAAGATTCGCTCTTCCTTTCTGGCTAAAGTTTATGTTTTGTATTGGATTTTTTATGAAAACGATTTTTCCACGGTATAATTCCGGATGGTCAGGATCATGATGGTCATAATGGTAATGGGTAACAATTAATATTTCAGCCTCTTCGGCATAGCATTTTATTTCCTTCCATGTTTCGTCCAGTCTATGCCACTCTAGAGGATGTGGTTCAAGACCGTAACGTAGAGGCGCTAATGAAACTCCAGGATCTATCAGGATCTTCTGGTTATCTGTTTCCACAAAAGTCGCCATAGATCTGACGCCGAAACTATCGAAGCCCAATGGTATAATTCGTTTAATCACTTGGATCCTCTCCGAGGAAAGCTTCAAGCTTTACAGTTTCCGACCTTTTAAGTACTTCAGCGCATTTTTTAGGGCTCAGAGCCTTAAACTCCAGTTTCAAGGCTTCCAGAATTCTTTGAGCGTCCTTAGCTATATCAGGGGCGACGAGGATTCCTCGCACTTGCCGGCTTGTCTTACTTTTAATAGCATCAATATACCTTGCAAGCTGAAGTACAGCCTCCTTGCCGGCAGTCCTACGCTTTATCTCCACCACAACAAATCTTCCATGATTGTCCACACCGTAAACATCGACGAATCCCGGCTCCACCTTCTTTTCATAACTTATTGGTTTGAAGTTCTCCTCTAGAAGTGAAGGCTCCATCAGTATAGCCTTCTGCATTTCCTCCTCACTTGCGTACAAAGAGAATTCCCCGGAATCGGTCAGGGTTAATATTGAAACCATGTAGATGCGGTTGAAGTAGACGCTAACAGACTCCTGAGGCTTCAACCTTAAAGCGCGAATTTCCAAAACCTCATTATCCAAGTGTGTATGAAATATGCATCCAGGAGGCTGCCAGTTAACTGGTTCATAGCCTACTGAACGGTGGACAAGAAGCGAACCGTCTTCCTTAACTATTAATATACGTTCTCCAGGCTCAAGCTTAGACTTGGCTCTTCCGCTGTATTCCACCCAGCAGTTGCCTGCAATGAGAAGTGTTTTACGTTGAGAAAGGGCCTCTTTAACAAAGGCTTCCGCCTCAGCTAAATTCGGACAAATAGACACGGCAACTGGCTTTGAATTCGACAACTTATTCGCCAAATAGCTTAGAAGCCAAAACAGTAAATAAGATTTCTGAGGGCTTATGGATAGCGAGTGGTGCCAAAAACGTGAGGTTATTCGAAGCTACGACGCGACGGCTTATCTATACGACATGCGATACGCTGAGGAGCAGAAGGCGAAAATCGAAGCTGCCCTACAAAACACGAAGATCCTGGAGCAAAACCGAATACTGGATCTGGGCTGCGGCACTGGTCTTTTATTTGATTACATAATTGGTGAGGCCAAAATTCTCGTGGGCCTCGACGTTTCTAAGGGGATTTTAACCGAAACCAAAAGGAAATACGGTAAATTCGGTAATGTACACCTGGTCCTAGCTGATGCAGATCACATACCCTTTAAGGATAAAGTATTCACTCATATTTTCGCTATTACCCTTCTTCAAAACATGCCTTATCCTGAAAAAACTTTAGTTGAAACTAAAAGAGTCGCTGCGGAGAATGCTGTCATCGTGATTACAGGGCTGAAAAAGAAATTCTCCATAGAGCTTTTTGAAGCGTTATTACGTAAATCTGGTTTAAAGATAATTGAAATCAAGGATGAAATCAAACTCAAGTGTTATGTTGCCCTGTGTGAAAAACAACATGCCTAATCTCATGCAATAGCGCTAAACTATATATTAAAGTTGTATTTTTAGATATTCTCTTACCTGCTTGAAAAGGCCTTCGTAAACTGGTGACCCTACTATGCCACTTAAAACATTAAAAAAGGAAACGGCTGAAAGCTTAACCCTCGAATGGATTTTACATGT
>JAWCTJ010000015.1:0-19204 GCA_038868255.1 Bathyarchaeia archaeon
ACTATATCTGCAACCCTTTACAAGAGAAAAAGCAACAGAATTCCTAAGAAAAGGATTCCAAGAATACCGAGAACCTGTAAAAGAATCGGAGATAAACGAGGCTGTTGAAAAGCTGGATGGCATCCCAGGTTGGCTAACCCTATATGGAAATAACGCTGCAGTCCAAAAAATGCCTCACGACAAAGCACTACAGGAAACAATAATAGAGGGCACAAAAATAGTTAAAGACGAACTTGAACACTTTCTAGAGGGAAGAGACAGAACACTTTACATAACAACCCTTAAAGTCACAGCTATATCAGCCCGCTGGAAAGAAATAAAGAACGCAATAGAAGCACGAAAAGGCTCATCAGTTAACGATGCAACAATACAGAACATAATAGAAAACCTAAAGGCAGCAATGCTAATAGAAGAGCACGAAGGGGTATATACGGTCAAAGACCCGATGCTAAAAACCCTACTGCTAACTTCACAAATTACTTAACAGGGTTAAGCACTTAAGACACACTAACACGGAAAACATATCTCTTAAAAACTAACGCCACGTCTATTGTAAAACGCAAATCCAAATCGAGCCTCAAGGTTTATTCCGCTATTTGCGGCGAACAAGGATAAGGAAAATTCGAGAGATATAGAAAAAGGGGGAGGCGCGGGAGAGATCACCAATGGTCGTTGTTCCATGTTAGAATCCCGGCGGCCGCACCATAATTTGGACGAGATGCATGTTTTATCCTATTTTCGTCCTGATGCATCTAATAAGCTATGAGTCCCCATTTCACCCCGAAGGTTAATGTAAATTGCTTTAATGCGTTAGGGCGAAAAATAACCATGATCCTACAATTTTAAGCCTACTTTTAATCTTATGTGATTTACTGAGCGTCACATGGGAAAATTTTATTAAGTTGTGTAGAAAATTACAATGCAATTCAAAAATTTGCAATGTTTATGGAGGGGTAATGTGAAATTATCCTCGCGTGAGATTGCGTTAACAGCAACCTTCGCCGCTCTCTCATGGATCGCATCCAAGTTTGTGCCCGGTGTACCAATAATAGGCGCTGAGGGTTCAAAAATAAGCTGGGATGTTTCGCTGGCGCCCATATACGGCATAATAATTGGTCCATATCTGGGGTTTCTGGCAGCTTTAATCGGCGGTTTGGTGGCTGCCGGAAGCCTCTTCACAGTTTTCACGTCCTTCTGCACTGGGGTTTCAGCGTTCGTGGCTGGGATGCTGGCTGACAGGGAGAGGAAGCCCTACGGATGGGTTCTATCAGCCGCGGTTATAGCTGTGCTTCTGGCCGGATGGTACTCAACAGAAGTCGGGCGTGCAGCGCCTTTCTACACTGTCCTTCACGTAGCTGGACTGCTGATGGCAATTTCAGCAAGGGAATGGATCGCTGACAGAATAGCTGAAGGAAAGGCTGAAAACTCTATTGCGAGGAAATTAAATGCAAGGCCCATAACGTTAGGCGTAGTTTGCCTGTTCGCTGGGGCCGTGGTATACACTCGCCATGAGGCCTTATTGAAAATTGCAGGTGCAACAGAGATCGCAAGCGGCGTTCTATCGTTTATGGCATATGCGATGTTGATACTTGGATTTCTCTCAGCAATTTACGGCGTTTTCAACTGGATTAGACCTGGGTTTGTAACGGCCATAGCCCTAGCATGCTACTGCGGCATAATTGCGGATCACATGCTTGGAAACCTAATATTTCTAGGCATGATCAACGTGGTGGCGCCAGCCCTAAAGGAACTTCCAGCGGAAGGCTTAGCAGGAATATTCATGGGGGTTCTTCCAATAACCGTTGCGGAGAGGGTCTTATTCACCGCCATCGCCACAGTAATCGCGGTTGCGCTTCTGCCAACCCTGCGCATGGCAGGAATTGCTTACAAGAAACCGTCGGGCCAAGAGGAGCGCACCTAAAGGGATCCTCCTCATAAACATGAGGATGTACTGCCACGCAGAATCATTTCCCCATTATTTCAATATGCAAAATCTGAAGCCTAACGAAATATGCTGCTCCAGACGGGGATAAGCTTTGTTCTAGAGGCTCTTCATGCGAGGTTTATATATGGCTTAAAGGGTATCCTTCTCTCGCCGGGAGCGTTTAATAATTGCATTTTCCAGTGATGCTTGATGAGGTTATTCGCTTTCTAGACCCCAAGCCCGGGGAGAACTTTGTAGACTGCACCGTTGGCGAGGGTGGACATGCACTGGCTATTCTGGATAGAAACCGCCCTGACGGGCGTGTTTTAGGCATAGACCTCAGCCCCGAAGTCCTGCAGAGACTAAGGGCTGCTGTGGAGGGAACGGATTACGCTGGTAGACTTCTACTGGTGCATGGAAATTTCTCGAACTTAAAATCAATTGTTGATAATTGCGGTTTCAGTATGATTTCAGGTGTGCTATTTGATTTAGGATTTTCAGCGTGGCATATTGAGCAAAGCGGGCGTGGTTTTTCACTTTGGAGAGATGAGCCCTTAGATATGAGATATGATCCGCAGGGCTCTCTCACCGCTGAGGCTATACTTAACTTCTGGAGCGTAAAGGACATTGAGAGGATTTTGAGGGTCTATGGTGAGGAGCGTTTCTACAGGCGTATAGCAAGGGAAATAGTTACTTCTCGGCCGCTGAAGACAACCATGGACCTTGTGATGGCTGTGGAGAGGGCGACGCCCCGATGGTATCATAGGCGAAGGATACATTTCGCAACGCGAACTTTCCAGGCTTTGAGAATAGCTGTGAACAACGAGCTTGAGAACCTGAAAACGGCTCTACCCCAAGCCTTAGAGGTGCTGGATAGGGGTGGAAGACTCATCGTCCTATCCTTTCACTCCCTCGAAGACAGAATAGTTAAGAATTTCATGAAAGCCAAGGCAGAGGAGGGACTGCTTAAAGTGCTTACAAAGAAGCCCCTTAGCCCCTCCATGATGGAGGTTAAAAGGAACCCGCGTTCAAGATCCGCTAGGCTGAGGGCTGCTGTAAAACTATAAATGGTGGTTTCCATGTCCTGCGCAATGTCTCAGAGGGATTTCTTCATTCAACGCTACCGCGAAATGGGTTGGCATTATAGAGAACCCCGAGTGAAACAGGCGATAAGAGTTAACACCATGAACATTGATGAAGAAAAGCTTGTTAATAGGCTTGAAGGCCTTGGTTTTAGGCTTCAGAGAATTCCTTTCTTGAAAAGCGGCTACTGGGTTACCGAGGCGAAGTTCTCCATAGGCGCCGCAATGGAGTACCTGCTGGGCTACTATTCCATACAGGAGGCGGCAGCCCAAATTCCCGCATCCCTATTCACAGATTTGAAGGGCAAAAAGGTTCTTGATGCCTGTGCAGCTCCAGGTGGAAAAACCGTGCAATTAGCCAACCTCATGGAGGGCACAGGTGTGATTGTGGCCTTAGATGTAAAGCGAAGCCGCATCCAAGCCCTCAGAAACCAGCTGGAACGATGCAGAGTCGGCAACGCTATGGTTTATCAGCTTGACGCTAGAAAAGCCTCAAGACTTGGTTTAAAGTTTGACAGGATACTGCTTGATGTTCCCTGCTCCGGAAACTTCGCTACAGACAAGGAATGGTTCCGAAGGAGGACAATGCGGGATATACTGCGAAACTCAAAAATCCAAAGGGAAATACTCGCCGAAGCCGCCAGGATCCTTAAGGACGATGGGGAAATCATCTACTCAACATGTTCACTGGAGCCTGAGGAGAACGAGTTCAACATAGACTGGGCTGTGAAGAACCTGAACCTTGAGGTTATAGATGTGGAAGCCCACGGTGAAAGGGCTAAAACAGAAATCTTCGGCGAGAAGCTCTCAGAATCCATCGCGGGCTGTAGGCGTATATGGCCAGGGGAAACCCAGGGCTTCTTCCTGTGTAAGCTAAGGAAAGCCGAGGGGACAGGATGAACATGGAGGTAGCGCTGAATAAATTCCTGAGGCAGTTAGGCGCGGAAAGAGCTCTCCATGGGAAAACGGTTACGGAGAGAAATGGGGAGTTTTTCCTGCTAAACCCTGATGTGAAGGAGTTTTCCGAAAAGAACCCTTGCTGGTGTCATGCGGGAATTTACCTCGGAAAAGTCAGGGATAAACGTTTCACTCCGAGCTTTCCACTGTTATTTATGATCGCGGAGAAAGCCAAAAACAAGGTGATTGTGGATGATAAATCCGCATGGCTTTTCATATGCGGGAGGGACATATTCAAACAGGGCGTAATATGGGTGTCAGGCTCCATGAGGAGGGGCTCCTATATGCTTGTGCTTAACAAGTACGGCGAGTGCTTGGGCCTTGGCAGAATAATTAAAAGCCTTGATGAGGCATCAGAGGGCGCTGTGGTCAAGAACATCCTTGACCTAGGAGATTTCCTGCGGAGAGAAAAAGCCTAAAGCCCTAAATCCTTCAAAATTTTAGCCAAATCTCCAATCTTGACAATCCGCTGCTCCTTCTTACGCATATCCCTAAGCACGACAGAGTTTTCCCTGAGCTCCTTCTCGCCCACAAGCACCACATAGGGCACTTTCCTTCTGTCAGCATCCTCCAGAGCCTTCGTAACCCTTCTACCCATAACCTCCATCTCAGCCGGTATGCTCATGCTCCTCAGCGCCTCCGCTATTTTTACGCCTTCAGCTACAAGCGTTTCATTTGTAACGATCACGGCCACAGCATCGGCTTTATGCACTTCTAGAGGCGCATTTTGCTCCTGAACTGCAAGCATTATCCTGTCAAGTCCATGGGCGACGCCCACGGCCGGCGTTGGCTCCCCTCCAAAAAGCTCCACAAGCCTGTCGTATCGTCCTCCACCAGCCAAGGCTATGTTCAGCTCTGGAACATAAACCTCAAATATCATGCCCGTGTAGTACTCCAGCCCACGGGCGAATCCCGCATCAATCGTCAAATTTAATGCCTGCGCATCTACAAGCTTCAGAATTTTGGCCAGATTCTTCACCGCCTCAGCAGCCTCTTTATAATCCCCTATCGCTTCCTCAATCTCGGCTAGGACGCTGTCTACGTTGTTTCCCCTTATCTCCACAATACCCTCAACGGTTTTCAAGCATCTCTCCGACGCCCCTGCATCCCTAAGCAGGCTTAGAGCTTCATCATGCATTTTCTTATCCATAAGCTGTAATGCCCTATTCTGAGCCTCCTCAGCTACGCCTTCGCGGCGCAGCACACCCCTAAGGATTCCAATGTGGCTGACCTTGAAGACGTGGCCTTTAAGGCCCACAGCCTTCATGAGACGGTCTGTCAGGAGCAGCACTTCAGCGTCGGCCTCGGCTTTCTCGGAGCCCATGAGTTCGAAGTTTGACTGCCAAAATTCCCTAAAACGTCCTTTTTGAGGCTCGTCATAGCGGTATAAGCTTCCAATGCAGTAAAGCCTAAGAGGCTTAGGCTCGTTCCTCAGCGTCGCCGCCACAAGCCTTGCAACGGAAGCTGTGAATTCAGGTCTAAGGGCAACCATTCGGCCGCCAAGATCTTTGAAGGCGTACATTCTGGCGCGGACCTCTTCTCCAGCCTTCGCAGCCAATAGCTCATAGGGCTCCACAACAGGGGTTATGATCTCCCTATAACCATATAACTTGGCAACTTCTCTGGCTTTACCCTCAATGCTTCTGAGAAGTCTAGTTTCTTCTGGCAGGAAATCCCTCATACCGCGCAGAGTCCTAAACTCTTCCATTCCGCATACACCTACTACTTTATATTCAACTGTGAAACCGAGTAGTAGACTATTTCACCGCGGCGGCTCATCACCGCCAAAATCAACTCTTTCTTCAAATTTTGACACTGCTTCAGCACATGCGTCAACTTTGCCAAATTGATGTTTTTGCCTTCCTGCAGTGTTAAAATCAGGTATTTCGCCGTGTCTTTACCATACTCGCCTCTTTCGTAAACCCTGAAATCTACGCTTAACCCGAATCCTCCGCGGACAACGTAGCCGCGGCTTCTAAGATCGCGGTAAACCATGTACTTCGTCCATATGTTCTCATCGGTTTCACCGGCGAAGTGCAGAAGATGGTCAAAAGTGACGTCTTTTCCTTCTTCATCTCTAACTCTGAGTAAACCTTTGTCTAAGAGGTAAAGGGCCTCGTAAAACTTCAGCAGAAGCCCACCATCATCCTTTATTCCGTAACCTCTGGATGAAAGCTCATCCGCGCTTGGTCCGGATTTTATCCTAACACCATTGTCAACGAGAACGCCCTCGTTAACCGTTTCCCTAGGCTGCTCCTTTGCTTCACTATTACTCATCCTATGGCTCCCTTTCTATTTTGCACGTCAACCTTTTGCTCTAATCTTGTCAATGTCCTCCTTATATAGGATGCCATCCTCGCATATTATTGCGGTCACGTATTCGAGCGGTGTTATGTCGAAGGCTGGGTTAAGCACATCCACCCCTTCAGGAGCTATCCTCTCCCGCCCTATATGGGTAACTTCATGAGGGCTTCTCTCCTCTATTGTCACCTCCGCTGAGGTGCGGTTCAGGTCGAAGGTGGATTTGGGAGCAGCTACATAAAATGGGATGTTGTGGCTTTTGGCTAGAACAGCTATCTGATACGTTCCAATCTTGTTTATAACTGCGTCCATAACGATTCTGTCAGCTCCCACGATAACCTTGTCAACCATGCGCCTATGCATGACATATCCCACCATGGTGTCAGCTATCAGGGTGACAGGTATGCCGTCGCGCTTCAACTCATACGCTGTTAAACGTGCACCTTGCAGCTTCGGCCTGGTCTCCGTTGCGATGACCCTTACCTTTTTGCCCTGCTCCACAGCTGCCCTAATCACTCCGAGGGCTGTACCATAATCCACTGTGGCTAATGCGCCGGCATTACAATGTGTGAGAACAGTGTCCCCATCCTTTATCATGGCTGCGCCGTGCATGCCGATCCTACGGTTAACAGTTACATCCTCCTCAGCTATGGCCTTGGCTTCGGAAATTATGGCTGAAACCAGCTCCCTAACTTCGCCATGTGTCTCCACTATTTTTCCCAAGATCCTGTCTATAGCCCAGAAGAGATTAACCGCTGTTGGACGCGTTGCCCTGAGGGCATTGGCAGCCTTCTCCAACTCCACAACAAGTTCTTCCCTGTTTTTCGCCTTTGAATGGTACGCTGCCAAAGCAAGCGCATAAGCCGCGGCGACTCCTATTACCGGTGCACCTCTTATCTTCATGGTTTTTATGGCCTCAGCCACATCCTCAAATGTCCGCAACTCCAAAAGTTCCATTTCCAGTGGAAGCTTAAGCTGGTTCACTGCAAGGACCACGCCGTCCCGCCATTCAATTGTACGCACAACCTGTGCCTCCTAAACGTTTTATCCATGTTCGGTATAAATCTATTATACGGATTAAGGCAGCTTGAAGTTTCTAAAAGATCTTATTGAGAATTTCGGAACAAAATATTCTGAAATTTTAGGTATAAAACTAGAAAGCGAAGAGGAAGAAGAAATCTTCAAGTGGTTCCTGGCTTGCCTACTCTTCGGTGCGCCCATAAGGGAGTCCACAGCTATAAAAACTTACAGGCAATTTGAAAAACGCGGCATATTAACGCCTGAAAGCATAGTTGGAACAGGATGGCATGGAATCGTCGCGGTCCTAGATGATGGAGGATACACAAGATATGACTTCAAGACTGCTGATAAGCTTCTAGAGGTCATGAGAAACCTCTTGGAGCATTATGGGGGAAAATTAACCCGGATACACTCCAGCGCCTCAGACCCGCAAAACCTTGAGGATAAACTGAAAAACCTCGGGAAAGGTGTAGGCTCAACCACGGTGAACATATTCCTCAGGGAGCTCCGTGGAATATGGGAAAAAGCCAGGCCTAGCCCTGCTGGGCTTGTGGTGCTTGCAGCGAGGAACCTTGGAATACTTCGGGACAGGGCCTCCGAGGGCATATTGCAGCAGCTTGAAGAATTCTGGTTAAATAACGCCCTTCCGGGAAAATCCTTCGTAAACTTTGAATCCGCCCTGCTTAGGCTGGGTAAGAACTTCTGCCGAAAAAGAAAGTGTCCTAAGTGTCCCTTTGTGAAAGACTGTGTACATCCTACGATGGTTTAATGTAGGTTATCACTTCGATGGGGCAGTCTTCAGGAAGCTTCAGCTTTGTTCTCCATTCGTCACCTATGGCTATCAGTGTGAAAAACCCGGAAATCTCCGCTTTTGCCTTGCGCACCAGGTTCACAAGGGCTGCTTGAGTTTCCCCTGTCTTGATCATGTCATCCACTATTAGAACGCTGTCCCTCTTCTTAATGGCATCCTTAGGAACATAAAGTGTTATGGTGACACCTGAATCCTTGAGCGCATAGGTTTCTTCAAGGAACTCCTTAACACCAACCTCCTTGCTTTTTTTCGCTATTACAAGGTTCACTCCCAGAACATTCGCAACCATCGTGGCCAGTGGAACACCATCTACCGCGGCTGTAAAAACCTTAGTCACTCTTTTTCCAGCGAAGTTGGCGAGGGCATGGTTAGCCGCCTGTTGGAGGATGTGGTAATCACCCATTATTTCGGTGTTGTCAAAATATCCGTCCTCATTAAACTTTATTCTGTTACGGATTTCACCCTCCAACCCGATAAACTTTGTTAGAACCTTCAAAAGCTGCCTAGCCCTTTCAGCGTTTGGCAAAACATGACCCTTAGCATATCTGCTTAAAACGGTGACGGGTAATCCCGTTTTAGATGAGAGTTCACGATAAGTAATATTCTTCTTATATTTCGCTGTTCTAAGCAGCTCTATAACCATTAACCTAAGCTTCAATTCCTCAACATGAGTGCTCATTCTCCCTCTCTCCCTTTTAACAATTAACCGTCAAATCCCGAGACAACAACCCTCTATTATTACATTTCCCATTTATAATTTCCGCTGCCGACAAAACGAGAACGGTGAACTGTAAAAGGCGCGAAATAGAAATGTTTAAATTACGTTAACGGCGGGACGGACCAGAGCATCCGAGCCTTCAAGCGTCTCTTCCATGAATGGGCTTCTTCGCCGACTTCCACCTGTTGAAAGGCTTACGCCTAATGAGGCGTGTGAAAGCTACAGTTACTAGGCGAGGAGAAGGCGTTGCTGTACGCAATCAAAGTGAAAAAACGAGGGGGGGTCCTGATTTTGACAGCTGACGACAAGCCCAAAATCAACATTCCCACATTGTATGCTGACTGCACATCTATAACTTAATTATCAAACAGGCGGTGGATGGAGGATGCAATACTGAGTAAATTAGAGAATAGGAAAGATTAGCGGGTCCGCCGGGACTTGAACCCGGGATCTCCGGCTTAGAAGGCCGACGCGCTTTTTGGCGTTCCGCGTCCAAGCTACGCCACGGACCCGCAAAATTCCAAAATAACGTGGTAAGATATAGTCTTATCCTTTTCTATGGCAAAGCTGCAGGAACAATCCTTCGCTATTCAATGTAGATTGCTGGACGCAGGGGCTTAGCTAGTTTCGCCCTATTTTTCGGGTCATATATTGCCTGGTCGTCCTCCATGTAAACGTGCACTTCCGCGTCTAACTCGGCTGCAAGGAATTCTCCGGCCTCCCTAAGCAGTTTGGCTTCGTTCATCATGCCGATTTTGAGAAGCCTCTGCCTTCTGTCCGCTGGGGTTCGGTTAACCTCCTCCACAACTTTTCCGGCAAATTCCGCGACTTCCCTAGCTTTGGCTTTAAGGCTTGGGTCCTCCATAAGCTTCCTTATCAAGTTGCCCTGCACAAGTTTTCCTGTGGAAGCCATTTCTAAAGCCATCAAGTAAACGCGCCACTTCCATGAAGCGGCGGTGTAATAGAACACTTTTTTGGGTTTTATGCCTGTTGCTTCCTGTATGTCCATAGTGTCCTCTAGCAAATTGCTGATCAGGGCTTCAGCCTCTTCAGCCCCGAAATCCACTTTTTCCCCGTCTGGTTCAGGCCATGGAGCTTTAGACACAAAACCTTTTCCTCCAAGCATCTCCCAAAGTTCCTCGCATATGTGGGGTGCGAAGGGCGCTAGCATCCGTGTTTGGATATTCAACACCTCTCTAAGGGTCTTGACTGGAGCGTTATTTTTGGATGTTTCCACCCGCTTCTGGTACCACTGAACATCCTGCTCCAGCTCGAAGAGTATGGTGTTTATCACCTTGCGCACAGCCAGTTTCTCCATGGACTCCGTCGCCCTCATGATATGCCCTTGCAGCCTACTAAGCATCCATTTGTCAACAGGTCCCAGATCCCTCTCCTCTTCCAACGGCCTCTTTGAAATTTCGAATGTAAGCCTGTATAGGCGCTCCAGCCTGTCTCTCATGGCTTTTGCGACGGCTGGGCTGAAATCTGCATCCTGCAATAGCTCGGCGGTGCCGAGGACGCTTAGCCTTATGGGGTCAGCTCCGAATTTGGCCAGTCCCTCCCTGAGGGGTATGATGTTGCCGAAGGATTTGCTCATCTTAGCTCCCTCCATGGTGACGTGTCCATTAGTGACTATCTGGCGGGGCCAGAGATTTTCCGGGAATATTGCCACATGGTTGAATATCATGAAGGTTAGGTGATTTGGAATAAGTTCATGCGCAGAGTGTCTACTGTCAAGAGGGTAGAAGTACATGAACTCCCTCCGCATTTCCTCTAGAACCGCTAAATCTATCCCAGTTTTTGCAGCTACTTCCGCGGCGCTGCCTAATCCTAGGAATACATAGTCAAAAACTTCGTCGGTCAGTTGATCTGCCCCTATTCCGTAGGCGTTTATGTGTCTTGCTATGGTGTAATAAGCCATGTAAATCGTGGAGTCGGAAAGTGATTCAATAATCCATTCGGGGTCCCATGGAAGCTTCGTGCCTAGGCCCGCCTTTCTTGCACATGCCTTCTCACGGAGCCAATCTATTACGTATAAGTACTCTGTGCGAAGCTCTTCAGGCAAAATTCTCATTTTTTCAAGGCATTTATGCGCTAGATCCTTCCACTGCTTATCTCCATAATTTATGAACCACTGGTCCTCGAAGATTTTAACAACACACTCTGTTCCGCACCTGCACTTGACAGGTCTATTCAGCAGTTCATACATCACAGCGGCTTTTCCCTCAGAGATCAAATTCTGCTTAACGCTTTCCTTTGCTTCAGCCACGGGCATTCCAGCGTACTTCTCGATATTCATCCTCATCTTGCCATTGTGGAACTCATGTCTGTACACCTCTTTCGTGGCGTCCTCAAGCTTAGGGTCGTTTTGCTCCTGGATTCCCATCCGCTTAACAACATCCGCCGCCGGGATCTCAGAATATCCGGGCACCTCAATTACTGAGATGGGCTTTATTGCTTCGACCAGCTCAGCCTGAATCCCATATTCCGCGAGGCATTTTTTGTTTAACCTTATATTTTCCAATGCCACGTAGTCGTAGGGTGCATGCCCAGGGACGGACATTACAACGCCTGTTGCATTCTTCGGGTCTACGAATTCCGCTGGCAGGATTAGAATGTTTTCCCCTGTGGCAGGGTTCTGCGCCTCCTTACCTATAAGGCGCTTTCCCTCAAATTCCTCCAGCACCGTAACTTTATGGTTCTGATAACCTAGCTTTTCAGCGCATTCCATGCTTACTATCCATTTCTCCCCGTCAACTAAAGCCCTGACGTACTTGGCGTTCGGATTAAGCCAAATATTAGTAACGCCGAAAACGGTCTCTGGACGGAGAGTAGCTGTTGGCAGAACCCAATCATCATGCCTAAACTTTATGAGGGTGAATTCGCCGATCTCGGGCTCCACATCACCGGCGGTGTCATGTTGGCCTACAGGGTTTCCGTCTTTCGGGCACCAGCCCACCGGGTGGCTTCCACGGGTTATATAGCCGGCTTGACGAAGCTTACGGAACTGCCATTCTATGAAGCGGTTGTATTGTGGATCTATTGTGGTGAATTCCCGTCTCCAGTCTATTGAATATCCGATACGCTTCATTCCTTCTTTTATTTCCTCATGGAAGTATCTGGCCATGGAAAGCGGGTTAGTGAGTTCACCTAGTTTTTCCCTGGGAACCTTGTAGATTTCCGTGAAGTCCTTCACAAGCTCTTTGTCATTTTCAGCTAAGCGTCTCGCCATGGCCAAAACAGGGGTTCCAGTGTAGTGAAAGGCCATGGGTAAAAGTACATTGTAGCCCCGCATCCGCATATATCTGGCGTAGGCATCAGCCAAAGTGTACGTTCTTGCGTGTCCGATATGCTGTGGAGAATTTGGATATGGATATGCCACTGTAATGTAAAACTTAGGCCTCGCCGGATCCGGATCAGCCTCGAAGATCTTGGCTTCCTGCCAACGTCTCTGCCATTTCTCCTCTAATTGTCTAAGAATCTCCATAAAACCCTCTGAACTGCCTTTAGAGATATTAAGCATTTTCTCCCTATTCGAGAATTTGATCCCTCAAGGAGACACCGCATAAAGGGTTAAATACAAAGGCATTAAACTTTTCCCTAAAATAAGTGTGGCTTCTTTATGGAAAAAGTGGATTTATTAGTAATAGGTGCTGGCCCTGCAGGTTTAACTGCCGGAATATATGGGGTTAGAAGCGGTTTGCACACGTTGGTTGTTGATGAGAAGCTGGCCGGTGGAACCGCGGCTGACGCTCCAGTTATAGAGAACTACCCTGGCCTCGGAAGGATAAGCGGAGCTGAACTTATGCAGAAAATTGTGGAGCACTGTAGAGCTCTGAACGTTCCCATAAGAGAGTTTGAGAAGGCCTTGAGCCTGGATTTCACCAGGGAGGAAAAGATTGTAAGAACCGATAAGGCTATTTACTCTGCTAAAGCGTTGATAATTGCTTCTGGAACGAGTTATCGGGAACTCGGCGTTCCAGGTGAGAAGGAGTTCAAAGGGAGAGGGGTTAGTCACTGCGCCGTTTGCGACGGGCCGCTTTTCAAGGGTAAACGTGTAGTAGTGGTTGGAGGCGGAAACTCGGCTGTTATAACAGCCCTATACCTTGCTAACTTGGCATCAGAGGTCAAGGTGGTTCATCGCAGAGACGCTTTCCGCGCCCAAGAATCTATGGTTAGAGATCTGATCGCGAAAAGTAATGTTGAAGTTTTCTTTAACACGCAGCTAAAGGAAATTAGGGGCGAAACCCTTGTCAGCAGAGTTGTACTTTCAAACCTGAGGAGCGGGGAAACCTGGGAAATGCCGGTAGACGGAGTTTTCGTGCAGGTGGGTGAAACTCCGAACAGCCAATTAGCCCGGGAAGCAGGTGTTGAGGTTGATGAATACGGGTACATAAAAGTTGACATACGTCAGAGAACAAACATTCCAGGGGTTTTTGCGGCAGGCGACGTCACGAATTACCCGGCTAAGCAGGTTGGAGCCGCGGTGGGACAGGCTATAACAGCCGCATTAGAAGCCTATGGATACATTAGACGTCCATACTACTATGCTTAGAATCGGCTTTTAATTGAATAAAACCGTTAAAGGCCACGGATAACCTTATAAAAGGTTTTTCTTCATCTTTTCAATCTCCACTTTGCCCGCTAACCTGGAGGAATGGGAAATGTACCTGATAGTTGAAAAAAGGGAGCTTGCGTCAAGCATTAAATCTGTTAAGATATTAGCTCCTGAGATAGCTGAGAAGGCGCAGGCTGGACAGTTTGTTATTGTACGTGTGGATGATAAAGGCGAACGTATCCCCTTGACGCTTGTAGACTGGAGTAGAAGCGAAGGAACAGTGACTTTGATTTTTCTTGAAGTAGGTGTTTCAACCAGGAAACTTGGAAAGCTTGAAAAGGGTAACGCAATAATGGACGTTGCTGGACCCCTCGGCTGCCCCAGCGAGATAAAAAATTACGGTACAGTATGTGTTGTCGGGGGAGGTGTAGGCATCGCAGCTGCTTATCCTATAGCTCGTGCTCTAAAGGAAGCTGGCAATAAAGTCCTATCTATAATAGGCGCAAGAACGGCGGGGCTTCTGATACTTGAGGATGAAATGAGAAAGGTTTCAGATGAACTTTACATTTCCACAGATGACGGAACTAAGGGCCATAAGGGCTTCGTAAGCGACGTATTGAAAACGCTTATCCAGAAAGGATACAATTTCAACCTTGTGTACGCGATTGGACCAGCGGTTATGATGAGGGCTGTAGCTGAGACCACTAGGCCCTACAAGATAAGGACCATAGCAAGCTTAAACTCCATTATGGTTGATGGTATGGGAATGTGCGGTGCCTGTAGGGTAACCGTAGGTGGAAAGACAAAATTCGCATGTGTTGAGGGACCTGAATTTGACGCACATCAAGTTGACTTTGGAGAGCTGATTAAGCGGCAGATGTTCTTCCTTTCAGAAGAGAAGCTGGCTCTTGAGAAGTGGGAACATCGGGGGTGCTGTAAATGAGCGCTTCTGAACGTAAGATTCAGAAGAAAGCCGTCCCAATACCGAAACAGAGTCCAGAAGTTCGAATAAGAAATTTCAACGAAGTCGCATTGGGATACAACGAGGAGCAAGCAGTAGCTGAAGCCAACAGATGCCTACAATGCAAAAATGCACCGTGTGTTAAAGGGTGCCCCGTGGAAATAGACATACCCGCATTCATCAAACTTATAAGGGAAAGAAATTTTGAAGCGGCAATAAAAAAGATTAAGGAAAAGAACAGTCTCCCAGCAATTTGCGGCAGAGTTTGCCCACAAGAAGAACAATGTCAGAAATACTGCACATTAGGCAAAACAGGTGATCCAGTAAGCATTGGGCGTCTTGAAAGATTCGTCGCCGACTGGGAAAGAGAAAGAGGATTTAACATTCCTGAAATCCCTGCATCTACAGGTAAAGCCGTTGCAGTTGTAGGCTCCGGCCCAGCCGGACTGACTGTGGCTGCTGACCTGGCGAAGCTTGGACACAAAGTTGTGATCTTTGAGGCTCTCCACCTGCCGGGTGGAGTGTTAATATATGGAATTCCTGAGTTCCGTCTACCAAAAGTTATAGTTCAAGCCGAAGTGGACTATATTAAAAAGCTGGGGGTTGAAATCCGCTTAAACCACCTGATTGGACGAACCTACACGATACCTGAACTGCTTAAAAGCGGCTTCGACGCTGTCTTTATAGGAACCGGAGCTGGTTTACCCCAATTCCTCAACGTTCCCGGCGAAAATCTCAGCGGAATATACTCCGCCAACGAATTTCTCATAAGGGTTAACCTGATGAAGGCGTACCTCTTCCCAGAATACGATACGCCTATAAAGGTGGGCAGAAGGGTTGCGGTGATAGGGGCTGGTAACGTAGCAATGGACGCTGCACGCTCAGCTCTAAGGCTCGGCGCTGAACAAGTACATATTGTTTATCGCCGCTCAAAAGAGGAGATGCCTGCGAGAGAAGAGGAAATCGAGAACGCTCGGGAAGAAGGTGTCCAGTTTCAGTTTCTAGCTGCACCAGTGCGCTTCATAGGCGACGAGAAGGGATGGGTTAAACAAATGGAGTGCATACGCATGGAGCTTGGGCCTCCAGATGAGTCCGGAAGACGAAGACCTGTTCCCGTTAAGGGCTCAGAATTCACAATTGACGTAGATACGGTTATAATCGCTATTGGCCGCACGCCGAACCCGATAATTCAGCGTACGACTGAAGGCTTAGCCGTTACGCAATGGGGTACAATAGTAACAGATGAAAATGGCAAAACAAGCATCGAAGGTGTTTATGCCGGCGGAGACATAGTAACCGGTGAGGCTACAGTTATAAGCGCTATGGGCGCCGGTAAAAGAGCTGCCAAAGCCATACATGAATATTTGATGAGCAAAAAGTAGAAACACTTTAACACAATCATTTTTAACTTGTTTAATTCTAGCGCATAAAGTTTTAATTCCTGCAAATCCTCCCTTCAGCGTAGGGTTAACGTTGGTTACATTTTATCTTGAAAAAATTTTTAATCCTAAAAGCGTTGCAGTTGTAGGCGCCACCGATAGGGAAGGATCCGTTGGACGTGCCTTAATAACAAATCTTGTCGCGTCAGGTTTCGAGGGAGACATTTACCCCGTTAACGTTCGGAAAAAGGAAATTCTGGGACTTAAGGCTTATCAGAGCGTGGAGCAAATACCTGAACCCGTTGATCTCGCCGTAATTGCAACACCTGCAGGAACCGTTCCGGAAATTGTGGAGCAGTGCGGAAGATCCGGGATAAAAGGTGTGGTGATAGTCTCAGCAGGATTCCGAGAAGTTGGGCCTGAAGGCAAAGCGCTTGAAGATAGGATATTAGAAGCCAAGCAAAAGTATGGTCTGCGAATAATAGGTCCAAACTGTCTAGGCGTGATGCGGCCGAAAATCAGGCTGAACGCAACGCTTCTAGGCGGGATGCCTAAGCCAGGTAACATAGCGTTTATCACTCAAAGCGCAGCTTTAGGCGCGGCGACCATTGACTGGGCAACCCATGAGAATATAGGGTTCAGCTACTTTGTCTCCGTAGGCTCCATGATTGATGTGGACTTCGGGGACTTGATAGATTATTTCGGGACGGATCCTGAAACCCGAAGCATACTAATGTACATAGAGGGAATACGGGACGCGAGGAAATTTATGAGTGCCGCCAGACACTTCGCAAGGACGAAGCCCATAATAGTTGTTAAAGCTGGGAAATTCAGCGAAAGTGCGAAGGCAGCTGCGTCCCACACGGGTTCCATAACAGGAGAGGATCAAATTTACGATGCAGCCTTCAAACGTGCAGGAATAGTTCGGGTTGAGGAGATATCCGACCTGTTTAACTGCGCCGAGGCTTTAGGGCTTCAGCCGCTGCCAAGGGGCCCATGCCTAGCCATAATAACAAACGCTGGTGGCCCGGCTGTTGTGGCTACGGATGCACTGATAGCCAGAGGAGGTAAACTTGCAATTTTAAGCCAGAAAACCCTTGGAGCGCTCAGTAGCATGCTTCCAAAGTACTGCAGCATCACAAACCCCATTGACCTTCTGGAAGAGGCAAAAGCCGACCGTTATAAGGCAGCATTAGAAGCCTGCCTGAAAGACGAGAACGTTGACGGCATCCTAATCATATATACTGCGCAGGCAATATCCGACCCCATAGAGGTGGCAAGGGCCATAGTTGACACATACAACAGTTACAAGTACCACAACAAAACGATCCTGACATCCTTTATGGGCTACGGCGCTGTTGAAGAGGCAAATCGCATACTGAACGAGAATGGTATACCAACTCATCTCACACCTGAACATGCCATAAAGACTTACCTTTACATGTACCAGTACAAGCGAAACTTGGAGCTGCTATATGAAACCCCTGAGGAATTGCCTGTTGACTTTTCACCTCCTAAGCGTCCGATACTTGCAGCTATGCAGAGAGCAGTTATGGAGAATCGTGAAGTTCTGACAGAGGCTGAAGCCAAAAAGATCCTTGATTTTTATGAAATACCTGTAGTTAAAACTTACACCGCTAAAAACGTGGAGGAGGCTGTGAACGCAGCTTCTCAGATAGGCTATCCAGTGGCCATAAAAGTCCTGTCCCCCCAAATTACGCATAAGGCCGAGGTTGGAGGCGTCGCCCTCAACCTGAACAGTGAGGCTGAGGTCAGAGAGGCTTTTGAACGCGTAATTAAACGTGTCAAGGAATACAGGCCTGAAGCTGAGATTCTGGGAGTAACTGTTCAACGGATGATTAAAGATCAGGGATACGAGGTTATGATTGGAGCCGTAAAAGACCAGATCTTCGGTCCCGTCATCCTTTTCGGAATGAGCGGATTAGCCACTGAACTCTACAAGGACTATGCCGTCGGTTTACCGCCGCTAAACCAAACTCTGTCTAGAAGACTAATTGAAGAGACGAAAACGTATCACCTACTTAAGGGGTACCGTAATCTGCCGCCAGCCAACATTAAGCTTCTAGAGGAGTTATTGGTGCGTTTCTCTCAGCTGCTTGTGGATTTCCCGCAGATAAAAGAAATTGACATAAATCCGCTCTGGATAAGCGAAAACGAAGCTTATGTTCTAGATGCACGCATAATCGTTGATAAAAATTTGGTTTTTAAGAACATGGATCCTCATCATCATCTGATCATCAGCCCTTATCCAAAAAAGTATGAAACTTTATGGAGAATGCGGGATGGAAGACACGTGCTGCTTAGACCCATAAAACCTGAGGATGAACCCCTCTGGCTTGAGATGTTTCAGAACTTTTCCGAGGAGTCAATTCGCTTCAGATTTTTTCAAATAATCAAGGACACGCCGCACGAGGTCAGGGTGCGCTATTGCAACATAGACTATGACAGAGAAATAGCCATAGTTGCTGAGCTTAACGAGGAGGGACGTAGGAGAATTCTAGGCGTGGCGAGGATAAGCCTGGAGCCTGATGGCAAAAGGGGTGAGATAGCCTTCATCGTTGCGGATCCCTGGCAGGGACTGGGTTTAGGCACTAAAATGGTGGATTACGCAATAGAAGTCGCTAAAGACATGGGTGTTGAAACGCTTTACGCCATAATGCTTCCTGACAATAGTAAAGCCATAAACCTCCTGAAGAACATGGGCTTCACAATAAGAAGCCAAGAGGACGGTAATCTAAAGGCTGTTTTGAACCTGAAAGAGGAAGAGGCGACTTCGGAAAAATACTGTCATGATGCTCCTGAGTGATACTTAAGGAGTACATCAAGTAGTTTCAGCCGAAACTTTCACGGTGTATTTTACATCCGTCATGCGCTAAATTTAAATTAAAATTGGCTGATAGAATACTACTCTACTCTGTATCATGGTGATGAAATGGAAAAGCTGAAGTTTGCATTTTACTGGGCTGCAAGTTGTGGAGGTTGCGAAATCGCCGTTCTAGACATAAACGAGAAAATCTTGGATGTGGCTGCAAAGGCGGACATTGTCTTTTGGCCGGTAGCCTTGGATGTCAAGTATAAAGATGTTGAAGCCATGCAGGATAAAAGCATAGACGTATGCTTCTTCAACGGTGCCATAAGGAATGAGGAAAATGAACACATGGCTAAAGTTCTAAGGCGTAAATCAAAGATACTGGTGGCCTTTGGCTCATGTGCCTGCGACGGCTGCGTTATAGGTCTCGGTAATTTATGGAACAAAGAAAAAATCTTCGAAAGGGCATACCTTGAAACTCCTTCAACAAATAATCCGCAGGGTATAACCCCGCAAACCCGATTCAAAGTTGCGCATGGGGAACTTGAACTTCCAGAATTTTATGACACGGTTAAAACACTAGCGCAGACCGTTGATGTGGACTACTTTATTTCAGGCTGCCCACCTCCAGTTCCAAGGATAATAGAGGCCTTAGACGCTATT
>JAWCTJ010000016.1:0-19198 GCA_038868255.1 Bathyarchaeia archaeon
GACTCGAAGAACTGGCGAAGCCAAAAGGATCTTGCCGAAGTTTACGTAACATGGGGATGTTATGCCTATAGCCGCAAAAAATACGGCTACCATAGCCCAGAGCTTTTTAAGAAACGACTAAGCACTGTTGATTTAACCGTTAAAAATGTTGATACGCGGGAGTATGACCTGATTTCAGGGGATGACTGGTATGATACTCACGGCGGGATGGACGTAACTATCAAGGTGTTAACGGGGAGGGCTCCCCGCTCCTACTATGGCGACAGTTCAGATCCTAAACGGGTTAAAGTGAGAAGTACAAGTGAGGAGATAAAGCATGTTTTTAGGGCGAGACTGCTGAATCCAAAATGGATTGATGGAATGAAAAGACATGGCTACAGAGGTGCAGGCGAGCTATCCAGAACCGTAGATTTTGTACTTGGATGGGACGCCACAGAGGAGGCGATAGAGGATTGGATGTGGGATGAAATCGCCGAGAAATATGCCTTAAATCCTGAGATGCAAGAGTGGCTAAAGAACGTCAACCCTTACGCCCTGCAGAACATTCTTGAAAGGCTATTGGAGGCCATCGAGAGAAGACTCTGGGCGGCAAATGAGGAAATTAAAAAGAAGCTGCAGGACGCGTATATATCTATAGAGGGAATGCTTGAGGAGGCTACTGAGAGGTAAATTCTATGAACTTCGGAAATATTGTTGGAAGACGAAACATACGTCTCAATATTGTCAATGTTAGAGCTGAAATTCTACACCATGAATTTATGGGGTGCACCATGAAAACACTCATGATATCTTTCGAGGGCGAGAAGCGCCGAATACTCTCCACTCTGGATGGATACAGAAGGGTGATGTATGTAGCCAACGTGTATGTTCCAGGTGAGCTTTCAGACTTTTCGATGAAAGAGTATCCAAAGTTCAAATTCGGCCTTCTTCGCTCCTTAGGGATAAATGCGCGTAGCATCTCCTTCATATCTACAGGCGCTGACATGGACAACGTTGCCTTCTGCGAGAGGTTCTATCAGGAGTTTGGCGTATGCTGTTTCGCTACGGCGGGAACCGGCAACGCTTTAAGGTCAGGCGTCGATAAGGCAAACTACGTGGAGCGAAACGGCAAATTCGAGTATGTGCCCGGAACCATCAACATAATAATCCTATCCAATGCGCGTCTAACAGGAGGCGCCATGGCTAGGGCAGTAATAACCGCAACAGAAGCCAAAACAGCAGTTCTACAGGACTTGGATGTGCGCAGTTCAATATCATGTGAACTTCAGGCCACAGGCACGGGAACCGACAATATCATAATTGTATCCGGTAAGGAAGAGGGCCCTCCAGTAACTTGGACGGGGGGACATACGAAGATGGGTGAGCTTATAGGCATATGCACAAGAATGGCGGTTTTAGGCGCCTTGGAGAAACAGGAGAAGCGTGTACTTAAAAAATCTGCTGGAGCGTAGCCTATTGGAGGAGGCTATAGTAACCGAAAACCTCTCTAAAAGGTATGGCCAAATATGGGCTGTTAAAGACTTGAACTTGAAAGTTCACGCTGGAGAACTTTTCGGTTTTCTAGGCCCGAATGGAGCCGGTAAAACCACAACGATAAGGATGCTCACGACCATAACCAAGCCCACCTATGGTCATGCCTTGGTCGACGGGTTTGACATACAGGAGAAGCCTGAAATGGTTAGGAAGGCTATAGGGGTGATGCAGCAGCACCTCAGCCTGGACAGGGATTTAACCGTCCGGGAGAACATGGAGCTCCGCGCCCGCCTACATCACTTATCAGCTGACGAGCGGAAAAAACGCGTAAATGAGCTTCTCGAGTATGTAGGGCTGACTGAACATGCAGACAGAACCATAGATGAGCTTTCCGGAGGCTTTCAAAGACGGGCAATGATTGCTTGCTCCCTAATACACAGACCTAAGATTTTATTCTTAGACGAGCCCACTGTGGGCTTAGATGCCCACACGAGACGGCGCATGTGGGACTTGATAAGACGCCTAAACTCAGATGGCGTCACAATATTCCTTACTACACATTATATTGAAGAGGCTGAGACCCTCTGCCAGCGGGTTGGAATAATCCACAAGGGCCAACTGATAGCCCTAGATAGCCCCATGGAGCTTCGGCGGAAAATAGGCCTGTTCACTGTGGTTATGGTTACGGGTGGCGGCAAGTTTGCATACAAGTTTTTCCATGATCGGGCTGAAGCCTCAAGATATATTCAAAACTTATCAAGCTCCAACAGCATCAAGAGCGTGGTTATTCGCGAGTCAAATCTGGAGGATGTATTTGTTGAGTTAACTGGTGGAGAGGTGATTGGGGAATGAGTCTGCTTTCAGATATTTACGCGGTTTTCTGGGCTGACCTTAGAGTTCTGAAACGCCGAGCCTCACGAACGCTGGCCACAACCCTGGTTAATCCTGTGCTTTATCTTCTGGCTTTTGGCTATGGGCTCGGCAGGGGGATAAGCTTTGAAGGCTACAGCTACTTGGATTTTGTGGTTCCTGGAATAATAGCCCTAACAGCCATGACGAGCAGCTTCAACGGGGCAGGTTCAAAACTTCATGTGGACAGGCTTTTTTACAAGTGTTTCGATGAGTTATTGATGGCGCCCATAAGTGCCTTGTCAATAGTTTTCGGCAAATCATTGACAGGTGTGGTTCATGGCCTGATAAGCTCCTTTGCATTGGTGGCTGTTGGGCTTTTAGTGTCGCCTAGCTTCAGAGCCAGCTCATTCTTGCCATTGTTCCTTGTGGTGCTTGTTGTTTCCTGCTTTGTGTTCTCACTTCTCGGAGTATTAGCTGCGCTTTTGGTCAGGTCCCACCAGGATATGGGCAGTTTCAGCGCTTTCGTTATTGTACCTATGTCCTTCCTCAGCGGTACATTCTTCTCGCTTGAAAGCGTCCCTGAAGCCCTAAAAATAGCGCTTTACTTCCTTCCATTAACTCATTCAAGCCTATGTCTAAGAGCTGCAGCTCTAAACCAGCCTTTTCCATGGGTGTCTCTAATAGCCCTAATTGGCTTTGGAATTGTATTTCTCATATCGTCTATTGTTGTGCTGCGTGAAACAAGCATTTAAAGCTTTAAAGCACACTAAAAATTATAAACGCAGAGACTCTCATACGCTTTTATTAGCCTAATGAAAAATAGTAACCTCGTTCATGTATACGTTTTCTCTAGACAATTTGCGTTAATTTTGCTATGGAGTAGCCTTCTGAAATATCCTCTTCAAGGGCATATAAGCCCGTTCTAGGCTTAACCCCATAAATCAGTGGGCACCCATGTTTTCTTGTCATTCGAAGGTAAATGTCAGCTAACGGGCTGAGCCTGATGGCGAATTCCCTGCGCCCAGCCTTGGTTACTGCTAAAACAACCGCGCTGAGTCTTCTAGCTTCTGTGACAATCCAGCCCATTAACTGCTCGCACTGATTCTCACCATAAAGGGCCGCTAAAGTATCTACGCCAATTATCATTAACACGGGCTGATTGGTTTGAACAGTTAGTTCATCAACAACCTTTAAAAACTTGTTAATGTCCTCCCTGGCGTTTTTTCCCTCCAAATTAATGATATCAAATGGAGCATCAGATAGTTTATTAAAAGTTCCTGAAGTTGTTATGAATATTTTGTTACGCGATTTTTCCTCAGGAGTTGCGCCATAAGCTGCTAATCGTTCATAGATTATTTTCGGTTCAACTCCTGCTGTAGTGATGCAGGCTACAGCCCTTCCTTGAAACAGGAAATTACATACCAAAGGAAAAGTAAGCATGTAGTAGGCTGGCGCCGGTACCTTCTCATCTAATTCCATTAATATGACAGATCCTCTTGGTAATCCTCCTTCCAGCACCTCATCTAGTGATCTTGTCCCTGTAGAATGTTTACCAGGCGTATCTGGGATTGGTTTGAATCGGTTTGGCTTCTCAATATGCTTTGGTTTATGAGGCTGGAAAACTTTGAAGCCTTCTTTAAGTGTAAAGGTAAGCATGTTCTCCCTGAGCATAACCCCTCGGAGTTTTAGTAGTTGGAGTTCTCTGAGGCGATAGCCATCCAGTTGATTAGCGCTGAGAACTATTACACCATCTGCGACGAACTCCTCGATGCCGAGCCCTATTCTTGAGCTTCCAAAGGGGATCTCCTCGATCAGAATCGTTGTGCAGCCCATTCCGCGGATTAGTTTGCCGAGTATTACGTGTAGAACTATTCTTGCATCGATAGGCTCCTTAAAAGATTGAACAAGAGCAGTATAGGAGTCTATCACGAGGCGTTTAGCTTTGATCCTCTCCACCTCGCTGATAATGAGATCTAAAACCGCGGAGACTGCTGATTCCTTAACAGTTAAAAGATCAAGGAAGCTGAATCTTCCATCTTTTTCCAACCCTTCAAAGTCGAAGCCGAAACTCTTCATGTTAATCATGAACGTTTCTCTATTCTCGGAAAAGCTGGCATAAACTCCATTTTCACCGAAGTTTACAGCGCCACGATATATGAACTGTGCGGAAAAAATGGTTTTGCCCGTGCCAGCATTACCTGCCAATATAATTAAGCTGTCCTTTGGAAACCCCCCGCCCAACACGGTATCTAAGTCTTCAACTCCAGTAGAAATCATCTCAGCATTAGACGACATAAGCCAACCGCCAACGCTCTGCATATAAACAACAAACTAATTCATAAAGTTTACACCATAGTTCAAAATCACCAGTCAAATTAGGAAATTAAAAATAGTTACTGGTAAGTCCATGAAGCATGACAGATTATCAATATCTATATATTAGCAAGCTTCAATAACTATGCAGCCGTAAAAGGGACATTTCATTCAAAATGGAAGAGGGATAACGTTTGAAGAAATTGAAAATCAAGTGGCAGAGGCTTTTGTCTGATGGACAGACGTGTTCCAGATGTGCCTCAACGGATGAGGAAATTGAAAGAGCGACTTATATCCTTAAGCAAATTCTAACTCCTCTTGGAATAGAAGTGGTAACTGAAAAAGTTGAACTGTCTCCTATAGAATTTAGCAAAAATCCCTTAGAGTCAAACAGAATATGGGTTGGAGACAGACCATTAGAGGAGTGGGTCAACGGAGAAGTTGGGCAGAGTCCCTGTTGTGACGCATGTAGCCCTTACAATTGTAGAACCGTCGAGGTTGAAGGAAAAATCTACGAAACAATCCCCGCAGATTTAATAGTTAAAGCTGGTTTACTTGCGGCTTCAAAGCTGATTAACAGTGGAAAAAATGAATCATGCTGTATAAATGGGGCATCAACAAACTGCTGCAACAAGCAAACGTAACGTCAATGTATACCATAATCTGCACGACTACATGCTCCTTTACCATTCCTCTTTACTAAACACAGTTCAAAGTGTTCTACTAAAAAGCTGCTTAATGAAGCATATTAGAAACAATTTTCAGATAAAGTTTATACTCAGAATTGATTCACCCTATTCTCTTGGTGAAATCATAATGGTTAGCGATTCCGATTTTAACGTGGGAAGGTTTCTGCTTTTTCCAGGGAGACGACTTTGCGGTCTTCTCTTCAAGCTAGAGCCTAGAAGAGGCATTTTAGAGGAACTATCTGATATCTCATTCAAGGCTGGGGCAGTTGAGCTTTATGTTAACTTTTCCATGCCTTTTACAGGAGAATCCATAATGTCAGGTGTAGTGTTTTTAGATTCAACCAATATGAATATTTCGGTTGACGATCTTGCGGAAAAGATGCGCAGCGTAAGTGGAGTTAAAAGCATCAAGATTATAAAGCCAACTGTTGAGGGCCTTATTGCCGATTACATGAACCACAGACTTATGTTAGCTGGGGAAAGAGCTATAATAATACGCCGGTCGATATATGCAGGCATATCTAAACGCATGAGAGAACAGTTTGGAACAGCTGGTGAAGCATTCCTGTTCCACCTGGGGCATAACGCGGGCATGGAATACGGTAAATCTCATCTTGAGATGGCGAAGAAACTTGGAATAAGCGATCCCGCTGAGATAATAAAAAGTGTGAATTTACCGCTTTTCAGCGCCGTAGGCTTCGGTCGACCAGAAATTATTGAAATAACAACACACCCCTCTTTTAAAGCAATTGTAAGAGTTTATGATTGTTTCGAATGCGAGACAGGCATGGAATCCAAAAAGCCATACAGCCAATTCACACGTGGAATGCTAGCTGGATACCTGTCTTCATTGTTGAACAAAAGAGTCCTGGTTGAAGAAACGGAATGCATAGCTAAAGGGGACCCATACTGCGAACTAACAGCAACGCAAGTGTGAACAAAATCTCACGGTAGCCGGAACAATCTATCAGTAAATGTTACAACTGCCTTTTCCTTGTGTTAGAAAATGAAATATGCTCTACACTTCCAGGTTTGTTGATTCCTAAAACTCAATTTTTAGCATTTTTACTGAAAAGTGGTAGCCCGGGGGAGATTCGAACTCCCGTCAGGGGCTCCAGAGGCCCCCATGCTTGGCCGCTACACCACCGGGCTTCACGTTATGGATACAAATATCTTCAAAATAATAACTTTAACGTTGTATATGCTCTCTTTTTACAAAGCTCTTCCTCTGCATTTAAGCATGAATAGGCCCGTTGTTGCCTGACATCCTGAGCATATATAGAATAGGGCTTCAAATCCTACTTGAGCGACTATTATTGTGGACAGCAGAGCTGCTGCAGCTTCTGCAAGGTCGTAGACTGACTCAAACATTCCAAGGATGAAGCCGCGTTTTCCCTTATCGCCAAAGTCGACCATAATTGATAGGAGTGATGGTCTCTGTAGGGCGTGAGATATGCCGAATAAGAACTCTATGGCGTAAAGGTGGATCAGGCTTGAAACGTAAACGTAAGATAATGAACATATGGCACCCATAATTACGCCTGATACGAATACCTTCTCCTTGCCGTAAAGGTCTGCAAGTCTCCCAGCTGGAGCCTTAAACGCAGCCGCCATCAGGCAGAAGATTGCATATAACATGCCTAGATCCACATAGGATGCAGAGAAGCGGTTAACTACAAAAACCGGGTATATGGGGCCAAGCAAGCCGACTCCTAAAGAGTATAGAGTACTCAACGTGATAATGAGGAATAGTGACCTTCTGAACTTCAGCATAGGCTTTACCCCCTGCTGAAGTTCCATTGGCTCTTCTACTTACCCTCTTAAACGCATACATCTCTAAGTCGGCTTGCCTCCAGCAAAATAGCCTCGCAAAGAAGTCTATAAATAAACTTTTCGAATTAAAAGTGAAGCTTTCACCGTACAATGGCTTTCTTATGCTATTACATACTTATTTCATGGTGCACCAGGGTGTGCGTAGAAGCTACAGCAGCGAAAAGTCAGACAGTTTCACTTTTCCCTTCTTATCCAGCACAACGTGGAATTTTTCAGCCCACAAGTGTCCTTCAAGGTTTATGGGGCAAGTGCCGCTTATTATCCAGTATTCGCCTTTCTGTTTTACGGATGATATCTCCACCTTGTCGCAGTTCTTCTTTTTCTTTACGAACTCTGTTGTGATTTGTTTAGCTTCTTCCTCATTAAGGGCCTTCGTCAAACTTTCACCTCTGAAGGCTCCCTGGTTTCAAGATGTGAATATGAAATCTTCAGTTATGATAAATATGCTTGTATAAATATACTTATCGGAAAGAATTATTTTGCCAAAGGCTAAAATTTCTAGAGAGGTGAACCTGGATGATTGTGGGAATTATTTCAGACACCCATGATAATCTACCGCTGGTGGACAAGGCTGTTAAGAAGTTAAATGGCGAAGGCGTGGCGCTTGTGCTCCACGCTGGGGACTATGTAGCTCCCTTTGTGATTCCAAAGTTTAAGGAACTTAAGGCTAGGATTGTAGGGGTTTTAGGTAACAACGATGGTGATAGAGAACTGCTGAAAAAAAGAGCCGCTGAACATGGAAATATGGAGCTTAGGGGGAACTTCGCTGAAATTCAAGCTGGCAATGTTAAAATTGCGCTCATTCATGGGCATGAGGATGAACTGCTTAAGGCATTAATCAACAGTCAAAGCTTCGAAGTAGTGGTGCATGGGCATACTCATATGGCTGAGATATACAGGAAGGGCAGCACAATTGTTGTGAACCCTGGAGAAGTATGCGGCTATATAACTGGCAAATCCACAATTGCGCTGCTTGACACCGAAAGGCTTGAATCAAAAATAATTGAGTTATAGTCTAAAGGCTCCTTTCCATGTTGTAGGGTTGCCTCCTTTCGTTTGCCAGCTTAAAAATCTCCATAAGCTCCTCATCTGATACGCCATTTCTCATAGGGGTTAAAATGTCCACAAGGTTATCATTCCTCATGAGGCATGGCTTTAATTTTCCATCACTTGTAACCCGCATCCTTGTGCAGTATCTGCAGAATTCTGAGTTCTCTATTGGGTGGACAATTTCAACGCTTACGCCTGGAAGGCGATAGATGCGGCGATTCTGCATGTACCTCCTAGACTCGACATCAAGGGCTTTCTGCCTAAGCATTTCCTCATAATCATCAAGTGGTTTATGATGAGCCTCGTAGTATTCTCTGCTTATGTTTATTGGTTCAAGCTCGATGAGCTGTAATATAGCGCCTGTTTGCCTTGCAAAATCTATCATCTCATCAACCTGCGATTCGTTGACGCCCTTTAGCACAAGCATATTAAGCTTAACAGGGTTCAGTCCAGCCTCCACGGCAGCTTCAACCCCTCTTAAAACATTCTCAAGTTTTCCGCCAGTAAGTTGGCAATATGTGTCCTCGTTTATCGTCGGCAGGCTTATGTTAACACGTTTAAGACCGTTTGCATGCAGATCTTTGGCTATGGGCGCCAGCAGCGTACCGTTAGTGGTCATTGAAAGCTCCTCTAACCCCGGTATGTCCGCTATTCCCTTGACTATTTGCAGTATGTCCTTACGCATTAGAGGCTCTCCGCCTGTGAGCTTAATCCTTGAAACTCCAAGGCTGACTGCGATTTTGGCTATGCGGATGATTTCCTCAGCCTTCATTTCAGCCTTGTAATTAAATTCATTTTTATCTTCGCCCTCACCGTGACAGTAACTGCATTGGAGATTACATGGCTTCGTAAGTGCTATACGTAAGTTAAGCAGTGGTCGTCCATAGTTGTCGAGAAGCACCATCGTTATTCCCGCGCATGCTTAACGATATGTGCGGCCTCCGGCAATATAAGTTTTTCAAAACATAACCTGACGGCGTCCGGTGAGCCTGGAATACAAAAGAAAACCTTACCTTTGGTTACGCCTGCAACAGCTCTCGACATGACAGCCGCGGAGTCAACCTCCTTATAACTTAAAAACCTAAAAAGCTCTCCGAATCCTGGGAGAATCTTCTCAAGCAATGGCGTCACAGTTTCTATAGTTACATCTGAGGACGCTATTCCCGTCCCGCCGCAGAAAACCGTGACATCCACGTCTTTGCGTTGCAGGGCTTCCATCATTGACTTTTCTATGATCTGTTTATCATCAGGTATCACCCTGCGGAGTACAACAGCGTGTCCAGCCGTTTTAACGTATTTTTCTATCAAGTCTCCTGACTCATCTCTTGAGGGCTCTCCGCGCATTTGCTTTTGGTAGCGGGATGTGCTGCAAACGAATATAGCAAAGTTCAGCTTTTTAGGAGCCTCAGCTCTATGCCTTTTTGTGCTTTCGCTCATTCTCCACACTTTCCTTAACCTTTTTTATAACACGTATTTCTTCAATCTTCGTCATCGGATATTGTCCTTCAGCGTTCTTCTCGTACTTTTTCACCATGTCCCATATTGTCAGCAGTCCTGTAGCTGTTGCAACTAAAGCCTCCATCTCAACGCCAGTTTGGGCTTCCGTTCTCACGGTTGAGGAAACCTGTATAGTCTCATCATCAAGGATTTCCACATTTACTTCAATGTTGGTTAATGGCAAGGGGTGGCAGAGCGGAATCAGAAGGCTTGTCTGCTTGGCTGCGAGAATACCGGCAATCTTAGCCGTGTACAGCGGATCCCCCTTCTCCACTTTTGCTTCTTTTATCAGCTTTATGGTTTCAGGTTTTAGTCTAATTCTGCCTGATGCCGTGGCTTCGCGGAAAACTTTAGGCTTACCAGTAACATCAACCATTGCCATTAACTAGCCACCTAAGCTCAATTAAGAGGCAGAACCACTTATAATTTATTAGAGCTATTCCAATCAAGTGTGCAGTTTTTCCATATTTTCCCATTCCTCAATAAACTTTTGAATAGCAGTAGCCTTGCGGGAATTCGGATTAAACCTGTACAGGCGAATTCGTCCATAAGTTTTATGTTGAAGTATCCCCTCTTCCTCTAAAATTTTAAGATGCTCCATTACTGTTTTATGATTGCCGCCGACTCTGCGGGCTATTTCTGAAATGTTAAGCTCGCTGATCCTTGTAAGTACCCTGAGGATTTTTAGGCGCATTCTGCTGCCCAAGATATCTTCCATTGACACGCTATAACCCCGCCATAACTAATTCTTCTCTAAAAGTGCCACCAACTCCCTCTCAAGCTCGGATGCCGGTATTTCTGCCAAGTATATGAGGGTTGTTCTTCCCCGTCCGCCCTCCGCAGTTGAAACCTTCTTTTTAACTATTCCCATGGCTGAGAGAGTCTGCAGGTAATTCCAAAGCTGCGTGTGAGTGTAGGGTTGCACACCATACTCCTCACATGCAACAGCATATGCCTGCTCGATCTCACTTAGGGAAGCGTATGCTCTTTCATTTTCTTTGAAGAATCTAGCGATGCTTAGAAGGAAAAGTTTCTCATGAAAGTTTAGCTGAACTAGATCACTTTTACGTATCATGGCATATGTGCTGGACGCAGCTTTACGAACGCATTCCGGTGTCACCATTCTCAAACCTTCCGCATCCGCGTATTTTCCAGCCCTCCATAGAAGTTCTATAGCGAAGCGGGCGTTTCCTCCCTCAGAGTGGGCTAACTCAGCTATGAGGTTTACAGCGTCATCAAGCACAGCATTGAGGTTGAAAGCAATCTGAACTCTGTCATTCAGTATGTCTATAAGCTGCGTCTGGGTGTACCTTTCAAGGTATATTATATTAGACTGCAGACTGCTTCTCGTACTCGCATCTAGGTTATCAAGGACTCTAAGGTTCTTTAGAATGCAAATCAAAGATATTCTCTGCGGCTTTCCTAATCTGCTTTCTTGTAAGCGGGTAAGCTTATAAATGGCTTCACTTCCCTCCCTCTCTACAAGACTTTCAAACTCATCAAGGGTTAAAATAGCATAGACATTCTGTTCATCGAGAATCTGCAGCAGAATATTAAGAAGCTCCTCTGCAGAGAGTCCACGCTTGGGAAAACTGGGATGAAATGTTGATACTGCATTGCTCAGCAGGAGAAATAGACTCCCCCTATATTGACGACAGTTAAGATGCACATATCTTACATTAATGCCCCTCAGCCTAGTTTCCCTAGTTATGTCCTCTCCGAATTTCTGGGCAAGCGCGGTTTTTCCAGTACCAACATCTCCAACTATCAAAATTCTCTGAGTCATCCTCCATGGGTCACGCATGAGGAAGCTGAAGAATTGAGAGAGTATGCGCTGCTCCTTCTCTCTGTGAGGTAGCCTACGGGGCACATAGCTTATGTCAAGCTTAGATTCATCTTTGAAGACGCTTCCAATACGGGGCAACTTTGAACCTCAAATATTTTTCTGTGAAAACCTCTGTTATGCTTTTTCCTCGGTTAAATTCTAAAACGCGAAATTACATTACTTATCTATAGGCATAAAACTTAATAAGCAATGCTGCATTGCAACTAATCGAAATCCAAAATGATACCCAAATATTTCTTCCTAACCAAAGGCGTTGGAAAGCATAAAGATCAACTGCAATCGTTTGAGTTGGCCCTGAGAAATGCGGGGATACACTACTGCAACTTGGTCAACGTTTCAAGCATTATACCTCCAGGCTGTAAGTTGATTCCGAAGGAAAGAGGCTTGAAGATGCTGAGTCCCGGCGAGATAACCTTCGTTGTAATGTCAAAGAACTCCACAAACGAGCCGCATAGACTAATCGCAGCCTCGATAGGTGTAGCCATCCCCTCCGGGAAAAACAATTATGGATACTTGTCAGAGTATCACTCCTTCGGACAGACGGATGAAGCCTCAGGAGATTATGCAGAGGAATTGGCTGCAACAATGTTGGCTACCACCATGGGAATACCCTTCGATCCTGAAACTGCCTGGGATGAGAAGAAACAGCTCTTTAAAACAAGCGGAATGATAATAAAGACAACAAACATAACTCAGTCCGCTGCAGGCGATAAAAATGGGCTATGGACAACCGTCGTGGCCGCGGCTGTCTTCATACCTGGAGACAGAGAATGATTATACTAACAAGACATAAAACATCCCCCATCATCTTTTGTCAAATTTTTCCAAAAAGTAATTATTAGCTATTCTACAGAAAAGTGATGATGTTAGGTGATATAGATTTGTCTCCGAAAATACGAGTTCCACTAATAATTATCAATTTTAAATCGTATCTGGAAGCAACTGGTAAAAACGCTGTGGAACTCGCTAAATTGGCTGAAAAAGTTAGTATGGAAACTAATGTATCCATTGGGGTTGCACCACAGTTTACAGATATAACATCTGTATCCTCTGCAGTTAGAATTCCAGTATTCGCCCAGCATATAGACCCCATAGAACCTGGAAGCTATACGGGACACGTGCTGGCTGATGCTATTAAAGAGGCAGGCGCAATAGGGACGCTAATAAACCATTCTGAGAGGCAGCTGAATATTTCAGAGATTCAAAAGGCCATTCAAATAGCTCGTAAGAAAGATCTTATCTCCATCGTCTGCGCCAACAACCAGATGGTCAGCGCCGCTGTTGCAACTCTCAGCCCGGACATGGTGGCTGTAGAGCCCCCGGAACTAATCGGCACAGGAATGTCGGTCTCAAAGGTTCAGCCTGAAGTAGTGTTGAGTACTGTTAAAGTTGTTAAGGATGCAAATCCCGACGTTATTGTATTATGCGGTGCAGGGATATGCTGCGGTGATGATGTCACTGCAGCCCTAAGGCTTAAAACCCAAGGTGTGCTTCTCTCAAGCGCCGTTGTCAGGGCGAAAAACCCATATAGCATTATGCTCGAACTTGCAAAGGCAGCGATGGATTGGGAGATTAGCCCTTGAAGGTTGAAGCTGAATGTGCTGCTTGTCTCCTGAGCAGGGGAATAGCTGAAGCTAAAGAGGCTACTGACAATCCTGCACTGCACTTTAGAGCTGCCGCTGAAATCATAAACCTGCTTAAAAGGGAATTTAAACCATCAGCGGTTCCAGCGGTTCTCGGGACCAAGAGAGACCGCATAATCAGACGCGTTACAGGATGCGATGACCCTTACAAGCACACTAAGCAGATATGTAATCAGAACGCCCTGGAAATGTTGCCCTACGCTAAAAAGCTTGTTGAAGAGGGATACAGGCTTTACGACAGGTTTAGAAGAGCCTGCTTATGCTCCATTGTTGGGAATGTAATGGAGTTCGACATCCCCGGTCACAGCTTCACATTCAGCAAGATGAGAAAGCTGTTTTTGGAGGCTGGAAAGGATTTAGCAGTTGATGATATCCCACGTATTTACGAGTTAGCTGAGAAATCAAAAAGTGTCTTACTTTTAACTGACAACGCGGGAGAGATAGTCTTTGACACGCTGCTTGTGGAGCAGCTTAAAAACATGGGCCTATGCGTTTATGTTGCCGTAAAAGGCGGCCCCGTCATAAATGACGCCACGATGGAGGACGCTGAAGCTTCAAACATGATTAAAATCGCGGATAAAGTGATAACTACGGGCACGGATGCTGTGGGGCTGATACTTGATGAGGTTTCACCCGAATTCCTAAGCATATATGAATCTGCGGATCTGGTTATAGCTAAGGGCATGGGATATGCTGAAACCCTGACAGAGTACCGGCTGAAGAAGCCCCATGCACTATTATTCAGAAGTAAATGTGAACCAGTTGCAAACTTTTTCGGCGTTTTTAGGGATAGAAATGTTGCAAAGCTGATGATGCCGTAATGGGTCTTCCACATATGCATTTTGACAAAGCCTATCTTTCAGATTTTGAGGAAGCTGTAAAAAGAGAGTGGATCATAACGAATGGGCTGGGTGGATATGCTTCATCCACTGTTCTAGGCGTAAACACACGCAAGTATCATGGACTTCTTGTTGCAGCCTTTAAGCCGCCTCGAAATAGACATGTATGCCTCACAAAACTCGATGATGAGCTGGTTGTGGAAGGGAGAACATGCCCTTTATACGCAAACGAATTTGAAGACGGCGTTCGCCCTGAAGGCACTCTCCCCATTGAGAGTTTTTCTCTCTCGCCATTTCCACAGTTTGTTTATCTTGCAGGTGATGTTGAGATAAGGAAAATCCTCTTTATGCCTCATAAAGTGAATGCGCTCATAGCTCTATATGAAGTATTAAATAGGAATCGATCAGATGCACGGCTTAGGGTTTATCCCCTGCTTTCCTGTAGACACTTCCACTCAGTAGCAAATAAAGCCACAAATCCACCGCGTTTCCTTCATGATTACGTAGAAAGTAAGGCATTAGTGAGCGTTGAAGATCAAAACTCCGCTGTGACTTTAACTGCCACGGTGGGGAGCTATGTTCCCTGCGAGATGTGGCTTGAAAAGATCTACTTTAAGGAGGAGTTTTCCCGGGGAGAAAGTTACCTCGAAGACTGGTATAGCCCAGGCTTCCTTGAATTTAGGCTGGATGGAATCAATTCTAAATTAGCTATCTTTGCGGCTGCGGGAAGAACCCGTAAAGAAACGCTTGAAACCATCTGCAAAATTTTTTCCAGTGCTGAGTCAGCATGGATACTTTACGAGTCAGAGCTGAAGCGTCGCGAGAATTTCCTTGAGAATTTTCATAAGCAACACGGTACATCCGGGGTTGGCGATTGGCTGGATTGGCTAGTTCTGTCAACAGACCTATTTGTTTTAAAGGTTTCTGAGAATGGCGAGTTTAGATCTGTGATCGCAGGTTATCCCTGGTTTGAGGACTGGGGTCGAGACACGTTCATTTCGTTGCCTGGTCTGATGCTTGTAACCGGAAGATTTAATGATGCACGACGTACATTCCTAAACTTCGGCAGGTATAACCTAAACGGGCTTATCCCAAACTTCGTTTCAGACCATTATGGTAAACCCATGTATAACTCCGTGGATGCAACTCTCTGGTACGTTAATGCTGTTATGCAATACCTCAAGTATACTGGAGATTTCGATTTCGTGAAGCAGAACCTATGGAGAGATCTTAAATTAATTGTTGATAGTTTCCAAGATGGAACAGCATTCGGCATAAAGGTTGATCGTGATGGGTTACTGGTGCATGGGCCCCAACTTACTTGGATGGATGCAGCGGTTGATGGAAAACCCGTGACACCGCGAGCTTGGAAGGCCGTTGAAGTGCAGGCACTATGGTATAATGCCTTAAAAACTTTAGAGATTTTGGCAAAACATTTTAATGAGATGGAAGAGGCGGAGAAATTTGCGGAAATTGCTGAAAAAGTGAAGAGTAATTTCCTTAAAAAGTTCTGGAATGAAGTGGCTGGATGCCTATACGATGTTTTGGAGGAAGGCGATTGGGGTGACCCGTCCATTCGGCCTAACCAAATCTTAGCAGTTTCCCTTGATTTCACCATGCTTGACTGGGAGAAAAGCTGGAAGGTTGTGGAGACCGTTTACAAGAAACTTTGGACGCCCTACGGTTTAAAAACCTTAGCAAGTGATGATCCAAGATACGTTGGAGTTTACTGCGGAGACCGGCGAAGCCGCGATGCTGCCTACCACAATGGCACGGTCTGGCCATGGCTTCTCGGCCCCTTCACTACAGCCTTCATAAAGGTTTCAGGATATTCAGCATCCATGCGTAACTATGCATTCAGTAACTTTCTCATGCCACTTTTCACAGGGCAAATTTACAATGCAGGACTTGGAACTATAAGTGAAATATTTGATGGTGATCCCCCTCACAACCCAAGAGGCTGTATAGCTCAAGCATGGAGCACGGCTGAACCGCTTAGGGCTTATATCGAGGATGTTCTGCTTATAAGGCCTAAATTTGAACGTGCTATCCTAGACTTCTAGATTTTGCATGACTTCTCTTAAACTTTCAGCCGCTTTCTCCGGCTGAACCGTGTTTATATATATGCCTGTATTTTTCTCGAAACCCGCCCAAACCGTAAGTTTAGGATAAACCTCTAAGTGCCAGTGATAATATTGTGCAGTTTCCCCTTGTAGGGTCATATGGAAACCATAGTTATACGGAGGATCATTCAACAGAATTTTCAGCCCGCCAAGACAGGTTTTTAGGATCTTGGCGAAATTTACTATTTCAGCTTCCGTTAGCCAAAGCATCGATGGCTGATGCTTTTTAGGCATTATCCAAAACTCCATGGGATGAACACTAGCGTACGGTGCAAAAGCCAAGTAATCGCTGTTTTCAGCTATTATACGTGGACCCTGCCTTTCTTCATTAATTATTTGGCAGAACGCGCATTCTCCCTTTTGCTTCCAATATTTTCTGCTAGCTTCAAGCTCCTCCTTGACAAGCCTTGGAATAATCGGTGTGGCAATTATCTGACCGTGTGCATGAGAAAGGGATGCTCCAGCTTCATGTCCATGGTTGCGGAATATGGAGACATAACGCACGTAAGATTTCGTTGAGAACCACTTTAATCGGTCTATGTAGGCGTTTAACACGTGAACGAGCTGTGATATTCTAGCGTCCGATGGATGCTCATCATGATCCGGCGATTCCACAAGCACTTCATGATGCCCTAGAGCTAATGCCAAATTCCCACGTTTGGAGGTTTTTTCTCTCCTTTTTTCCTGAGCCGTAGGCGGCGTGAAGGCTGGATAAAGGTTCGGAATACACCGTACTGACCAGTCGCTAGATCTGATTCCATCCTCATCTTTTGTTTTTTCAATCCGCCCATTAACTTCCCTATAGATTAGGATTGCCGGCGGAGTCATATGTTCATTTCCCGGACATAAGGGACATACGCTAGTCCTAACTGATATTTTCTCTTTTTTCACGAAGTCCGTGGGCCTTCGAGCCCTTTCGACGGCTATTACAACCCATCGGTCAAGCAGATAATCCCTTCGGAACTCATTATGCGTCAACAGTCAAACCCAATAGTCTATCAATCATCAGAAATTTAGGATTTTCTTGTATGTGGACAGGCTATTGCAGCACCGTTTTTAAATTGTTTAATGTTCTTCTATTATTTTTCTGTAAATTCTTGCGCTTCTCCTAGCTTTACGGCTTTTAGTTTCCAAGTCTACAGCGAAAAGCCCAAACTTCATCTTAAAGCCTTTAGCCCACTCATAATTGTCCGTGAGCGCCCAGTGAAAATATCCTCTAACATCTATGCCTTCCTCATCCACGGCCCTTTCAAGAATTTTTACATGTTCTTTAATGAATTTTGGCCTATACTTGTCCCTTTCATCAGCTATGCCGTTCTCCGTCACATATAAGGGACGTTTATAATTCGCCATGATCCTCAAGGATTCCAGCAACCCCTCAGGGTAAATTTCCCAGCCCATATCAGAAACCGGTTTTCCATCAGCCGATATGCTGTTAGGCTTGCATGCCACACCATAGTTTGGCACAAGTTCAGGGACAGCTTGTATTCCAGCGAATACCTTAGCCAGCAGTGATCGCTTGCCCTTGACCACAAAGCGCGTATAGTAGTTTACTCCAAGCCAGTCTAGACGTTGCCCAAGAAACCCCTTAACTTCACCTTTCTCCCTTACGCCATTTAGGTTTCGATCAAGCCAACCTTCAACTGCAACTCGTGGGAAAAACTGATTATGCATGTTATCCATGAACTCCACCGCCTTTCCATCAAGTTCTGCACCCCTGTTTAGGGGATGCACAGGTATCACATTATGAATCAGCCCAACGTAAGCTGGACTTGGGCTGTCACCATCAGCCCTAACTTTATCATGAGCTTTTATGGCGTCGTAGGAACGTGCATGAGCCACAGCCAAGTTAATTGCAGCCCGTTTAAAGGCTCTGAAGTTATTTACTGCTGGAGGGAAGCCTGACTGGGGAAATATGTAACCCGCTTCTGCGACAGCCATAGGCTCGTTCATAGTTGCCCAGTAATCCACAATATCGCCGAGTTTCCAAGCTATATATGCAGCATATTTGGTGAATTCAATTATAGTTGCCTCTTCAAGCCATCCTTTGGGTCCACGTTTAAGCTTGGTTTTGTGGGCAATTATTGGATCATGAATCCAGAGAGGCAGTGTAAAGTGGTTTAAACAGACGAAAACCTTCAACCCTTTGGCTTTCAAATCGGCGATGATGCTTCTATAATGATTCAATGCTTCCTTATTCGCTACGCTGTCAAGCCCATCCAGGGTATTGTTGTCCACCTCAACATTCGAGATCAACCCTTCTCTGGATCTTTCAACAGCAACGTCAAAAACTCTAGTGCTCTCTGGGAATATGCGACTCCACTCAATACCAATTCTGTACGCGTTTAAGCCTAGATCAACAGCTAAATCGTGATCCCTGCCATATAGGCTCCAGTAGGAAACACCATTTTCTGGAAAATCTCCACTTACAATGCCTCTTTTGATGTTGTCCTCGTCATGAACCCAGACGAACCAGTCTGTGTTCGGATCCAGCCCTCTCCCTTCACGGTTGCCCATTTCAAACTGAAAACCGCTCGATGAAACTCCCCAAAGAAAGTCGCGAGCCAAACGATTCCACCTGTCAGTAGAGTACTAAGCATCTAACAAATAAAACTGAGCCTCGAATCATCTTTCGATTTCGACAGAGTAATTCTTGCAGGAATTAACTTTGAAAATTATCAGCGGCGGGTCACTGAGGTTCGACGCCTAGAATCCGCTTGTCCCCCAATTCCTACACTTATACCCGCATCCCCTTGAGCGCCGAACGTCCAGGCTTAGGTTGCTCCCTCCCGGGCCTGGCCAGGTTCGCCTGGTAAATGCCATGGCATCCCTCCCTACAGAGAGTGCCTGGCAACCGTCGACCCCAAGGGACGGGTAGTCATAGCTTCGGGGATGAGGGACTTAGCGGCCACGGGCGCCTCAGCCTCAGCTTTCGGCCCGTCATATAGGGGGTTTACGGTACAGGGGACCCCTAGCCCCCCGCCTAAGACCCGCCGCCAAAACAAATGAGGCTTGCAAAATTATAAAAGTTTACGTGAGC
>JAWCTJ010000017.1:0-18820 GCA_038868255.1 Bathyarchaeia archaeon
ATTCGTAATTCATGACTAGACACTTAGCAGGCAGAATGTCGCGGTTATCGCTATTGCCTTTTCTTAAAAGCCACAACCCAAAGTCTACCAGTCCATTGTTATATGTGGGTGCAGTTGTAGAGCCGGGGGTGGGAGTTGAACCCACGTGTAGCTGCTCTGCAGGCAGCCGCCTGAGCCGCTCGGCCACCCCGGCGCCTAAGTAGAGTTCTGGCGGAGTTTTTAATAAAGGTTTTACGTGTTAGTGGCGTTTTGGCATGCTGGGCAGTTTTCTCTTTTCTTTATTTCTATGGTTGTGAGGTACATATCGTTGAAGTCGCATATCATCAGCTTGCCCTTCAGGGTCTGTCCTACTCCAACAAGTAATTTTATTGCTTCCATGGAGAGCATGGTTCCAATTATTCCCGGTGTTGAGCTTAGGACTCCTCGGGTTTCGCATCGGGGTAGAATATTGTCGTTTACGCTTGGGAAAATGCATTCTAGGCATGGGGTTTCAGGCGGCGCAAACACGGATATGTTTCCTTCCATGCCCATTGCGGCTCCGAAGACATATGGAATCTTTAGCCTTGCACAGGTGCGGTTAACTATGTAGCGGCTTCTCATGTTATCCAGTCCATCGACGACGCAGTTGACTCCGCCTAGAAGCTCCTCAGCATTTTCTAGGCTTAGTCTCTCGTTTACTGGTTCAACTTGAATGAAGGGGTTCGCTTCTGAAAGCCTTTCAGCAGCCACTTCAGCCTTTGGTTTTCCAATATCCCCAGGCTTGTAAAGCACTTGTCTATGAAGGTTTTTAGCTTCTACAAGATCACCGTCTATTAGGCGCAGGTGGCCAACGCCGGCGAGAGCCAGGTATAGGGATGAGGCTGTGCCTAGGCCGCCGACCCCTACAACAGCAACCTTTGAAGAAGCGAGTTTCCTTTGCCCTTCAACCCCTATTTCCCGCATCACGAGATGTCGACTGTAAAATTCATTGTAGGAGAATGGAGTTTTTCCAGCCTCACGCATGCCTTATTCCCTTCAGGGATAACTAATGTCGCGTTCACCAATTTTAAATCTGCCTTTTCTCAGGAATTGCCTCTCGTATATTTCTCTGACACGCTGTATGGTGTCAGCTTCCTCAGGATCCTTATCAAATCTGATCCTGGTTATTCTCGCAAATCTTAGGGCTAACCCGCATTTGTATTTTGGACTTTTCTGAATCTCGTTGTATGCAACCTCAACAACAATCCTGGGAAGCACCGTTACCCGTCTAGCCTCCTCTTTTATGGCTAGTTCTTTAAGGCGACGAGTCATTTCGATCATTTCCCTGTCGGTAAGGCCCTTAAAGGTTTTACCTACAACTAGAAATTCACCTGTTTCAGAATCCCGCGCCGCCAAGTAGTAGTCCGATAGCCACTCATGCCTGCGTCCGTATCCGTATTCCGCTGCAACAATAACCAGATCCAGCGGTTCAAGGGGGGGTTTTATTTTAAGCCAATATCTTCCGCGGATGCCGGGCGTATATTTACTATCAAGCTTTTTAGCTATAAGTCCCTCATGCCCACTTTCTACGGCTTTCTTTAGGAATTTCTCGGCCTCATCTACTTCACTGGTTATTAGCTGCTCTGTTAGAGGGAGGTTACCTGAGGCCTCCGTTAGGATCTGTCTCCGCCGGGCATATGGCAAGTTTATGAGGTTTTCACCGTTCAGGTATAGGATGTCAAATAGAAAAAGCCTTACAGGAACGGCCTCAGCCGCGCGTTCAAGCTCATGAACTCTCTTGAATCTTCTCATAAGGTGCTGAAAGGGCATAGGCTGACCCTTATCGTCTACAGCTATAATTTCTCCTTCCAATATAGCCTCATGGGCTTGCACGTTTTCCTTCACAGCTTCGGCTGATTCCGAAAGGCTTCTAGTTACGTCTGTGAGTCTACGGCTGTATATCCTAACTTCCTGTCCAAGCTTGTGAATTTGAACTCTTGCACCGTCAAGCTTGAATTCGAAGGCTGTTTTGCCACCGTGTTCGCTTATGGCTTCGGCTACGCACTCAGCTGTTTGAGCCAGCATTAACTTGACAGGTCTGAAGATCTTGAAGCCGACTTTCAATAGTCCCTCTTTGCCTTCCTTTTTGGCTAAATGCGCCACTAGGCCTATGTCGCCAAGCAGCATGCTTGCGGTTTGAACTGATTCTAAAGGAATGTTAAAGGCTTTTGAAATTGCTTGCTCCATCAATCCCTCGTGAAAGCCTGTCCGCATCTCGCCAATCATTATCTTTACCAGATATTTTGCTTCCAACGGCGAAGCATGGCTAAGCAACGCCTCTATTATGCGCTCCTTTTTTTCTTTGGAGCCTTGGCCTTGAGCCTCAGCTACAGCCTCGAAGTTCTTACGCACTTCAGTTATGCTCAGGGGTTTTGCATAAAGCGGCAGCTGCCTTACCCCGCGGTTATGTTTAAAGATCTCCATGGTTGCGGCGCCTACATCACCTGTTCTGCTGAACACTTCTAGGAAAGTGTCCTGGTCAACACGTGCTACGCGCATTATGATGTTGCTCAGCGTGGTCCAACTAACGTTAAGTGCCTGTTGACTCCACTTCGGTAATGGTCTTCCAAGGATCATTGACACAGCAGATTCGATCTCACCCACCTCAAGCCCCGTTAGAAATTCAGCTACGATATCAATCATGGGAATTCTACGAGTCAGCTTCTCCAGTTTCTCGCATAATTCCGCAATAGCCATGAATGAAGTGGGCATGGGTTCACTAAAGAAAATTGGCTTCCGGAGATTAAAGGGTTATATTTAAAGAAAACATGGGGCTGGGCTTATTTTCCGCTAAAGAGTTTCTTCAAGTCTTGCTTTTACTTCCTTTATCCTCTTCTGAAGCTCCTCAGCCTTCGCATTTTCGCCCAGGGCGTTGTAGCAGTCTCTAGCGTATTCTAAAGCACTCACACCGAACCTGTCGAAGCCCTTTTCAAAGGATAGATCTGCGGATTTTAGGAAGTACTCCGTTGCCTTTGAATAGTCCTTCAGCGCGAATGCACATTCACCAGCCTTATAAAGTGCATAGGATGAGTCAAAGAAGTTTTTAAGCTTCTTGTAGAGCTCAGAAGCCTTCAGAAACTTTTCCATAGCCTCCTCGTACTTGCCCAGCTCGTATAGGGTGTTTCCCTCTTTATGCAGCCTTACAGGATCCTCCTCCATAACGACCATCCTACAATACGCTACCTACCAGCCTCAAACAAGCATTTAGGTTTTCCCCTTACATAACCACCCTAGGCATAATGGTTAATATTCTAATGCTTATCAGCATGCTTGAAAAGCCCAATAAGGATGCCGGAGGAAAATGCTAAGAACCGGAGAACGTCCAGCAGAGGGTAGGCAAGCAACCATCTGCGACGCCCCCCTGCTTTGGTTAGTCGCTTTAAATATGTTAGCAACAGTATAAGCGGCGGCATGAAGGACAAAATTAGAAGAGCAGCTAGGGAAAGCATGCTGCCTGAAAAAGCAGTGTATAATGCAAGGGCTAAACCGGAAAGAAGCCATGCTAAAAAGCCAATTAGGCTTAGAAGCACCCACCTTCCAAAGATGCTTTTTAGTCCTTTGATCCTGAGCAGGACGCCTCCACCCTTACCGTAACGGAAAGTCTGCTTTAGAAGTCCCATAAGTGATTGACGATGCTTATGCCGAACTATGACAGTAGGCGTTAAGACCAGTTTGTAGCCCTCTTTGCATATTCTCTCAACGAATTCCAATTCGTCGAAACCGCATGTAAAAAGTTCATCAAAAAGTCCAGCCTTCTCTATCGCCGACCTCCTAACCGCAAAGTTACAACCCATAGGATAGGAGAAGGGCAACTGTATCCTGTCAATCGTCACCTTTTTCCTGAACATCCTCATAACTGGAATTAGGCTTTCGTCAGCATAACGTGAAAGGAAATCGTCCCTGTATCTTGAGACGCTTCCTCCAACACAGCCCACAGAAGGATCCTGGAACTCCCTTACGATTGATTTCACCCAGTTGTTCGGAACCACACAATCATAGTCTGTGAAGGCTATTATTTCACCGCTACTTGACCTCACACCTGTGTTTCTCGCGCCGTTTATTCCAGGCTCCTCTTCAGTTACAAGCTTTACGGGGTATCGTTGGGCTATTTCTCTCGTCGCATCCGTGGATCTGCCATCAACAACTATTACTTCAAGCCTATCTCCATCATAATCGATTTCCAAGAGGGAATCCAAAAGATCCTTTATTTGATCAGCTCCGTTCTTAACAGGAATAACTATGGAGACTTTGGGACACAGGTCACCCCTACTCTCCAAACATCATACCTTCGCAGATGCGAAACATGCAATAGGAGCTACACCTACTAGACTGATTTTTCTGAAAGTCCTTCAGCTTTTAAACCTATCTCGAATAAGAGCCACAATTCACTATTCCAGAGTAGCCCGCATGCCTAAAGTGCTTTTAAAGCGCGGTCTATAGCAAGCCAGAGGTGATCGAAGCTTGGTGCCGGAAGCCTTCTTTCGGCGCCGCCGCTTTGCACTAATATGCGGGCTTTAGGATCCTCTAAAAACTCACCTATAAGTGAAGCATTAACACCATTCCTTGAGAAGGCAGTTATAACCTCATCTGCAAAGTTTTCTTTTACAGCGACAAGCATGGCTCCAGAACTTATCAGCTGCAAAGGGTCAATATTGAAGAATCTGCAGATTTCAAGGGTTTCCTCAGCCACAGGGATCCTATCCTCGAAAACTTTTACACCGAGATTGGAGGCATCTGCAAGTTCATGAATACCTCCCAGAACACCTCCCTCCGTGGGATCATGCATAGCGTCCACAAAGCCCGTTTCAAAGGCTATTATTCCATCCTTTACAACGCTTATATTTTCAAAAAAGCGCTGCGCCGACACTATAAGTTCCTCACTTATGCCGCCCTCAACAAGCAGTTTATAGAAGTCCGACGCCAGTATGGCTGTGCCTTCTATCCCTGCACTTTTTGTCAGCAACAGCTTATCCCCCGGTTTTGCATTCTTAGCCGTTACATACCTTCCTTTCCCAGTTATTCCCATGGCGCATCCTACGACGACTGGGCCCTTCAGCCCAGGGGTTACCTCGCAATGTCCACCCACTACAGCCATTTCCAGATCCCTAGCAGCTTCATCAATTTGAGCGCATATGGTTTTCAACATGTGTTCATCAGCGCTTTCAGGTAGAAGAATACATGAGGAGAAGTAGGCTGGCTTAACGCCGAATGTTGCGATATCGTTAGCATTGACGTTCACAGCGAGCCATCCTATTCGCTTCACAGCTCCTGTTATCGGGTCCATGGATGTTATCAGCGCCTTATCGCCTAACTCGATGACTGCTCCGTCAACACCAACGGAAGGCCCAACCACAACCTCCGGGCGTTTTTCACCAAGGTTCTTAAAAACGATGCTTCTTAGAATTTCTACAGGAACTTTTCCAAAGGGTAAGTGCAACTAACCAGCCTCCGAAGTGCTTCAGCGCTGTTTTATTTAAGCTGCGGAAGGGTATGCGTTAACACCTTAGATATAGGTATTGCCACCATCGCGCCTATAATCATTTGTCCAATGTTCAACGGAACCTCAGCCAGCGCCACAGCTTCAATTCTGAAGAGGGGGTAGATGAGGATCCACTCGTATAGGAAGTACCCCAGCACCATGCAAAGGCCGCCTGCAACAACTGAGAAAATTGTCCAGCCTATTTCCGGATCAAGCAGCAATCCCATAGTGGCTATTGATATGGCCACTATTGCGCCCATCACCATCCAGAATTCAGCGGGAATATAGAGGCTGAAAGTGCTTGTTCCCAGTGTCAGTTCTGCCTGTCCACTGTAGTATGCTGCGCCTACACTGCCTAGGATGCAGCCAGCCGTAAACCCCAGCAGTATCGTGAGGCTTCTCCATTGAAGCTTCGAGCTGAGCTTGGGATTTCTTCTCTTAAGTAAACCGACCACTGCGCCTTCGCATCCCTTAATGATGAGGGTTGCAGGAGCGTAGTGGGGATAGCCCAGCAGGAGGTCTGCAAACATTGAGCCTACACCGCCAGCGAAGGCTCCGACGAAGGGACCGAAAAGCAGGGCTGAAAGGAAAACCATGGATTCTCCAATATTGAAGAAGCCGTGCGTTGCAGGAACATACACGGAAAAAAGCGTGGTTGCAGCGCATACAAGCGCCGTGAAAATGGCTGTTACTGCGACCTTTAGGGGTTTCATGGAAAGCACATAGTATAGTTATAACTACACTAATTTTAGCTTTTCGCAGAGCCCTAAATAAATCAAAGCAGAAGTTTCAAATCATCTATAGCCTCAAGAACCCTTTTTCCACGACTAGTTATCTTGAAAAACCTTCGTCTGTCCCTCTCGTACTCTGCGATAAGCCCCCTTTCGGAGAGTTCCCTCAAATGCTGGTATATAGCAGCCCGCGTCATAATCATTCCAAGCCTCTTCCACAAATCGTATCCATAGGTATCCCCCTCGCTTAAAATTCTAAGGATCTTCTCTTTAGTGCTTAACTCCAATCCTACAGCAACATCCTTTCTCTTTTTAGTTAAGGCTTGAAGGATATCCGTAGCCTTAAGTCCACTTCCAGTTATCAGACAGACAACCTTGTCAGTCTTATCTACAATACCTTGGTTCACAAGCCGCGTCAGGGCGGCATAAGTCGCTGCACTTGCAGGCTCAGAGAAAATTCCCTCAAGCTTAGCCAGCTCACGTTCCGCTGAGAATATTTCCTCATCTGAAACTGAAACAGCCATACCTCTCGTTTTTTTAATGGCCTCCACAGCGCATTTTCCATATGATGGATTCTTCACCAGTATCGCCAATGCATGCGTTGACGGTTTCTCCACGGGAACGGGACTGGCGAGGTTTTGCAGATAAGCATTGACTATTGGGGCGCATCCCTCAGCCTGGACCCCGATCATTCTAGGTAAAGAGTTAACTTCACCTATTTTCTCAAGCTCCTTGAAACCTTTCCAAATAGCATACAAGGTTCCACCGCTTCCAAGAGGAACAATAAACCATTCTGGAACGCCCAGCTGCTCAAAAACCTCATAGGCTATGGTTTTTAGGGCCTCAAGGGATAGCGGATTAAGCTCCACGGAGCCTTGGTACCAGCCTGTTTCTTTAGCTATTTCCTCAGCCCTTGTGAGGGAATCATCCACAATTTCCCCACATTCTTCAACTACAGCGCCATATATCAGCAGTTGGGCGAGCTTACCTACATCCACATTTCTTGGGACCACAACATGACAGGTTAATCCGCCTTTCGCGCAATACGCCGCCATGGATGCACCTAAATTTCCATTGGTGGCGCATACAACAGCTCGATAATTTAGGTCTAGGGCGTTTGAAGTGAGTAGCGTCGCACATCGATCCCTAAAAGAGCCCGTGGGATTTCTTGTTTCATCCTTAAGGTATAATTCGCTAAACCCAACGGCGCGTGCGAGTCTCCTTGCCCTGTGAAGGTGTGTGCCGCCCTCACCCAAGGTGACGACATTTTCAACTGTGGGCAGAAGACTCCTGTATCGCCAGAAAGTGAATGAACCTGAAAACTCTAGGGACTTAAATCCTTCAAGGTCACACTCATACTCCATTAGGCCTCCGCATCTTTGACAGCGAAGTATATAAAGCACTCCATAAACCCTTTCTCCACAATTTAAGCACTTAAAAAACGCCATTTCTGATCGCCTATAAAGCTAATCACCATGTTATGGCTCAGACACAGGATATATGCATTTTTAGATGCTTCTCACATTTCCAGCTCCGGCAGAAAGGATAGGGCCCCGGTAAGCTCCTGGATAATTTCGGAGCAGGGGTACTCATCATCAATGTCCAAGATGGTGATTTCAAAATAATCATTGAGGACCGTTGGAGGGGGTTCTGCTTTCAATATTATCCATGGTCCAGAGTCCCTTGGAATTTTTAACTCAACAAGCGCTGGGAGAAGAGCGAGGATTATTATTGAAATAACCCCTAGAACGGCTGTTATAACATCGGGTGTTAAGTTCCAAACCATATAACTATTGATTTGATGCATTTATCATGATATAATAGTTTCCATCACCTTTATGTTCAGTTTTATCCCATGGATAAGCACTTTTTCTCAGCTTCGATACAAGCAGATCCAACAAGGCTTTTGTACATATTAAAACGTTATAAAGAGAAGTTATAATTAACAGGGGAGTCAGCCAGTACGCCCTACCGCGCCCATCAAGATACGCGCCGGCAGCCACCTCGTAGAAGGGGGCGAAGTTGCCGAAGGAACTGTACATAAAAAGCAACGTTGCCGGCCAGAAAATGGGAACCCATTTAGAGCTTTCTAACAGAAACAATGAAACTCCTATAATCCATGATGCGATCATGATGATGGGCATAAAGTACACATTTAGCATTAGAAGCCCATCTATTTTCTCGCTGAGTTTTAACTTTTTGCTTTTTACAATTTTCAAGGAGTATTTGAAGGCGCATTGCATGTGACCCATGCTCCATCGTTTCCTCTGCTTCCAATAGGCTTTCCAGCTGTCAACAGCCTCTTCATAACACTGGGCGTCAACCTCATACTTGACCCTGTAGCCAGCCAGATATATACGGAGAGTTAAATCAGTATCTTCAGCAAGCATATTTTCGTCGAAGCCTCCAAAAGATTCTATGAGTTCACGTCGGAAACCACCTACAGTTCCTCCGTACTGCGTAATTAAACCTAGCCTATCTCGAGCTTCCTGGTCTATTCGATACCCGCCGATTCGTTCTAGGGCAACAATTCTTGTAACTAGATTTTTAGGCTCATTCAAAACTACAACTCTTCCCTGTACAGCTCCAACTTTCGGATCCGCAAACACTTTAACAAGCTTTTCCACAATATCTTTCTGCGGGTAATAGTCCGCATCAAAACATAGTATAATCTCACCTTTGGCTTGTCTCATTCCGAAGTTCAACACTGAAGCTTTGCCGCGTCTACCTTCATTCCAGCTGCGCTGTACAAGGTGAATATAGTCATAACGTTCAGAATAGTACCGTGCTACTTTTCCGGTGGCATCCGCTGAACCATCATCAATCACGATTACTTGTAGCTTATCCTTCGGGTATGAAAGCTCCGTCATCCTCTTAAGAATTCTTCCAATAACTCGCTCTTCATCCCTTGCGGGAATTAGTATGGATACGGAAGGTTGATAATTAACACCCGTTATGGCTGGATCATGCTCGCCTCTTATTGGCTTCTTGAGAATAACTAATGTAAAAAGGTAATGCCGTACCAAATACGCTGACATTAGTAGAGATAACAGAATAAATATTGTTTCAAGAATTTCAGTTAACATTATCTGCACCATGGTCTATCTCGCTTTTTGAATGTGTAACAAAGGATAATCCGAGAGAGTACAGTGACACCAGCCATAATACGTTTAGCAGAGGACTCGCAATGATATGAAGGATGTTGAAGGGATTATCTAAGTACTCTGCTAATTGAGATATTAGGCAGCATGTAAGAATGTTGAATAGGAGGCATAGTAGACCGCTAACAACCAGAAAAAGGACCTTTTTCACTAACGAGCCTTTTAGAGGGAAGAGAAAAAGGACAAGCAGAAACATTAGGGAAATAACAGGGTATAAGAGCTCAACGTGTGATTCCAGAATGTGGTAGAATGCAATACAAATCATGATGTAAATAATTAGTCCAACAATCAGATGTCTCAGAAGCTACCCTCCCACAGATTCTTTTAATGGAACCAGGTGAAAATTAAAATTTGCCAGAAAAATTAAAACCAGATTTAACTGAAACTTGCGGAACAATAATTCTTAAGGGATAAACCGTCTCTCTAGAATCACCTTATCAAGCACTAGTGTAAGAGCCTGAAAAACCTCATCGGATGTTAGGTTTTCAGTATCCAGGATCAGGTGGAATGGTGAAAGGTCCTCGCCGAGCCGGAACCCGTAAAGCTTTTCGTATATGGATTTTGTCTTTGACTCTTTACTCTTTAGGGCTTCCATGGCTTGTCGAAGGCTTATGCCGTCCCGCCTTGCAACTCTTTCAGCTCTTTTCTCCAAAGAGGCCTCAAGCCAAATCTTGAAACCGTGCTTGAGAAGCCACGGCATAGTCCAGCTGTCCAGAATAACGTTTCCCTTCTCAGCAGCTTCCAGCAGTTTATGATCAACCTTCAGATCAAATTCAGGGTTTCTCTCCCTGTTTTCCATGAACGCCAGCCCTTCAGGAGTCTCCCACCAGCCTCTAACGGAAGGGTTGTATCCCATTTCAATAGCTAGGGCTTTAAGCGCGTCACCGCCTGAGTAATAGTTTAACCCATATTTTTCAGCTAATCGCCTTGCTTGAGTACTTTTTCCACTTCCAGCCATGCCGCAGATACAGACTACCAGGGGTTTGTGTTCAGTCATTATCGTCAATCCCTAGCCAGCTATGGCTCTTGCAGCCTTTTTAATTCCTGTTTTTAGGCAATTGGAACATATGTGGCCTCCATAAGGTCGCCATACACGTCTCGAGGAATAACTTAGTTTCCGCACTTCAGCAGGGTCTTTAAGCGGCACGCCGGCTAAGGGTTTCCTGCAAACAGCGCAGATGACCGTTGAAACCTTCTCTTTCTTGCAATGGGTTTTAGTTCTGCCTCCGGGAACCTTAACTTTTACTTTTTTTAGGCTTCTCGTGCGTAAATGAGGCTGAGGCATGCTATCCACCTCCCTATTCTATGGGCATCATTCCAATTAAACGTGAGGCTAGTGTACTAAACAGAAATGAAACTAGGAAGTACCACCAGAATACTGGGATACCGCCTATTCCAGGTACATAGGCTACGGGATTTGTCCCATAGAAGGGCAGGAGCCCGAACCACCATATTAGGATGTAGATAAATGGAAACAGGTACATGAGCATTTGCGGCTTAGCCATCTTGCTCTGCATGTTCATGATTTGAGGTTCCTTCTTCTTAAGCTTCTCAAGAAGCTTCTTGTCCTTAGTGCTCATTGCTTGTCTCGCAAGAGTCCGATATTCCGAGATTTCTTTCATCATCTTCCTGTACTGGTCCCAGCCCATGTAGTGGGTTATAAGCAGACGGTTAACTGTGTAGTTGAAGAATGAGATTAGTGCACATACCATCATTATTGTTACTGTTGCACCCGGAGCTTGAGGAGCCAATAACCATTCAACGGGATTCATTGCCATAACCTTCCAGCGATTAACGAATGTTTTCTTCGTAGGAATTAATAACCATTTTCAAAGAGAACTGCAATAGTGAATTCATATTGATTTACTCCCCGAAAAGCCTTCTGAAAGCAGGATACATCTCTGCAGCTTGTTCGCGCAATAGAATCTCATAGTAATTGTAAATTATACCTACTGTAAGGAGTATGCCTGTACCGGAGCCGAACACTCCAAAGAAGTCTGATAAGCCAGCTATTAAGCCTACGATTAACCCGCCCATAACGGTAACAGGAGGAATATAACGCTCAAGTATCTGTTCTATAGCCTTCTGAGAACGCCTATAGCCAGGTACTTGCATTCCAGCATCCACAAGCTGCTTCGCCACTGTTGATGGATTCAGACCGCCTACTTCAAGCCATGTAAGCGAGAAAATCACACAGAAACCTATGAGAATTGCCAAGTAAACAAGAGCTCTAACGGGCTCCTCCAATACATTCGACAAATTTCCAGGCGACGTTACATAATAGACGAGGCCTCCGGAGGGTACATACTGATTGTCCTTAAGCGTATATGATCCTAGAAGGCCAATCCAGAAGTTGTCTCTACCCCAAGGCTGATTCCACAGAATATAGGAAAAGAAGTATATGTTGGCGAACAAGGCTGACGCAAATATCACTGGAAGGTTCGATACATAAAGTAGCTTTATTGGGTAGCGGCTTCTGAATCCCCTGTAGCCCGCATATGAAATGGGCAACTCAACTCTTACCCCTTCTAGGTAGATTATTACGAGAAATGCAATGACCGTTGCTACAAACCCAATTATTGATGGGTAACTTCCTCTAAGCAGAAGCCCTGTAACAGGCTTTCCACCCATTATAGTTTGGGCTAGAGCAACAAACAAACCAGAACTCCCATATTCATCCACTGGCGGGGAAGGATAGAAACATTCAAGAAATATTTGCTGCGCCACACCAGCCATTATGAAAAGGCTTATTCCGCTGCCGAATCCCCACCCTTTCTGTATAAGCTCATCAAGCAACATTACGATTACACCTGCGGCTAAAAGCTGCAGGAAAATTATAACCGCAGACGTGCCGGGCAAGGTACCATACATGCCGCTTATTATATAGGCTGAAGCCTGCACACCTGTAAGAATTAACGCTAAAACTTTGCTGGCAGCCGTGAATAGACCTCTATCCTCAGGCTTGGACATGTCACACTCAACGATGCCTGAGCCGGCTAAGAGCTGCAGGATTAGCCCGGCGGTTACTATGGGGCCTATTCCAAGCTCCATCAATGTGCCGCGGGCTGAAGCGAAAATTATCCTTAGAGGCGCAAACTGCTCCCCTATTTCCCTGGGAATCCCGTATAGGCGGCAGGCATCGCTGGACATTACAAGATAGATTATCAGGGCGATTGCTGTCCAGAAGAGTTTCTCGTTAAAGCTTACCCTCCGCTCAGGAGCCTTTACCTCAGGTACAAGCCTAGATATGGGCTTGAAGAGGTTTAAGAATCTGCCAGCCATGGTTCAGCGGTTACTCCTCAGTTTCTTCAGATGCGGCTATGACTTGGCCTCCAGCTTCCTTTATTTTTTCGGCGGCGGACCTGGAGCAGGCGGCAATCTTCACCTTAATTGGCTTTACAATTCTTCCTTTTCCAAGAAGCTTTGTATAGCCTAGACCATCCAGGTCTAAGAATGGAGTTTCTCCTTCCTTAAGCTGCAGCTTCTCAGCGAGTTCATTAAGCTCTCCAACATTGATGATCTTATCCGCCCTTTTTAGGCTACGGGGGGAGGTGAAACCGTTCTTGCCGAAGTAGTCGGGCTCTTGGGTTATTACATAGGTCCAGCCGTGCTTGTGCCGCCCGGCTCTGCGATATCCCTTAGAACCTGATTTTCTATGCTGTCCTACCCTGCCGTAACCGCAGGTTCTTGAACCACGCTTCTTTCTTGTCTTTCTTAAGCTGTGCGGCATGCCTAACCAGCCACTTCCTTTATGGCTTTTTCCAAAGCTTTTTTAAGGCGCACTTCAAGTACGCCATTTTTATAGGTTATTCGTATTGATTCGGGAATCACTGCATTCGGAAGATTTAAGCTTTTATAGTATCCACGTCCTGAAGCACTTGCCGAAAGTATCAATCTCCTTTTATCAACATGAACTTTTATGTTCTCTCTTTTGAAACCCTTAAGCTCAGCGACAACAACTATTCCCTCATTATCCTGGAAAACATCTATCAAAGGCTCAGGTTCTCTCATCATGTCCTTTCTAAACCTTCTTGAACCCCTAAACTTGCCCCGAGCTATATAACCGCTAGACCTGTTTTTGTAGGGCTTCCGACTTCCAAATTCATCAGGGTTCCATGTGCTGCTGCGCCATCGGTTTCTTTTTTCGCTTTTTCGCCACCTCATGATAAAGGTCTCCTTAATTACAAATGGCATTCCCAAACTAGCTATAAAAGATATCGCCAATAGCCCCCGTCTAATGGAAGGATCGTGTAGAGTTTTGTTAAATCATACTTTCTAGGAGCTCGTTGATTTTCTCGCCGCGGTAGCCGAGCTCGCCTCCCATATTGTAGGGTTTCTTTATCTTTCCTTTAAAGCCGCTGCTTGGCGGGTGCAGTTTGAAGTAGGGCTGAATTTCAGGTAGATTCCAGTATTCAACCCTGCAATTGTATAAGGCATCTATCAGCTCATCTAAACATGCGAATCCAACTTTTTTAGCATAATCGTCTGTTAGTCTCTTTCCTCCGGCTAGTCGACCCCTTTCCTTTATGAGCAGGGCTATGGTTTCCTTTGATGGTTCACCCCATGTGATGAAGTTTTGAGCTGCTCTGAGCATTCCAATAAATGAGGGTCTATCGTCTATCAGAACGGCGTGATTTGTTCTCTTCAAGTTCAGCATTCGAAGGGTTTCTCTTACCTGCAGTGGTGCACTTATAATTCCGCGAATTCTTATAGCAGCTATGCACTTACGTTCAGCCGCTTTCTCCGTCAACTACTTCACCCAGTCCGTCGGAGTTATTATACTATAAGTCTGCTTTAAGGCGTCAAAAACGGCGTATGCGAATGATGGGACCGTTCTTGTGGAACCGAAGCTCCTTGTCCAGCAGTCCTTTATACCAGCAAGTCCCAAGATGACCTTTGAAACTTCGCTGGCTACAAGTCCAAGTCCTCTAGGCCCTGGAACAACAATAACTCTTACTGCGCCGCATTTTCCTTCAACCTGGAAGGGTACTGAATGGGGTTTTCCACAGCCACATTCCCAGCTTCCGCATCCACGTCTAACTGGAACTAGATTCAGCCTGGCGGCGGCGGAGGCTTTCTCTATAGCCGTACGCACCTGGCTCGCTTTCCCAGCGCCGAGGCCTAGATAGCCATCTCTGTTCCCCACGGCCACTATGGCTTTGAACCTTGACTTTTCTCCGGCGTCCGTCTGCTTTTGAACGAGGCTTATGTTTATAACTTCTTCCTGAATATCAGGGATTAAGGCATCAACGATTTGGGGCTCTTGTATAGGTAGCCCTTCAGCAAAAATCTCCTCGATGGAGGTTATTTTGCCTTCCTGAACAAGTTTACCGAGGCGTGTTCTCGGAATCCATTGTTCAATGCCTTTGGCAGCTGACCTTTGGGTACTTTCAATCTCCGCCATTATTGCCTCCCTTCTTAAAAGCAGCTATTACGGCCTGTTTGACCTCTGAAAAGTGTCTTGGAAGCTCCTCTGGCGGGAGCTTACTTTGCAGGTACTTTGAGAAGGTGGATGAGTATTTTTCAGGGTTTGAGAGCAGCATTTTTGCGTAATGAGCTATGTGTTCACCCTTTATTCTTGAATCCTCAGGCAGCTTCTCCTCGCTGTGGGATACGTTAACGCCGGCATCTATAAAGCCCTTTAAAACAGCAAATATCCTTGAACCTTTTGAGGGAGAATGTAAGCCAATATCAAGTATGGCTTCTTCTATGCCTTTAGCTTTAGCCCTTAATCCGCATATAAGTCCTGTCAAGTATGCTGCGGGCGTGTTCCCCGTTGGGGCTTTCCACCCGAAATTTTTGATGAGTTCCCTACTATGCGCTGAGACTAGAACCGCATCACCCTCTGGCTTTGCTAAAGTAACTTGAGCAATAATATTCTTTAGGGAGCCACGGATCACAAGTCTGGGTTTACCCGAAATAACCAAGGCTTTCCTTTTTCGGTAATGCGTTTTCCCCTCCCTTCTCCTGCGGTAAGGAACACAGTAACTTGGACCCTTAGCCATTAGCGTTTCCTCCAGAGATCATGAGCCTTTAAGTAGCGCTCCATTTCAGCTACAGAGACAAATCTCCCACTTTTAACCATTATGTATAGCTTCCTGTAAGTGTTCTCGGTTATTATCTTGTTAGCTTTCAATTCCCTAAGCCTCTTTCTGAGGGCTCTAACCCTCTTCATCCATGCTTCCTTCTTTGGCACTATGGCTCCTGCCGCACCGCTTCTGCTTCCAGGGCCACGTCTAAGCCCTTTTTTCTTTTTCTCATGCATTACCCTGGCTCTGGCTCGGCTCACACCCTTCTCCTTTAGAGGCTTGATCACGCCTTCATCTATCAGCTTCTTTATTTCCTCCCGGGTTATAGCTGCCTCTACATCATCAAGCTTATTGGGATCTATCCAGACCCTGTTCTCGCCGACTTTAAGTATTTCAGCCGCCAAACGACGCTGACCTCTAAGATTCACCATTGCTTAATTCCTCCATCTTCTTTCTAGCTCTCTTAGTGCCAGATTTCCCAGTTTTCTTTTTTTCCTCGGATTTTTCAGGCTTTTTAACCTCTTCAACGACTTTTTCTTCTGTTTCCTCCTTCTTCTTAGCCTCTTCTGCCGCTTTTTCCTGTTTTTCCCTCACCTTAACCTCTTCCTTTAAAACCTCACCCGGGTTCAGAACAACTATACCGTTTTTTCTGGCCTCTGAAAGTATCTGCAGCCTTTTCTTTTTGCCTACTGTATGGGCGATCCTTATAGCCTGCTTTTCAGGATTTATTTTCGCAAGTTCTTCAACATTATAGACAAGAACTTCTTCATAACCTGATGGATGAAGGTTTCTAGCGGATTTCGGCCCCCTATAACCCACATTTACCGTTGGAGGCCAGCCTTTAACCTTCAATCTCATCTTATTATCTATGCCCTTCGGTCTCCGCCAGTTTTCCTTCAGCCTGTCATACCGCCAGCTCTCATGCCTAACAAATTTTGGTTTTTTGCTTTTAATCTCCTCTCTAAGACGCAGTGCCTTCTTCAAAGTGGCCTTCTGATCGCTCATCCTAATCCATTCCCTCCCTGCGTTCGTACACATATATACCATCCAGGAAGACTCTAGGATCCTTCTTCCGGATCTTTGTGGCCTGCTCTATGTTTGCAGCAGTTTGGCTTACGTCTTCTATGTTGATTCCTTGGATGAGGATGTCATCTCCGGCAACTTTAACTTTAACATCTCCAATTATCTTCGCCCTTCTCGGGTTTCTCTCCCCAGTGAAGTTCTCAATTATAACCGTCTTGCCTTGAACCTTAACCGAGATTGGAAAGTGAGAGAAAACTATTTTCAGCTTATACGTGAAACCCTTTCTGACACCTATTATCATGTTGTTAATATGCGCGCATATAGTGCCCACTAAGGCGCTTTCCTTTTTGCGCGGCCAATCAGCCCAAACCTTGAGATTTTTACCATTAAGCTCAATGGATACAGGCGACTTCGAGAAGTCTCTTGTCAACGTTCCAAGCGGACCCTTAACTGTGATTTTCAGCCCATCAAGGGTTACTTCCACATCATCAGGGATTTGAACAATCTTTGAAACCTCAATGGCGCGCATTCAGCATACCCCCGAGCTAATAGACAAAAGCCAGCAGTCTACCTCCAATGCCCTTCTCTTTGGCTTCTCTATGAGATAGAACCCCTTGAGATGTTGAAACTATTAACAAACCCATCTCCCTAGAAGGGAGAAATCTTTTCTCCCACTCTTCAATCTCATCTACACTGATGGCGTAGCGTGGCCTTATAGCACCGCACTTATTTATTCGTCCCAAAAGCTGGACCTTGAATTTTCCAGTTCGCCCATCATCTATGAACTCGAATTCCCCAACATACCCATGTAGCTGCATGACCCTTAGTACTTTGCCCAGCAATTTAGACGCTGGGCTAATTACGCATTCCCGCTTATTCTGAATCTCATTGTTCAGTATCGTCGTCAAACCGTTTGACAACACATCCATCAGGCTTTCACCAGTTACTCATACTTTTTAAAGCCCAGCTTTCGGGCTACTTCCCTAAAACAATGCCTACACAGATATAAACCATAGCGTCGTATAATGGGGCCATGCGATCCGCATCTGATGCATGGACGAGCCCCTTTTCCGAATTTTCTCTCCTTCTTAGGCTTCTGTTTAGCCATAATCATTCCTCCTAGGCTATCTCAACCCCTAACGTATCCTTCGCGAACACCATTGCCTCCTCAGGAGTTAATCTATGCCTTGAGCCTACCCTAGCCTTTGCCCTGCGCCTGTACTTCACCCTATACCCTGGGCGGGCTAGAGAGACGCAAACGTCCATTCCGAAGATGCCTATTTCCGGATCATATTTGACTCCTGGAAGTTCTATGTGCTCCTTTATTCCGAAGGCGAAGTTTCCGTTACTGTCAAAACAGTTCTTGGGCAATTTATTATTCAGCACTTGTAGAGCCTTTTTCAGGAATTCCATGGCTTTCTGCTTTCTCAAGGTTACGACGCAGGCTATGGGTTCACCTCTTCTGATACCGAAGTCTCTGATGGTTTTCTTCGCATTTCTTTTGCATGGGGTCTGACCGGTTAGTTCCTTAAGAACTTTTGAAGCTTTTTCAAGGGGTTCACCGGATTTCCCCACGCAAATGTTGACCACTACCTTCTCAATTCTTGGCCTAAGCAATGGACTTTCCTCCCATATCTTTCGGATTTCATCCTCAGACAGCACTTGTGAAGACCTCCGGCAGCGATATTAGGGGGCTTTCTCCTCCTATGACAAATACATAATCCATGGTTGTTTGGAAGCTGTTTCCTTTATCGTCTTGGATGGTTACTATGGCTTCTCGACGCTTCTTTCCTGCAGCCTCCTCGATGTCAACAACTTTGCCGTATCGGCCGATGTTCTTTCCACCGGTGACCAAGGCAATTACGTTCTTCTCCATTTTTACATGTTGAAGAATCTGCCGTTCAGGAAGACTTATTTTAATTGTGTCCAATGTGCTATAGATGTCCTCTTGCGGGTTTTTAGGATCCGCCACTTTTACGAGGAGGGTTGACCCGTCATGGAGGCTTAGCAGTATGTTCCCATTCTTGGTTGTGGTTTTATTTTCTATTCTGCACAGTTTGAATTTTGCTTCTTCTTCGCTGATGGGATGAATTATTAACCCTTTTGTATGGGGAAGCACTCTGAAGTTCTTATTAATTTCTTGGATTGACAGAACATCCATAGCTCCGACGGGGAATGCATCATCCCTCCTTACTTTGCCATCCACTTTGACCTTACCCTGCGAGACTATAGCCTTAGCTTCCTTCCTTGTTTCAGCATAACCAAGCATGTCCCGTATGATTACGGCTAGAGGAATTGAATTTTTCATAGAGTGGGGACCTGGAGATGGCCTCACCACCCATACGTACTCTTTACGGTGAATAGGCCAGATTCTTGGTG
>JAWCTJ010000018.1:0-17696 GCA_038868255.1 Bathyarchaeia archaeon
TGAGGTCATGCCCAACCATGGTTGCAAGTTCAAAAATGGCCGTTAGCCTCTCCAATTTTAAACGTTGCTCTTCAAGTTGTTTTCTTTCGCGCACATCATTTAGGAGGACAAGTGCCGCTGGACGTCCTCCATATGCTATCAGGGAACCGAACATCTCGAAAGGTATTCTTTCACCGTTCTTAGCCACTAACTCAATTGGGTTTGATTTTGGAGGACTCCCCTGCAACTTCATCAAGTATAATTCCCGCGCTTTATCAAGGTATTTTTCATCAACGAACTTCTCGTATGGTTGACCTATAACCTCATCTTCTGAATAACCGAGAATATTTAAAAGCGTCTTATTAACAAATACAACTTTTTCATCCTGAATCGTAACGACTCCTGCGCTTACCTCATTCACCAATACAGAGTACCTTTTTTCAGACTCCTGTAGATCCCTTGTCCTTTTCTGAACAAGTTCCTCGAGATTCTCCGAGTACCTCTTAAGCTCCTTTTCAAGCTTCTTTCGCTCGGTTATAGGCATAGAAATTTCGATAGCGTACAGAATATTACCGTTCTCGTCTCTAAGGGCGTTGGCATACAGCTGAACCCACCGCTCTTCATCTCCGTCGCAGGACACCATGTAATCGGCTGTAGCCTCTGGCACTCCATCTTCTAACACCTTTCGAGCTGGGCACCATGGGCAAACTTCGTTACGGTTAGCAAAAACCGAATAACAGTATTCGCCGATAATATTATCACGAGCTTTCCTCAGAATATTGTTCGCCCAAAGAATACGGAAATCTTTGGAAAGAACAGCCAGCCCTACCTTCATGCTGCCAGTAGCGAGTTCAAGCAGGTTTCTCTCCTGCTGTAGGGCATCTTTAGCCTTTTTGAGCTCAGTTATGTCTATAAAACTTTCTATAAGGCAGTTATGCCCCTCCCAAACGATTTTTTTCACAGTCTTTAGTATTGGAACTCGTTCTCCATTAGCCCTCAGCAATATGCGCTCTGAATTGTCTACTTCATGGCCAAGATCGGTTATTGGACATCTGCCAACATCGTTAGGACATATAAAATTGTGGCACACTTTTCCCAGCACAGTTCTCCGTTCTGCACCTATCATCTGCAGAGCCGCATTGTTTGCATAAATTATTTTATGGGTTTTTTCTTCTATTATAAAAACCCCTGTCGGAATTAAATCTAGAACAGAACCAGCTGAAAACACCGTTTTCCCACTGGTTTGGGACAGGGGCATTCCTGCAGCCTCTTTAGCATATAGCAATACTTAACACAACTTTTAAAAAGACAAAACATTCGTAAAAGCATTATGGAGGAATAAAGCTAATCTTAACAGAGTTTATTGTTAAGTTTAAATAGTTTTTTAACTAATTGTGGTTTTGGAGTTACTCAAATGACGCTTGAATATGAGGATTTGCTTAAAAGGGCACGTTCTCAACTTCCTGAAATTACCTCTAAATGGGAGCGCTTAGAGATCCCCAAGCTTCAGTACACTATTGTGGGCATGCGAACCATGATCCATAATTTTACAGAGGTTGCTGAAGTGTTGAACCGAGACCCCCAGCATTTATTGAAGTTCTTGTCCGGTGAGCTGGCCACAGCCGCAGTTTTGCAGGAGTCAAGGGCCATTTTTCAAGGAAAGTTTCCACGAGAAACCCTTGAGAAGCTTATCCAACGGTATATGGAAACCTTCGTGACGTGCCCTGTTTGCAAGCGCCCAGACACCAAAATCATAAAAGAAAAGCGTCTATCATTTCTGGTTTGTGAAGCATGCGGCGCCAAGTCATCTGTAAAGAGCATATAGAATGAGCGTATAAACATTGAGGTGCTACATGAAAATTAGAAAAGTAGGGGGACATGTCCTCCTGTCCATATGTGACATCGACTTGCCCGGTAAGACACTGCACGAAGGAAAAATTGTATTCAAAGTTTCGGAGGAATTCTACAGAGGCGATGAAGTAGATATTGAGGAAGCCATGAACATGATAGAAAACTCAACCATAGTGAACATGGTTGGAACCAACGTGGTCAAAAGAGCTGTAGAGAGAGGATACGTACATCCAGAAGCAATCTTAATGATACAGGGAATCCCCCACGCACAGATAATCAAACTGTAAAATATGCTTAAGCAACGCTAAACATTAGTGCTTCTAACTTCCTGATGAAGTAATGGTGTCATTTAAATTTCAATTTAAAGGGCTAATCACGTGGCATGCAAATTTCTCTTTTTAAAAGTTTACATTCTCTTATAATAAAATTGGATTCCATGCGACTTCACAGTTGTAAGCCGTCCGAGTAACTCTGAAATCTCATCCAGAAGTCGACCTAATGCCTTCTCATCATCCGGCAGAGCAAAATGGACAAAAACATAAATAAATACCTTATCCTTGCGTCATAAATGCTAAATGGCGTATAATGATTGAAAAAGCAGTCATTAATGCTGTAACTGCGAAGCTTTCAGGCTTCTCAGAAGCCTTATAGCTAATTGCGTTTCAAACTATATAGCACTATAGTGCTGTTTGAGCGTGAAAATTATATGAAAAGCAGAGGAGGCTATTGCGGCAGAATACTTAGAATCGATCTTTCGAAACGAGAAATTATAGGTGAGGAAATTGATGACAAAATAGCCTACAATTTTATTGGGGGTAGAGGATACTCCGTGTGGATCCTTTACAGCGAACTTAACCCTAAAGTCGACCCGCTAAGTGAGGAAAACAAGATAATATTTATGGCTGGGCCATTTACTGGAACCGATGTTCCAGGTTCGGGGAGAATTTCCATAAGTTCTAAGTCACCACTTACCGGGACGATTTTTGACTCATCCATGGGCGGGTCATTTGGAGCCTATCTCAAGGCTGCGGGTTATGACGGCTTGATTTTAAGCGGATCCTCAGAAAAACCTGTGTACTTAGTTATAAGTAAGGATGGTGCCAACATAGAGGATGCAAACAGCATTTGGGGTAAAAGCACGAGAAAAACTGAAGAGGAGTTAAGAATGAAATATCCGGCTTCTTCAATAGCCGAGATAGGCCCAGCTGGAGAAAACATGGTTTTGCTTGCAAACATAATGTCAGATGGAAGAGCCGCAGGGAGGGGCGGTCTTGGCGCGGTTCTAGGCTCAAAGAAGGTGAAAGCTATAGTTGTAAAGGGCGACAGGAAAGTAAAAATTGCCCATGAAAGGCTCTATATGCAGCTAGTTAAAAAGATCAACTACCTAATAAGAACCCATCCAGTTACCGGTGATAACGGCTCCCTTGCCCTACATGGTACAGCGGTTCTTGTTCACCCAGTAGCTATGGCCGGAATAATGCCAGTTAACAATTTCGAGAAGAGGACCTTAGCATACGATGAAGTGGATGGATTCTCCGGCGAAACTATAAGGGAAAAGTATTTCGTACGTAGGAAAGGATGCTACAGATGCACAACGGCCTGTGGAAGAATAATAAGAATTGGAGAGCGGGTTTCCAAGTGCCCCGAGTACGAGTCCATTGCCATGATCGGGCCGAATTCAGGGTTCTTCGATTTTGAAAATCAAATATTTCCTTTATGTGAATTATGTGATGAACTTGGGATGGATACAATTTCTGTTGGAAATTCCCTAGGGTTCGCAAGAAAGATGGGGATTATCAGAAATTTTGAAGATGCTAAAAATCTTGTTATGGATATAGCCCACAATAGATCTCCCTTTTCAAAGGGTGTAAGATACGCTTCAAAGATGCTGGAAAGGGAGGAAGAAGCCATGCAGGTTAAGGGGTTGGAAATGCCTGCCTATAACCCAATTGGCGTTAGAGGAACCGCTTTAGCCTATGCAACATCCAATAGGGGTGCTTGCCATCTAAGGGCTTACACGATATCCCCTGAAATTTTACATTCTCCACAATTCGTTGATCCAAATAGGGATGAAGGTAAAGCTGAATTAGTAGTGAAGCTGCAGAACGCCTTCGCAGTTTATGACAGCCTTATAATGTGTAAATATTACAGTTTTGCCCTTTTCACCAGCCTTGAATATGAGCTTGATGATATAGCTAAACTATTAAGCGCTATAACAGGATGGAGCTATACAAGCGAACTTTTACATGAAATCGGAGCAAGAATCTATACCATTGAAAGAATCTTTAACGTGGAAGCTGGAATAGGTCCAGAAGAGGATATACTGCCTAAAAGTTTAGGCATAGATATAAGCGATCTTCTAAAAAGCTACTATAAATTAAGAGGATGGATTTGAGTGAGCGGAGTTCCAAGGGGTTATCCTCCATTAAGAGAGATAAGCGAAGTAAGCGAGATGGAAATGGCCAATCTTCCATTGCGGAGAATCAGTTTCCCGCAAATCCAAGTTGCCCTTGACATGGATTCCGACATCAAAACCATAGTCGACGTGGCTGTGAAAGCCTTCAAAGGTGGAGCTAGAATAATTGAGGCTGGGACCCCCGCGATTAAGAGACATGGTGCGGATAACCTTATTCCAGCCCTTAGAAATTCCCTGGACAAGTTACGTGACGAAGGATTCAAGGATGATTACGTTATAGTTGCTGATATGAAGGTTATGGATGTTGGAGATCTTGAAGCTCGAATAGCCTACAGGGCCGGAGCTGACGTAGTATGTGTACTGGGAATAGGAAGCATCAATAAAATAAAGGAGGCATTAAGCGAAGCCATAAGAAAGGATAAAGCAATAATAATAGACCTCATTCAATGTGATAATCCTCTTGCGAAAATCGACGAAATAAGAGAAGAAATAGGAGAATTTGAAGACTGGTTCTCCTTCTGCATACATAGAGGCATAAGCGAGCAGAAGAAAGGAAGAGGAATTCATGAAGATAAAACATTGATCGAGGAAGTGAAGAAAAAAGTTGGAGCATCGCCGCTCTTCGTCGCGGGTGGAATAAAAGAAGGAGTAATCAAAGACGTAGTGGCGTATGGAGGAGATGTGTGCGTTATAGGAGGAGCAATCTACACCTCAGTAAATCCGGAGGAAAGCGTAAAAAGAATGCTGGAAGAAGCTAGAAAATACTACCATCAAAACCTGATCTCAAAAGGCTCAGATAAGACACCTCATTCTGTGGCGCCCTTTAAAGTTTAAAATATTAAGCTTCCCTCTCTGTTAGTAATTCTCTAATATTTTTCTTTAGGCTTAAAGCAAAATTAACAGGGTTTATGTTCGCAGGTTCAGCTGTAGTGCAGGGGGTGGGATTTGAACCCACGAACCCCTATGGGACAGGCTCCTGAAGCAGACGTGTCGCTTCAACGGCGACTCTGCGCCTTTGGCCAGGCTTGGCTACCCCTGCCCATTATATGAGCTTTTATAGGAAAGGTTTAAGAGTTGCGTTTTGTATGTGTGATTTTCGGAGGTTGAATTTGAATGCCGACGCATGGTTCGCTTTCAAAAGCAGGTAAGGTTAGATCTCAGACTCCGAAGATTCAGCCTGCACAAAAGAAAAGCCCACAGCCCAGGTTTAGGAACAAGCGTAACTATGAGAAGCGTGTGATGCTTCAGAGGAAGCCAGGCCAGAACTGGATCACGACTTAGCATATTGGAACTTTAAGTATAGACTTTTGGTTGTGGTGCGGATGGCAAGCCAATTTCCCGCTCACGGCGGACAAGCCTGAAGAAAGCACTTATATACAGGCTGATTGTTGACCCCGTCGCCTTGATGGTAACATACTTCATGACGGGTGAACTCTCCGGGTCAATAACAGCCGTGCTTTTAATAGAGATATTTTCCACAGCGTTTTACTATCTTTTAGACAGGATAATGTAGACCGTCTGATTAGCTTCGTTTATTTGCCTCTGCATGATAATTTATGGTGGCTGTCCAGGCTTGGGCGTGAATGAAGCAGTTCGAGAGATAATAGAGGACCTGATGAAACTCGAAGCAGTCAGTCCAGAGGATGTTAGCCGCATTAAAGTAAAGGTAGCCGCAAAGCATAGGCTTTCAAGGATCCCCTCAAATCCGGAGATAATTGCAGCCTTGACGCCGGAGGAAAGACAAAGGCTTCTTTCAGTTCTGCGACGGAAAGCCACTAGGACAATTTCAGGCGTTACAGTGGTTGCGGTTATGACGCAGCCGAAACCATGTCCTCAACCTGAACCATGCGCCTACTGCCCTGGAGGACCAGCATACGGCGTACCTCAGAGTTATACTGGCTTTGAACCTGCGGCCATGCGCGGTCTACAGCATAATTTTGATCCTTACCTACAGGTTAGAGCCCGCATCGAGCAACTGGAGGCCATAGGACATTTGGTTGATAAAGTAGAGCTGATAGTTATGGGCGGAACTTTTCCAGCTACGCCTCTGGAGTATCAGACATGGTTTATAAAGCGGTGCCTTGACGCCATAACAGGATTAGAGTCTAAAAGCCTTGAGGAGGCTAAGAAGCACGCTGAAAACAGCAAAATACGTAATGTAGGCATAACGGTGGAAACTCGTCCCGACTGGGCTAAAGAGAAGCACGTGGATCTACTGTTAAACATGGGCGCTACAAGGGTGGAGCTTGGAGTCCAAAATCCAAATGACGAAATTTACCAGCTTGTCGGCAGAAAACACACAGTTCAAGATGTGGTTGAAGCTACACGCATACTGAAGGATGCAGGCTTGAAGGTTGCCTATCACATGATGCCGGGGCTTCCAGGATCAAGCTGGGAAAAGGATCTTGAAACCTTTCGCGCAATATTTAAAAATCCAGAATACAGGCCTGACATGATTAAGATTTACCCATGCCTTGTTTTGAAGGGAACAAAAGCCTACGAGTGGTATCTGCAAGGCAAGTATAGACCATATACTACTGAAGAAGCTGCTGAACTAATAGTTGAAGTTAAGCGCATTATTCCACCTTGGGTTCGCATAATGCGCGTACAACGCGACATCCCAGCGCCGCTAATTGTGGCAGGTGTGAACAGGAGCAATCTCCGTCAACTGGTTCAGCAGAAACTGAAAGAGAAAGGGTTAAGGTGCCGTTGCATAAGATGCCGCGAGGTAGGGCATAGGCTTCTAACTGATGGTGTAAAACCAGACTCGGAAAAAGTGAAAATTCTAATAACTCACTATGAGGCCTCAGAAGGGGAGGAAATATTTATCTCAGCAGAAGACATAGAAAACGACGTTTTGATAGGTTATCTAAGGTTAAGAATTCCGTCTGAAAAAACTCATAGACCGGAGATAAAGCAACAGCCATGCAGCATAATACGGGAACTCCATGTTTATGGACCAGTTGTACCTGTTGGAAAGCGCTTACAAAAGGTTTGGCAGCACAAGGGGTATGGAAGTGTTTTGCTTGCTGAGGCAGAACGGATAACACGACAAGAATACGGTTTCAAAAAAATACTTGTTATAAGCGCATTGGGCACAAAGCAGTACTACATGAAGTTTGGATACAGACACGATGGACCATATATGTCAAAAGCTTTGAATGACCTTTAATGCAAAACGCCCTTCAACACGAATTTATCTTCACATATTGCCCTACCTATTATTGCCCACTACATAACATGTGAAGCCTAATGTATACTACCAATAGCGTTAAATGCTATGAAGCCAATAGTACCGTTATGTCAGAAAAGAAAACAGTTTCTTTGGGAATTGTTTCAGCGTTTTCCTGAGGTTTATGCTGTACAGGTGCGCTTATATAGAGTGTTAAAATTATGAATAAAGCTTTAATTGTTTATGGAACCAGATACGGAGCCGCAGCAGATACAGCTGAAGACATTGCACAAATTCTCCGCATGGGAGGATTCCAAGTAAAAGTGGTTAACGCCAAAGATGAGAGAATAAGGGATATAGCTGATTACCAACTTGTGATAGTGGGCAGCGGAATCCAAAATCACAAGTGGACAGGAGAATCTGAAAGGTTTCTAAAAGATTTTAATAATAAATTGAGAGAGAAAAAACTGGCTTTATTTGCCTGTTGTGGAAACGCACAGCCATTAACTGAAAAGGAAGAAGAAAAAACAAAGATAACCCAAGAAGCAAGAAGAAAATATCTTGAAGAAAAAGCCGTCAAATACGGCTTAAAACCTGTAGCCCTAGGACTATTCGGAGGAGTCTACAACTTCAATAAGATGCCTTGGTTGTTAAGAAAGGCTATGCAGCCATTGAAAACTCAACTGGAAAACGCAGGATTCAAAGAGACAAAACCTGGAATATACGATACAAGAGACTTACAGTCTATTCGAAACTGGACAAAAGAACTGGCCGAAAAATAGCTCCGTCTTCAAGGAAACGCTGATTATTGCAATGCAAAAAGCTAGAGAGTTAGGGACCCCTATATGCAGCTACCTTGCACGTGAAATAACATTATTAAACGCTGTAAACACCAATATTAAGAGGTTTAAGAAAGAAAACTGGAGAAACGTGCATGAGCGAAAATGAAGAGCTTTCTGGATATAGAGGTTTAGCATTTGAAACTCTTAAAAAAATTGAAGCGGAAATAGGGGACTTAATCCGGATAACAAAGGATACTCAAACTTATGAGGGCATTCTTATTCCGCGTTCTGAGTACGGAGATGAAACACACGTTGTCATAAAGTTGAGAAGTGGCTATAATATTGGCGTGCGAATAACTCCTGAAACGCGCATAGAGAAAATTGGTAAGGGTGAAAAACCTGCGTTTGTGGCTCCGTCCTTGCCAGAACAGAACCCCACGCTTCCAAGAGTTGCGGTGATCAGCACTGGCGGAACTATTGCAAGCCGTGTAGATTATAGAACTGGTGCTGTTCGTCCAGCTTTGTCAGCAAGCGACCTTTACAGCGTAGTTCCAGAATTAAGCAACATAGCCCGCATCGACGCGCAAATCCTCTTCAGCCTCTACAGCGAAAACATAACTCCAAAACATTGGACGGAAATGGCTGAAACAGTAGCTTCTCAAATAGCAAATGGCGTCGACGGCGTAGTCATAGCTCATGGAACAGACACCATGGGGTATTCGGCTGCAGCCCTAAGCTTTGCACTGCAAAACCTGCCGGTTCCAGTAGTTTTTGTAGGTTCGCAGCGTTCCTCAGATCGTCCAAGCTCAGACGCCGCCTTAAACCTCATGGCTGCGGTTCTAGCGGCGGCGCAAGCGCCGTTCGCTGAAGTAACAGTAGCGATGCATGAAACCACATCGGATACTTCCATAGCCATCCACAGGGGAACCCGCGCGCGCAAGTGCCACACAAGTCGAAGAGATGCCTTCAAGTCCATAAATGCTCAGCCAATAGCGAAAGTGGAGGGTAGTAGGATTCTAATGTTAACCGAGAATTATCAGAAACGCAACTCTTCAAAGAAGCTTCTCCTAAAGCCCAGTTTCAGCGAAAAGGTGGCTCTGATAAAGTTCTATCCAGGTATAAACCCGGCTGTTATAGACTGGTATGTGGATGAAGACTATAGGGCGATAGTGCTTGAGGGGACGGGTCTGGGCCACGTGGGAAAACAGTGTTTTGAATCTATACGGCGGGCTGTGGATAAGGGTGTTCTAGTAGCCATGGCCTCACAGTGTATATGGGGGCGGGTAAACATGAATGTTTATGACACTGGACGAGATTTGCAAGCGCTGGGTGTTATCCCGCTGGAAGACATGCTTGCTGAAGTAGCAATAGTGAAATTAATGTGGATTTTCGGGCAGACAAACGACTTGGAAGAGGCGAAAAGGCTCTTAAAGATGAATATTGCGGGGGAAATCGCTGATCGAACTCTCTACGATAAAAATGCCCAATAGGAGGACATTCTAGAATGGATTATGAAGAAATCGGTTTGAAAGTGGGACTTGAAATTCATCAGCAGCTGGACACATCCACCAAGCTCTTCTGCTCCTGTAAACCTGAACTCTTCAAGGGCGAACCCCAATTCACTTTCCTAAGGCGCTTGAGGCCAACTCAGAGTGAGCTTGGCCAAATAGATCCAGCAGCCTATTTCGAGTTCCAAAAAGGCGTCAGAGTGCTTTATGAAGCTGATTCAGAAACCTCTTGTTTAGTTGAGATGGATGAAGAGCCGCCTCATAAGCTAAGCACGGAAGCCCTAGAAATAGCCCTCACGGCGGCGCTTATGATGAATGCTAAGCCAGTGGATGAAATCCATATCATGCGCAAAACCGTAATAGACGGTTCTAATACCACTGGATTCCAGAGAACATGCGTAGTGGCTCTTAACGGCGAGATAAAAGTTGGAGGAAAGAGCGTCCCAATACAACATGTAAGCCTAGAGGAGGATGCGGCGCGAAAAACAGGTGAAGAGGGTACATTGATCCGCTATAGGATAGACCGCCTAGGCATACCCTTAATAGAAGTAGCTACAGCCCCGGTGATAAATACACCTAAAGAAGCGGGAGAGGTTGCCTTAGCCATAGGGAAAATACTTAGGGCGACTGGAAAGGTCAGGCGTGGTCTCGGAACTATACGTCAAGACTTAAATATTTCCATATCCGGCGGCGCTCTAACCGAAATTAAGGGTGTGCAGGAACTGGAACTCATACCTCTAGTGGTTGAGTACGAAGTTAAGAGACAGCTTAACCTCATAAAAATCGGCCAAGAACTTGCGCAAAAGGGCGCCGGAGAGGAAGAACTTCGAGAGGAATTTCACGATGTAACTGAGGTTTTCAGGGAAACCCAATGCAAAGTCATCCGTAAATCATTGGACAGGGGACAGAGAGTGCTCGCAGTTAAGCTTCCAAAGTTCGGAGGTTTCCTCTGCAGGGAACTTATGCCGGGAGTACGCTTAGGAACGGAAATGGCTGACAGGGCCCGCTTCTGGGGAAGAGTTGGCGGAATATTCCATACGGATGAGTTGCCAGCATATGGAATAACAGCCCAAGAAGTCAGTATCTTGAAGAAGCGCGTTAATGCATGTGAAAATGACGCGGTTGTATTTGTAGCGGACACCTTGGAGAACGCAAATGACGCTTTAAGGGCTGTGCTTGAGAGAGCTCGTGAAACCTTAAGGGGTGTTCCTGAGGAAACAAGAGCTGCAAATCCTGATGGAACAACACGCTATATGAGACCACGTCCAGGAGCTGCACGTATGTACCCTGAAACTGACATACCGCCTATACAGGTAACCGAGCAACTCATCAATAAGATCCTCGCTGGTCTTCCAGAACTGCCGGAACAAAAGCTGCAGCGTCTGATTAAAGATTACGGTTTAAACCAAAAGCTGGCAGCACAGGTTATTGATGCAGGGGTTGCTGAGCTCTTCGAAACCATTGTGAATGAAAGCAAAGTTTCGCCGACGACTGTAGCTGCATTTTTAACTGAGAGTATTAAGGCGCTGAAACGTGAAGGAGCCCCTGTTGAGAGGTTATCTGAAAGCCTTATAAAGGAAATGTTTAGGGCTGTGGGGGCAGGTGAACTGGCTAAGGAGGCTCTTCAGGATGTGGCGGCTTGGCTTTCAAGGAATGAGGGACGAAGCCTTAAAGAAGCCATTGATGCCTTGGGTTTAAGCACTTTATCAAGGGAGGAGCTTGAAGAAATAATTGACAGAGCAATAGTGTCCAAAAAGAGCCTAATGGATAAAAGTGGTGGGAAGGCTTTCGGCCTAATAATGGGCATTGTTATGAGGGAAGTTAGAGGCAGAGCTAATGCTGATCTTGTAGGTGAAATAATCAGAAGGAAACTGCAGAAGCTCTGAGACTTTTTAGTTCAGCCTTAACCTGGATTATCTCGTTCTCCATTTTCTCAATCGTCTCCCGTATGTTCCGTAATTCTTTCACTTCAGCTCTTACGCTGCATATTATGTCGCGAATTTGGGATATCAAGGCGTGGCTTAACTCTACTGTCTCGTTTATGGCGTCTAATATTTCGCCTCTACTTTCGAGGATCCGGTTTTCGAAGGTGTTTTCCTTCTTGGCTTCCGATATAATGTTGCTTAAGAATTTTTCAATTGGGCTTTTAAAGACCGTAATACAGGTTATGCCCCAAAATATGACTGCTGCATGAGCGCTTAATATGAGGTATGAATGGGGATTTATTGCCTGAACGGTTTCGCTTGACAATGGGTATAGGCGTAGCATGAAAGCTTGAGTATTGTATAATATGACATTCGCGGCATCTAATAAGTGCGCTGTGGCTAAGGCTGTTAAAAAGCTTGAAAGCCAGATTCCTATTCCACGCCTATTCATTTCATCATCCGTGCATCATCGAGTAGAGGATAGCTGTTAAAAACTGATATTCTGGTAGGCGAAATATTAGGAGCCACGCAAATTCTAAAAGGGAAACATATCATTTATATTTGTGGGATAAAGTTGGAGACAGCGGGAAAAGAGTTCACTCTCAGAGTTAAAGTTGGCGAGTATGAGGTGGAGGTTAGGGGTTCTAGGGAGGAGGTCTTGGAAACCATAAGGGAATTGCCCAGCCTTATGCCCAGCTTTAGTAAAGCTTTAAATTACTTGAAACCAGCAGTCTCCGCGGTTTCTGTTAAAACCATCGCCGCCACAGTTAAGGAGATGGCTGCGGAGAAATATCCGAAGCTGCCTAAGATCGAGGGCTGCGGTGAGGCGTTGCTGAAGGTTTTGGAAAGCGACTGGGGGAAGTGGCGGCCGAGAACCCTTGTGGAGCTTAAGGATGCACTTGAAGCAAACGAGATACGCTACTCCGGGAGCACCTTGTCCCAGGAACTTTTGAGGCTTGTGAAGGAGGGCAGGGTTAGACGCTGGAAAACGGATAAGGGTTATGTTTACATCCTCGCTGAGAAAGAGGTTATAGCTGAGGGGGGAGCGCATGGGGAAAGTTGAGGTTAGATTTAAAACTTCATTCGGCGAGATAGTTGTTGAAGGAGCAAATTCCCAGGAAATTTTAAGCCTACTTGAAAGTTTTCCAAAGGACTTCATAGATAACATTTCCACGCTCGTATCCAGCAAGCTAGTCTCATCAACAACTTCTCAGTTGAAGGGCATAATGGAGTTCACCACAGAGGGGCCCGTGTTGATCACGCGGGAGAAGCTTACGCATTACGAGGCTATTGGGCTTATTCTGTATGCTTCAGAGAACAGGCAGAACACTGCAGCTCAGATTCAGAAACTTCTGGAGTCAAGTGGCATAAAATGCATGGTTCCAGCGCGTCTAAATGAGATGACACGCCGAGGACAAGTTTTCAAGCCAGATCCTAAAAAGCCTGAATTCAAGTTAACAATCCAGGGTGAAAGATGGATAGAGGATGAAGTTCTGGCTAGGCTTAGAGGGAAGACAGCTTGAGTGAAGCGAAAATAACGGTTCACGTGAAGTACGGCGATGTCGAGAAAACCTTCTCTGGCAACGTGGAGGATGTCTGGAAAGCCATAAACCGCCTTTTCAGCGATTTCATTCCCACATTTGAGCTTTCGAAGGCGCTGGTTCTAAACGTGGATCTACAGGAGCTCGTCGGGGACTTTAAGGGAATAATCGGCTTTGCCGACAACATGCCACACCTGCTTGTTCCTAAAGAGAAGCTCACAGACAACGAAACACTAACGCTGCATTTGTTGGCTGCACATTTGGGGTATAGGCTTGGAATGCTTAAGTCAGACGTCATGACAAGGGAGGAGTTACAATTGAAGCTCAGCAAAAACCCGAAGATAACAAGCACACGCCTCGGCGAACTTGTTAAGAGCGAAATTGTGGAGAAAACTGGTGAAGGCGGCTACCGCATAACAACCTTCGGCATAATTCAATTGAAAAGAGAATGGCTTCCAAAGATCAAGGCTAAACTTGGATTATAGCTTAGGATTTAATAAGTTCTTCCTCATCCCTAACTATTTGTTCAGATCGTAGATAGGAGATAAGTTTTCTGCTTATCACCGGTTGCCCATCCTGCAGGGGATATGCATAGGGTAAATAAACTTCAGCATAATCATTTAGCCTTATCCGCAATCCTCTTTTGATCGGTATCTGCTCCAGCCGGATTCCTTGACTTACAAGCTTTGCCACATATACAGCGCCGTCTATGGAAAATTGATATCTGCCGATATTTCTGGCAGCAGCGCTTAAGAATCTACTAGTAATGAGACTGAATGTTCGCCCCTTAGGAGGATGATCGCCCAGTATACCCCCGATGATGATGGCTTCTATGCTCCAGAAATCATCTGGCTTAAGCGGATGCTCTGCTCTTGGATCCAATATTATAACCTTGTCAGGAGTGAAGATATCTGCGGCTGTTCTTTCTTCGACACCGCCGAGCTTTTTGAGTTTTAAGGCTTCCTTTTTCACTTTAACATTCGTGAATAACAGCCTTTCCTTTCCTACAATCTTTGAGGCATGAGCATATTCATAGAATAACCATCTACCCAGTTCGGACTCAAGATGCTCAATAACGAAGATGGGTTTCATACAATCACCGATGCGGGGTAATATGCAACCATGCACAGCTTATTGTTTTTTCTTTTACATCTTGAACGCTTCCTTTTTATGCTCTACAGCCGTATAAGTGTGATGTACAGCTGGGAGAACCCTTTGAAAATTCCGCGGAAACTGTTCTACTTCATTCTTGCCATCTCAATACTCTTTGCGCTCTGGATGCCTACTTATACAAGAATTCTACCTGATGAAATACGCGAGGCATACTTAACCTACTTTAACATAATCAGGGCATTAACGATCATAGTGTTCGGAGCCTTATTTCTGGAGTTAATGGCTTCGGTTATAACTAAGAGGCTTAAGCACCTGGGCAAGGAAGTATACCTTGTTAGGAACGTCATCCTCGTCGTCGGCTACATTACGCTTGGCCTTATGGTTCTGGCGGTTTTTGAGGTAACAGGCATTAGCGCGGTTGCCGGTGCTACGGTTTCCGGGCTTGTAATAGGCTTGGGGCTACAGCCGATCCTTGCGAATCTGTTTGCAGGCTTAATTATTCTTGGAACAGGATTTCTTAAGCCTGGAACCGAGGTTAAGATTTCAGGTGGCCTGCCGCTTTCCCCGGTGACGCTTCCAGGATATAAAATGTTCAGCCGCGATGAAATCATGCCAACATTGAGGGGTGTTGTGATAGAGGTTGGACTACTCCACACTAAAATTCTGTCAGATAGTGGGGAAATAGTGAAAATCCCTAACAACATGGCTTTCACAAGCAGTGTGGTGATGGAGGAAAAGGAAGAACCGAAAACAGTTAGAGTTAGATATGAATTTCCTGTAGAGTATGACCCGGACATGGTTCTTGAGAAGCTTCAGCAAGCCCTAAGCAGGGAATTAGATGACTTTAAGACCTATGTTGAAGAGCAGAGCGACAAGAAATACTATATAGTTATTGTGGTGGCGAAGACACCGCCAAACGTTAAAGTTAGGGAATGCCGATCAAAGCTCCTTAAACAGATAATCAAGGTGCACAGAGAGCTAATTCAATCAAGCCCGACAACTACTTAAAAATTCGAGGCGGCAAACTTCTTTACATCGAATATGCATTCTGCCAGTCCTCTTTGCATTCCCCAAGAGGCTTAACAACTTTTCGTCCATAGATTTTTCTGCCGAAAAATGCGAATGGGACGCGTCTCTCCACACAGGTGGCAGCGGGCAGTATAATGTCCACGTAGTCATGGATCCAAGGCCTATAGAAGTAGTCTATGGCAACGGCGAATTCCAAGTTTTCTGACGGCCTCCTGATACTCGCGAGTTTGAGACTCCGCCGGGCACGTCGATGCAGCCCGTTAAAGCCATGAGTGAAAGTACGGCACGATGGTTTTGGACAGCGTGGAACCCATGTGAGTCGTTCAGCCTCTTCAGGAGTAAAGTTTTTCGCATACCTTTTCAGCTCCTCAAAGCCGTAGACCCATTTTTCAACGAACACATCATCATAGAGGTTTTCTCTTATCATGACGTTTATAATTGCTAGCGCAAGGGTGCCATCTGATGCAGGTCTCACGCGTAAGTGCATGTCAGCAGGTTTATCCACGGTCATAGTTTTTCTCGGATCAACAATAATGAATTTGACACCCTGCTTTTTTGCCGCTAACAACCAAGGCATAATGAAATGCTGGGACCAAGCAGGGTTACTTCCCCAAATGATACATAACCTTGTTTGCGATGAAGGCGTGTTTCATAACACTGGCAAGCCATAGGTTATGATCTCGGCAAGTTCAGCAGCCCTTCGGCATGTTGAACTCTCAGTTGCATAGTTTGGCGAGCTGAAAGTATAGCATAGTCTCTGGACAGCTGCGCGGGGCTCCTTAGGGATTACCTACATAAAAAATGACGGATTCAGCGCCATACTTGTTCCTTATCTCCTTAAGTCTCGAAACTATTGTTTCGTAAGCTCGTCCTATGAAATCCTAGTCCAGCATGGATCATCAGCATTTTTGGCCTAGTTCTCTTGATGGGATAAAGGAGCCTTTCCGGATGATGCCTCACCTGTGGCAGTGAATATGCTTTCACGCATAGTGATGAGGCGAGAAACTTGGCCAAGGTTCAACTCGCACAACAGTATCGTCTTTTACATGGAAATGCACACCGCACATAGGTAGCTGATTGCAGCCATCACAGAATGTATAGCCATAGTTATCTTCATTTAGACAAAGAATCTGCCCCTTTTACATTGCTCACTATTTAAAATTTGAAGTTCTCCTTAGATTGCGATACCTGAAGTGATTATTGAATAAAGAGTCCTTATGTTTGACTTGAACTTGCTAATTCGATAACTTTAATCTTAATTTGTTCATAAACCTTCCATGCGGCCTCTTTTTCCATGAAATATGGATCAGGAATATTCCAGACAACAATCTTATTTCTAAGTTGAGGAAAACGTTCTATAATGTAATTTTTGTGTACTTCCTCCATTGCTACTATTAGGTCATAATCCATAAGCCTCTTACTGTCAAGGGTTTCCGGGCCATCTTTTAGGAACTCTTCTGCGTCCTCGGCTCTTAGAAACTCTCTAATCTCTTCATCAACAGGGATAACTATGCGCACTCCAGCGGAGTCTACAATCCAGTCAGGCCTAAGTTTCCGTAATAATGCTTCAGCTAAAGGACTCCGGCAAGCATTACCTGAGCAGACAAATAAAACCTTCAAAGAAATCACCCTTAGAGAAACGGAAAAGACGCATTCAAGTTTATAATTCTTTAGCATGCTTATATTTGGATGACTTATACTACTCTCAGCCTCTTTAACCATTCCCTCCCATGGCTTCCGCAATACGAGGCCAGTTCCAAATAACTATCTGGTCTTGCAACATCAATATAGAATATTCAAGGTTAAGATGGTGGCCTTTTTTGGGCGTATTGATATCTTCGGGGTTTTCCGTCTCTGCTGAGGATGCCGTCTTTTACTAGGTCTATCAAGGCGTGGGCTACTGCTGTACGGTCGTAGTGGAATCCGCGTTTTGCCATTTCGCTGTGAACCTCGCTCAGGGTTTTTGGTGTTGAAAACCAGCCTTCTTCCCATAGTTTTTGGATTACGCCTTTGCATGTTTCTGCCCTTGGCGGGAGCGTAGTTTTTTCTGTTGCTGCTGTGGATACTTCTTTTAGTTTTTGGGTTATTGAGGATAAGATTTTGTCTACGGCTGTTTGCAACTGGTCTTCTTGGCACTGTATTTCGAATTCTATTTCACCAACCCTCATTTTTAGTTGAATTGGTGGTTTTTTAGGTTGTTCTGTCAATTTTTCACCTTATTGTTTGTTGAATTGTGCATCTTGTTCATGCACAACATTTAAATATGCCTTCCCTAAACAATTGGCTATTGGTGAATCTTGGTGATTGAACAATACACTATAGCAACAACACCAAAATATAATTTTCCACAGCCCACAATTGACCCAATATTCCCTCAGCG
>JAWCTJ010000019.1:0-17382 GCA_038868255.1 Bathyarchaeia archaeon
AGAACAAGTTCTTTGTGATAGCAGACTTTGCCTCGATAATTCTAACCCTTGGAATAACTTATATGCCAGTAACTCAGCAGCTGTTCCACTTAACTGGCCTAAGCATAACCGACCTTGCATATGTAATAATGGTTGCAAGCTGGGGACTATTCATATTCCCAGAACTTCTAATGGGCAGAAAAGTATGGAAATGGCGTTGACAAAACCATACAATATCCCTTATTTCTTCTCTGTTGATTGTAGTATAATTATTCAAAAATAACGTAAACAATATATCCCACATAGCTACTTTCTTCCGGATTCTATAGGGGACTGAGAAGTTATGGCTCAAAGCGTAGAAGCCTATAGAGAGTTTTTTGAAGGAGACATAATTCCCCCCAGCTGGAAGGATAAGGTTTGGGACAAGGAAGAATTCAAAAAATTTCATACAAGCACTTTGGTTAGTAAAGAAGCCATGGAGCAATGGTGGGCAAAATGGGCAAATGAGCTTTTCTGGTTAAAGAAATGGAGTAAAGTTCTGGATGACAGCAAGCCGCCTTTCTACAGATGGTTTGTAGGCGGAGAAACGAACCTAGCCTATTTAGCTACCGACTGGCAAGTCGAGAAGGGAAGAAAGAACAAGCTGGCATTAATATGGGAAGGTGAGCCCTGGGATGAAACCCTGCAACAGCCAAAAGAGGTTAGAAAGTTCACCTATTACGACCTGTTTAGAGCATCCAACATCATAAGCTACGCTCTAAAGGAGAAGTTAGGCGTCAGGAAGGGCGAAATTTTAACCTTCTACTTACCCATGATTCCGGAGCTGCCCTTCTATATGCTTGCGGTTCAGCGACTAGGCGCAGAGCACAGTGTTGTCTTCAGCGGCTTCAGTGCTGAGTCCTTGGCAAGCCGAGTTATAGACAGCGGTTCAAGGATAATTGTAACCGCTGATGGTTTCTATAGAAGAGGCAAAATTGTAAACCTCAAGTCAATAGTTGACGAAGCTGTAAAAATCTGCGAAAAAGAAGGACTAAAGATAGAGAAGGTCATAGTTGTTAGAAGAGCCGGAAACGAAATAGCATGGAATCCGGACAGGGATATGTGGCACCATGAACTAACGGCAAATGTGCCTGCAAACGCCTACATACCAGTTGAAAAGCAGAATGAATCAGATGCTTCATTCATACTTTACACGTCGGGGACAACTGGAACGCCTAAAGCAGTACAACACTCTGTAGGCGGTTATGCAGTAGGATTATACGCAACCATGAAAATGCTGTTCGACGCCAAGGAAGATGACATCTTCTGGTGCACGGCTGACGTTGGCTGGATCACAGGGCACTCCTATGTGGTATATGGGCCACTTATAACCGGGCTGACGACAGTAATCTACGAGGGTAGTCCAGATTATCCCGAGCCTGACAGATGGTGGAGCATCATAGAGAGATACGGGGTGACAGTGTTCTACACGGCGCCTACGGCGATACGAATGCTGATGAGGTTCCCTGAAGAGTACGTTAAGAAACATGACCTCTCAACGCTAAGGATTGTTCACACAGTAGGTGAACCGATAAATCCAGAAGCCTTCCTATGGTACTTCAAAAACCTGGGCAGAGAAGACATCGTAGCCTCAAGCGCATGGTGGATGACTGAGACAGGCCATATAATAACGGGACATTTCCCAGGTCTTGGAAAAATTTTCCCGCTAAAGCCTGGAACCAACGGTTATTCTATACCTGGCGTCCGCGTGGACGTCGTTGACGATGACGGTAATCCATGTCCGCCAGGCGTAAGAGGATACTTCGTGATAACCTCACCATGGCCTGGAATGCTTGAAACTCTATACAAGAACCCGCAAAGATACATCGACGCGTACTGGTCAAGGTTCAAAGGTAAAATGTACTTCTACACGGGAGACTTCGCTGTTAAAGACCAAGATGGATACATATGGGTATTGGGGAGAGCTGACGACGTCATCAAAGTTGCGGGGCATAGGATAGGCACTGCCGAGGTGGAATCAGCCCTTGCTAGGCATCCAGCAGTGGCTGAGGCAGCCTGTATAGGTAAAGCTGATCCTGTGAAGGGGCAGGTGCCGGTAATCTTCACAGTGCTTAAGAAGAGTTTCTCGCCTAGTCCAGAATTTGAAAATGAGCTGAAGAAGTACCTTCGAGCCACAATAGGCCCCATAGTTGCATCAGACGCCATAATCGCCTTTGTAGAAGCTGTACCGAAGACCAGAAGCGGTAAAATAATGAGGCGGCTGCTTAGGGCTGTAGTTGAAGGCGCAACGATGGGCGACGTAACCACGCTGGAAGATGGCGTCGCCATCGAGGAAGCGAAAAAGGCTTATGAAACCATAAAGTCCGCGCTAGAATCTAAATAATTTCCTTTTATCTTTTCATTCGATTACTTTTTTTGAAGGTTTTCTAGGGGTACACCCTAGTTATTGTTCTCGGAAACGGTATGGCTTCACGTATGTGCTTGAGCTTGCAAATCCACATGACCGTTCTTTCTATTCCAAGCCCAAACCCAGAGTGTGGCACTGAACCGTATCTTCTAAGGTCTAGATACCACTCATAGGCCTCTTTAGGTAGTCCGAACTCTTCTATTCTTTGCTCAATAAGTTCCAGATCATGAATTCTTTGGCTTCCACCGATTATTTCGCCGTAACCCTCAGGCGCCATTAGATCCGCGCACAGCACAACCCTGGGATCCTCAGGATCTGGTTGCATGTAGAATGCCTTAGCCTTAGCAGGGTATCTGTGGACGAACACGGGCTTTTCAAATTGTAATGATATGTATCTTTCATGTGGTGCCCCAAGGTCCTCACCCCACTCTATTTGGAAACCTGCTTTCTGCAGCATTTCAACAGCTTCCGTGTAGGATATACGCTCAAAGGGCAACTCAACTTTCTGAAGCGGCTTTATGTCTCTCTTTAAAATTTCCAGCTCTCTTCGCCTTTTATCAAGCACAGTTTTAACGATGTAAGTGACCATTTCCTCCTGCAATTTGAGGTTTTCTTCAAAACCGCAGAATGCCATCTCCGGCTCCACCATCCAAAACTCTGTAAGGTGCCTCGGTGTCTTAGACTTTTCAGCTCTGAATGTTGGCCCGAAGCAGTAGGTTTTTCCAAAAGTTGCTATCGTCGCCTCGACATATAACTGTCCGCTCTGGGTGAGGTAGGCTTTATCTCCAAAGTATGGGACCTCGAATAATGTTGTTGTTCCCTCTACAGCCGATGGCGTAAAAATAGGTGCATCCGTGAGAATGAAGCCTCTGTCGTCAAGGAAGTCTCTGCAGGCTTTTATTATCTCCGCTCTTATCCTAAGTATCGCCATCTGCCTTGGGCTTCTAATCCAAAGTTGTCTATGATTCAGCAGGAAGTCTATTCCGTGCTCCTTTTTAGCCAGTGGATAGTCTCCAAGTGCCAAATGAACAATTTTTAATTCGCTTATTCTAACCTCGTAGCCTCCAGGTGCCCGTTTGTCCTCCACTACAGTACCCTTGATTGTAAGAGACGACTCTTGTGTTAATTTCTTAGCTTCCTCGAAAATTTCAGGGGCAACCTCGTTCTTGTGGACCGTGGCCTGGATAAGTCCTGTTCCGTCTCTTATTATGAGAAACTGTACTCCGCCGCTTGAGCGTTTGTTGACAAGCCAACCCTTTATTTCAACCTCTTTCCCGGTGAGTTTTCCATCCAAAATTTCACTAATGCTCATAATGCAAAGCCCCCTTCAGATAATTCTACCGTAACAGTGCTCCAGCGGTTGACGTTTTCCCAGGCAAAGTTAAACTTTGTTAAAGCATTCACCCTGCACGTTTGATACCCACATAACATAAGCCAGCATGATTTTAAATTTTTTGTTAGGTTTTTACATGATGCTTCATAACTCTTAAATCCCGCGTCGAAAACAATGTGTTTAATGAGCGATGGGGAAGGTAAGATTAGAACTCTTCTAATATCCACAATTGCAATATTTAGCGTTGTCTTTGTGGAAGTTTCTTTGGGATTACTTGTTGGAAGCCTAGCAATTGCAAGCGACGGCGTCCATGCATTACTTGATGCCACAACGATGTTCATCCTTTTATTGACAACCAGAGCTTCTATGAAACCCCCAGACGAAGAGCACATGTATGGGCATGAGAAGATCGAGTCTCTAGGCGGCTTCGTTGGCGGAATAATTCTCCTCGGAACCGCCGCTTTCCTTGCATTAGAGTCGATTCTTAGAATTATTCGAAATGAGCTGTACATCGTTCAAGAATGGAAATTCGCTGGTTTTGCGGCAATAGCCTACACCATATGTATAGATATTCTAAGGGTTGGGATATTACATAAGCCTGTAAAGGATAGCGTGACTATTAAGGCAGGGTTCTATCATGCAATAGCGGATCTAGGCTCAACTATTGTGGCGCTTTTAGGCTTCGGGTTCGCAATAATCGGATTTCAAGTTTCAGATGCATTAGCCTCAATCATACTAAGCATCGCCATCGGATATTTAAGCATCAAATTGGCTTGGACAAGCGGAATGGAGTTAAGCGATGCGGTTTCAATAGACATTGTAGAAAAAGTTCGAAGGGAGATCACCTCCACCGAAGGAGTTTCTAAGATAACAGCCCTTAAAGTTAGAAGAGCTGGGAATAAAATATTCGTAGAAGTTGCAGTTCAAGCTCCGGAATACCTGAGCTTCGATGAAAGCCATGCTCTCGCCTCAAAAATAGAAGACAGACTGAAGGGGTGCTTTGAGCCCGTCCATGTTGTGGTGCATGTGGAACCTTTAGAACGAGAAATGATGATAGAGCATCTTATAGAGAAACTTGCCTGGGAGGTTAAAGGTGTGAAGGATGTCCATGAAGTAAATGTTACTCATGCAAACGGCAAACTTTATGTCACATTGCATGCACGCGTTGACTCCAGCCGGTCAGTTCAAGATGCCCATAAAGTGGCGGAAAAAATAGAGCGAAAACTGAAGAAGGCAATAGGCAATATTGAGCATGTGACCGTACACATGGAACCCTTAGAAGATAAGATGAGAGGCCCAATTGCAGGGGAAAAAGAAATCCAACAGGCGGTACATGAAGCCATAAGAGGTTTTCAGGGCATTCTCAGCCTTAAAGGCTTAACCACATATGTTACTGGTGGAAGACGTTATATCAACCTGGAATGTTGCTTTAAAGGACGTACAACCATAGAAGAGGCCCATAGAATTGCATCTGAAATCGAAAACAATGTTAAGAAGAGGGTTATGGAAACAGCGGTAACTGTCCACATAGAACCCGCTGAGGAATAACCCGCTAGAATAGGGTTATGGAATTCATTAACGACAAGTCTATAATGTTGTGAATGCTCATTTGCTTTTCAGACAGCGCATACAACACATCGTCAATGTACAGTGCTCTTCTCACGTGATAGTTTGAGTCCCATGGATCCTTCTCTGAATGTGTGATTCGTCCCTTTAGAGTCAACTCATAGTCCGGTGTTATTTTGAACACATAGATGCCCTGCCAGGTTAATCCTCTAATCTGATCAGATATGTATACGGGCATGGCAAGCAGCTCTTTCTCTTTACTGAACAAGAAGGCTTTATGGTCTTCTAGAACCGTTGTATATGTCCATTTTCCTTCCACAATGTATTGCTCTAATTCGATGGGGTTGCTAACGTTTGTTACATCAAAGATTGATATCTTAACTTTGTTATCTTCGTTCATGCCCACACCTATTACATGTTCATCGTCGTAGGGATGTAGGTACCTTGTAAACCCTGGAATCTTTAGGTATCCCAAAACCTTCGGCGATCTGGGATCGCTGACATCAATCACGAAGAAAGGATCCTTGCGCGCGATGGATGTTGTAAGGTAACATCGATTACCCATGAATCTTGCCGAATCTATGGTTTCGTTTGTAGCTATGTTTTCAAGTTTTCCAACAACATTCAACTTCATATCAAGTATGTACACGTTATTCTGTGTTACCTCATTCTTCCAGGTTGTAGTGGCTATTCTGAAATAGCCGTTATGTTCATCCATTGAGAACTGGTTCAGCTCCCGTCCGCGAACTGTGCCCTTAGCATCTATGCCAAGTTCTCCCTTATCTATTCGTATCCTGTAGATCATTGTTTCCTCCGGTTTCTCATGGAAAGTTATGTACACATTTTCAGGTGAGACGTACATGTTGCTGGTTGATCCCATCAGTATTGTTAATGTGTTAGGCTTTTCAGCGTCATCTAAAACGTTTAAGGCGGCAACTGTTGTGTATGCATAGTAATCCTCAGAAACATTTGAATAGTAGATTTTTGATGCTTCTATCTCTTTTATTCCATCTTTGCCATATATTTTTGGAAGTATAACTGTGTCGAAGATTATGTAAGCTGGCTGGCTTATGACTGCGTAGACATAGTCCCCAATCATTCTCGAGCTAAAGTAGCTGCCGCTCATGGTGAAGTTCCTTTTTAATGTGGGGTTAGCTTTTTCCCTTATGTCGTAGATATAAACGAACGTTTTAACGTCTACGCTAAAGAATCTAATCGTTGGGAGCGTAGCCGCATATTTGCTTCCGAGGACTACTAGTCTACTGCTGTCCGCGTTTATGAAGAGCCCTGCAAGATAGGCGTTTTCAAAATTGATAGTCGAGATCACTTTGGCTTCTCTAGGCGGATAGGCCTTAACGATGAAGATGCTGTTGTTGGCTATTAGATATATGTATTCTCCATCCGTTTTAACAACATCAGCCTCGTCAACCCCGACAACCTGAACATTTGTCGTTGAATAGTCAACGCCCACCTCCAGCGTGGGCGCAGGAACTTCAGCAACCCCTCCTTTTGTAGTTCTTAACCCGAAAACTCCTATGTCTAGAGGTCCGAGAAACGGAATGGCTCCTTGTGTTTTGCAGTTTGTTATCAGGAAGGCTCTAAGCTCATCGTATGATGCGAATGTTTTTAAAAGTTGAGCGGCTGGTTGGATGTTAACCTGCTCTTCTGTTGTTTGTGTCTCCGGAGCTTTCTCAGGAGATCTAATTTGTATGTTATATACTAATGTGCCTAGCATTATGGCTAGGAGGACGGCGGCTAATCCATATATTGGAATTCGCCTTTTTATTTCCCGCTGCATGGCTTTCCCACACGATAATAAGGTGGGCTTCCCGCTTATTTTATCCTAATTTTTAGTACAAGTGCTCCCAGTCTCTAGAACGGCTTCATTGACCATACTCGCACAGCCTCATACCACATGATGGCTATAACTATGACGCCGAAAATCATGATGAATAAGCTTTCATTTGTGAGTTCCTGGAGGAAAAATAGGATGTAAATCATGTATGAAACTGTGAAGAAAACTGCATAGAAAAAGTATCTTGGAAATAGAAGTCTTCCAAGCTTAACGAAATGGCGGAGCACACCGATCTTAACCTCATTGACCAGAATATATTGTCCACCTGTTTCCTGCTTTCTAACCAGACCTATATCGCATAGCTGCTCAAGATGATGCTGTGCTACACTTGGGCTGCTGAAGTTTAGGGATCTTTGCACTTCCCGAACGCTCATGGGGCGGCCGTTCTTCAGCAGAAGCCAATAAACTTTCCAGGCCTTACCCCTGAGAACATACTCCAGTTGCTGCTCGTCTATGCTGCTCAACAGCGATCCACAACCATTAAGAACAGCACTCATTGCTTATAATTCCAACTTCTGGAACAGCCATATTGATTCTAAAGTTCAACTTAACCCTCCTACAGCGAAAGCTATAAGCCCTATCAAGAACCATGCCAAAACTTGCTTCTTCACTTTTCTTGCATTTTCTCGTGACTGATCTCTTAAGAGCATTATAGAAGAAGCGATAAGTCCTAAATCCGTTAAAGCCACTGGGGGAACATACCATATATTCACAAGCCTCCAAAGCCACGGCAATGGCGAAAGCGCTACTGCAGCCAAGTAGAATAATACAGCGATGATCCCGGCATTTCTTGCTCCGCGGCGCACTGCGATTGTTTTAACACCTCTCGCCCTGTCCCCCTCGATATCCACTATTCCTTTAGTTATTTCTCTGCCAGTGTTTGATAAAAAAACCATGACTACGAAAATCCATATTTTCAACAAAACTTCATCGGCGATGGTTAAACTACCATATATAAACGGTGCTGAAACACACAGGCTAACTAGGAAATTGCCTGGAAGACCTGTTTTCTTACCGACTGTAACATATGTTACTGAGACAATCAAGAAGAATAAAGCTGCTGTAAAACATGCGAGATTACTGATATTAGTCAGAAACGCCGTGGTCAAGCCTAAAATTGATAAAATTAAGGCAAAGGTCAGCGCCTCCTCAGGCTTTATCAATCCGCTGGGTATGGGTCGAGTCGGTTCGTTTATAGCGTCTATTTCCCTGTCATAGTAATCATTCACCACCATGGAAGCTGCTGTAAGTAAGAAGCCCGTTAAAAATCCGAAGGTTATATTCCGCCAGGAAATCCAAAGCGCCTGCGAGTTTGTAAGTAAGGCGCCTACTAGAACGGCGAATCCCATCATTGCACAGTTTATGGGGCGGACCATCCGGAGGAAACCTTTAATCTTTTCCATTTGCTGTCAAGCATTTATATTGCATTGTAAACTTTAATACACTTACTCTTCATAAACCAAATGTGAGCTGGTGAAGTTTTGCCGTACAGTTACGCCTTCGAAGATATGATGGTCATGATTCCTGTTGGAGGAAGAGCCCAAAGGCTTCTTCCATTAACAGCTGAAACAAGCAAAGCTTGTTTACGACTGCTAAACAGGCCATTAATAGAGTTTTCTATTTTGGCTCTGGCGCATCAGGGTATAAGAAACTTCATTTTCGGGGTCAAGGGATATCGTAACTATCGAGATCTATATGACTACTTTGAGTCAGGCTATGGCTTTTCTGCGCGCTACGGTATAAGTCCGCGGGTGCACATAAAGTATCAGCCAAACGTGGATGATCTTGGAAGCGCAGACTCGGTTAGAATAAACATGGATTACTATCATGTGAGAAATCCCGTTTTTACCGTGCAGGGTGATAATATATTCGATATAGATCTTAAAGAACTTGTAAATTTCCACTATGAAAAGGAAGCAGCTGTAACAATCGCGCTTAGGGAGGTGAAAGATGTCAGGGGCTTCGGAATAGCTGAATTAAGCGGAGATGGCCGCGTTAAAAGGTTCATTGAAAAGCCAAAACCCGAAGAAGCCCATTCAAAACTCGCCAATGCTGGCCTATACCTACTTTCACCAGAAGTGAGAAAGGTGTTCAGAGAAAAAGGTGTCAAACGCATCATGAAAGAGAGAAATCGATTGGATTTTGGCTACGACTTCCTCCCGTACATTGTGGAAACTGGAAGACCTGTGTATGGTTATGTCATGAGGGGCATATGGTACGATGTAGGCACTCCATCAAGATATCTGGAGGCCATGCGGGACCTACTTGATGGAAAATGCTCATACCTGACAGACTTCGGTGGAAGAATATCTGATGACGCCAGGATATGGATCCAGGGAGAAAGCCCTGAAGCTAGGAGGCGAAGAAAAGAAATAATAACAAAGATTAAAGGCGGGCGAATATATGTTCAGGGGTCAGTGCTTATCGGGCGTCACTGCAGGATAGAGGACGGAGCCAAGATAATTAACTCATGTATAGACAATTACACAAAGATAGAGCGAGGTGCGGTTATAGAGAATTCCGCTGTTATGGACCGATCCATAATTGGCGAAAAAGCGGAGGTGCGGGACAGCATAATAGGCCGGCATGTAACAGTTAACTCAAGCTGCTTTAAACCCACCAGAATTGTCTCAGTTTCAGTGGTTGCCGATGACGTTGTTATAGGTGCAGGGTCATCGCTGACTGCAACTAAAATCTACCCGCACCAGCATGTTGAGGGTGAATTCGAAAACCAAACTTTAATGTAAAAGCAATCTGTTATGCCTTAAACCATTTGAACATCAAATACCTTATCCTATCCTTTTCCAAGTCTGGAACAGCTACTATGAATCTCTTCCGAACCGTTGTCGCAAGCCTGCCAGCCTTAACAATTTCCGTCGCCGATATCTCCGACGTGGACTTTTTAACCGAAACCATGTATGGTGCATGTTCGAGTCCAGGTCCATATTTGTAGACTGCAAAATCACACCCAAACTTTATCCCTGGCGTAACCACTAACCCGTTTTCCCGAAGATCCTTGTAAACAGCGTATTTGTCATCGAACTCTTCATACAATTTTCTTGCCCTTTGTCGTAGTTTTTTTAGGCTTACTTTTTTGCCATCTATCCCTTCATAAACCTCTATAACGCCCTTCTCAGCTAAGTACAAGCCCTCCATAAGATCAAGAATCAATGGAACATTGAACTCCGGCGCCTTCGGCTTAGGTATCCCTAAAGGTTTGCCATAAAAACCTGTCCTGTAAAGTTCAGAACCCTCCTGCGGGTTCCAAACCACAAGAAAGTTTTCTATAAGCTCCACAGTTACTTTCTTGCTCATTTTAGGTCCTTCACATTATGAAAGATAGGATTCTTGCGGCATCAGCGGCGTCTTCAGCCTTATCAGCTGAGTCCTCCAACAACTGTATAACATCCCTAAGAAGCAGGAGCGCTGGAAGTTCAAGTTTGCTGTTAAGCAGTTTCATGTCTAAGGTGCGATAAAGCTCGTCCACTGTCTGTTCGGCAACCTCAACTTCGCTTGCTTTCTCTAGGGCTTTTGAAGATCCATAGCTCAGTACAAGCATCACCTCTCTGAGTTTAATCACCGTGTCAAATACAGCCTCAGAAAGCTTTAGAAGATCATTCTTTATGTCGGATGATACGTTCCAGTTATGCTCCATTATCTTAAGTAGCCGAAAAGCAAGTCCCTCGGCAAAGTCTGCGATTTCTCCGGTTAAATTGGCAAATCTGAGGAAGTCCTCTCTGCTCAGCAGTATGGCGCCTATCTCGGCAAGCTCCTTCGAAATTAACCTTCTTATATTATCCACTTCAGCTTCGCCAAGAGTTATTTCATTGTAGATTTGCCTAGCCTTAGCCTTATCATTAGCTACAAAGCACTCGATCATCTGCGGAATTTTCCTCGCTAAATCTAAAACCTTCCTTAGGTGCTCTTGGCAAAGGTTTAACGCTCTAAGCTTCACTCTTTCTTCAGTCTCTGCCGGAAGCACCAAGCCTCTTCCCGCCACAGTAATTGACGTCTCTCGCCCTATGCATACACTGTCAGATTATATTAAAAAAGGTAGCGAAGGAAGGGTTTAGACCGGTTTGCCCAGATCACTAAAGTTGATTTTCATTCGGAAGTACTTATGTAACAGATCTGGAAGGGCATCAATGCGATTTCTAACCTGTTTCCATGTGTCACGATCGCGGAGGGTCACAGTGTCATCCTTCAGTGTTTCATAATCTATTGTTATTCCAAGCGGTATCCCTGTCTCATCAGCCCTTGCATATCTTCTCCCAATTGAGCCTGCCTCATCATACTCAACGGTAAAGCCCTCGTTTATGAGCATCTGTTTCAGTTGCTGTGCCTTCTCAGGCAACCCGTCTTTACTTACCAAGGGGTAGACGCCGATCTGAATTGGTGCAATGTCTCTTGGGAAACTTAGAATCACTCTGTCATCCTTTATCTTGTAAGCATACTCAAGAGCCACATAAACGAGCCTGTCTGAGCCGAAACTTGGTTCAGTTACATGGGGTACGAAGCGTTTTCCAGTCTCCTTAACTCTTTCCACGGCTACTTCAACGTGTTCTGGTAGAATTTTGTAGTTGCCCAGCATGTAATAGCCTCTTTCCTTGATGGAGGCCTCAAACTCCTCCGGGTTGACTTCTGAAAGCATTTCAGCGATCTTCTGCGTTTCATTTTTGAATTTAGGTCCAAGCCTTGCCATCTGCGGCTTAAGAACTTTTCTTTCCACCTCAATTGGGCGATCATATTCTTTAAACACTTTCATGTCAACACCGCTGAATTGCATGTGGCGTTTCAAATCATAGTCTGTCCTGTACGCATGGCCAGAAACCTCGATCCAGCCCCAGCGGTCAACATAAACTTCCTGGTCAAAGCTTTGTCGCGAGTAATGGGCACGTTCCCAGGGAAGCTTCTCTATAAATCGCTGTTTATCTTCCGGAACACCCAACTCCACTAGAAGCCTTTTAGCTAAGGCCATGAAAGCCGCCTGCCAAGGCACTTTAATGTATTCCTTACTCAGCGCCTCCCCAACAGTGACCTCTGTAATGGCCTCTGATCCGCGCAGTCTAGTTTCAGCTAACAATAACCTTAGCCTGTCATTCTCGATATCCTTCATCATGTGACATTGAGGATCTTCAGGGTCGAAGAAGAACTCGATATCTATTATCGTGAATTCTCTAAGCCTTATAAGGCCCTGCCTAGGCGAAATTTCATTTCTAAGAGCATGTCCAATTTGCATAACGCCGAAGGGAAGTTTCTCTCTAGCTAACTCGTAAAGGCGTTTGAACTCTACGAAGATGCCTTGAGCCGCCTCAGGCCGCCCGTAACCAATAGCGTCTGAATAAGGACCTATAGTGGTTGTGAACATGGTTAAGAAGTATCTGGGCTCGCTTAAATTTCCCCCGCAGTCTGGGCATTTGACACCGTTTTTATCTATAACTTCCTTAATTCCTTCCAAACTGAGCTTTTCTGTTTCTGAGGAGCTTATTTTTAATGCATCTTGAAGTAGATGATCCGCGCGTATCTTCCTCTTGCATTTGAGGCACTCAACCATGGGTTCTTTAAAGTTTTCCACATGCCCTGAGGCCTCGAAAACTTTGGCAGGGGCTATTATGGGCGCCTCTATCTCTATGATTCCAGCCTTAGAGAAGATCTCTCTGACTTTGTTCTCAATTTTCTGTTTCAGCTTTGCGCCTAACGCCCCATAAGTTACGAAGCCGCTGACCCCTCCATAAATTTCATAGGCTTGCCAGAAGAAACCTCGACGTCGAGCTAACTCATTGATGATTGTGAACTTATCTGTGGTTTTTGTATTGTTTTTCATGCGTCTTTAGCCTCTTAATAGGGTGGCTAGTAAAGAGGCTTTAGATTTTCTTGATAATAAACCTTTAAGAATCTTTTTCAAGTATTGATGCAGCGGCACATCGGTAGTTGACTTTTCGGCAATAATTCACTTTGCAGTAGAATTCTATAAATAGGAGCGTATAAAAAGGAATTCCAAAACGGTGGTGTAGAAGCTGGCTGAGATAAAAGTTGCCCTTGTGGGCGTTGGAAACTGCGCTTCCGCCCTTGTTCAAGGTATACGTTACTACTGTAATGTTAATGATGAGAGGTGCTGTGGGATACGCAAACTCTTTTTGGGAGGCTTCCATCCTAGAGATATAAAAATTGTAGCTGCTTTTGACGTTGACGATAGAAAAGTTGGGAGAGATCTTTCCGAAGCCATTTTTGCCCCACCGAACAATGTTTCCAAAATACTTGACCCTCCAATGTCCGGTGTAACCGTGCAGAAAGGTCCAGTTTTTGACGGAATCGGCGAATATACGAAGCATGTTATACGCGTTAGCGACCTGCCGGAAGCCAACGTGGCAAAGGTTTTGGAAGATAGTGACGCGGAGATTGTGATTAACCTGCTTCCAAGCGGCGCGGTAAAGGCTTCAGAGTGGTATGCAGAGCAATCGCTAAAGGCAGGATGTGCCTTCATTAACGCGACACCCGCCAGTATAGCAAGTAATACCTCTTGGGCGGAATTGTTTGAAAAGGCTGGGCTGCCGATCGTGGGCGATGATCTTATTGACCAGGTGGGTGCAACAACCATGCACAAGGTTCTACTTCAACTTTTCTCGAAATGCGGTGTACGCATCACTGAAACTTATCAGCTTGACGTTGGTGGGGGTACAGAATCTCTGGAAACGCTTGATAGAACACGTGATTTAAAAAGATCCATAAAAACAAAAACGGTTAAGGCTTCATTGCCCTATGAGGCTGAAGTTGTCGCCGGTTCAACGGATTACGTGGATTTTCTACAGAACAGACGTGACAGCTACTTCTGGATAAAAGGGTGGTACTTCTACGGTGCACCTATGCGAATTGACATAAGGCTTTCAACGGTGGATGCTCCTAACGCTGGGTCAGTTCTGTTTGACGTTATAAGAGCTGTTAAAATAGCTCTAAACCGGAAAATAGGCGGTGCAGTACTTCCTATATGTGCTTATGCCTTTAAAAATCCGCCGAAGCTACTGCCGTTGGAAGAGGCTGAAGAGCTTTTCGCTAAGTTCACTTCTTAGTGCAGCGCCGATCAGCAAGCCTTTTCAATTTCTCCACGATTCTATGTTTTATACCTGCATCCTCCAAGTCCTTTTTGATAAGGTCTATCGTTTTTACGGGTGTAGGATCTACGCCGCGTAGTATGGCTAGGTAAACGCTTACGAAATCTCCGACGAGTAATATTGAAAGCATCTTGGCAAGCCTACTCTCACCTCTGCTCCAAATCTCATAGATTCCCGCTAGATCCTTTAACACGGCTTTCTTAGTCGCTTCAATTCGACTTCGTATCTCTTCGCCTTCTTCTTTGTCTCGAATTATTATCGCCGAGAAATATTTTGCGATACCCCCCGCGCCTTCCCAGCCAACTACTTCATTATGATTTAGTTCCGGGAAGATCTCATATTTGGCCGGGATCTTACTATTCTCATTAAACTGTTGTTTAAAACGCTGTACAACTGAACGATAAAACCCAAAACCATAAATCACAGGCACGGTTCCGTTAATTCCTAAGGCCAACTCCTTTGAGAAGTTCTCCTTTAATGGAGTTTCAGGCGAATTTTCCATACATGTTTTCCTCATAATGCTCACAGCCTCAGAGATTTCACCTTCAACATCTGAGGCGAGATCAAGCTTATCCATGAAAACTAACATTGGAATAAATAGATACGGCAGGGCGGCACGTGGAGGTATTCCGGCGGGAACTTTCAGGATAGGCAAGTTCATTTTCTCAGCGAGGTTGGCAAGAATACCGCCTGAGCTTATGCAGATAATCATGCAGTTTCTTTGGATTGCTTCAAGGAGGGTGCTGAGTGTTTCCTCTGTTTCCCCTGAGTAGCTTATAATGAAGACTAAGGTGCTTTTTTTAACATATGCGGGGAGACTATAACCTCTACAGACCTCTACTGGAACAGCGAGTTCACTCCATGCCCAGTCCTTAAGGAGTTCTCCTCCTATGGCGGAACCGCCCATTCCGGATACAATGATTGTTTTTGGTCGGGAATATTCTATAACAATATTTTCAGCCATTTCAGCGGCTTTTTCATAATGTTTGGGGGCATCCATGCAGAAGGAGAGCATATTGCTTTTGTCAACTCTTCTAATTTCATCTATTTTATCTAAGATGATTTCTCTGTACAAGTGCCCAATCTCCTAAAATATACTATATTGATTAGGCTTAAGGCTTTTAGCATGTATCCGCAAAGAAATTATGTGAGGAAAATGTTGAAAGGTAAGAATATTTCAATAGCTATTCCCGCATCTGTAGTTTCAGATACCCCCCATCTGCGCGAAAAAACCTCTAAAGTTGGATTGATAGGTCGTGCTGCCGCAATTTTCGGTGTTGATGAAATAATAATTTATAGGGATGACCCAGAGGCTAATCAGGGAAGGGACATAAATCTCATTGCCGCCCTGCTCAGTTATATGGAGACCCCTCAGTATCTTAGGAAAAAACTCTTTAGATTAAGCCCTGAACTACGTTATGCTGGGATTCTTCCGCCACTAAGGACTCCGCATCACCCGCTAACCCGCCGAGTGAACGAACTAAAAGTAGGTGAATACCGTGATGGAGTAGTTATCTCAGATACCCGTAAAGGCGTGGTTGTGGACATAGGTGTTGAAAAACCTGCATTAGTGCCTAATGCCCACCTTACCTTAGGCAGAAGAGTGACGGTTAAAATTGTAGCTATAAATGAGCATGTAGTGGCAAAGGTTGCAGATCGCCAGGAGATCCCTGATTATTGGGGCTATACTGTAACTGCGTGGGGTAACTCGCTTGGGATGCTTGTTAAAGATCGGAGATTTGACCTGAAAATTGCAACATCAAAGTACGGTGTTCCCTTTAATAGATTAAAAGGCATGATTCGCAATAGATGGCAGGAAGCGAAGACCATTCTAATAGCTTTCGGAGCACCCGCACAGGGATTACATGCGATTGTTAGTAAGGAGGGTTTGAAGCTTGAAAGTATTATGGACTTCGTTATTAACGTGGTTCCAGACCAGAAAACTGAAACCGTGCGGACGGAGGAGGCGCTGTTGATTTCTCTGGCTGTATTGAGCATGGCTTTTTGATGTTTAAAGGCTTAAATGTCCCGCTTCCATATTTATGGTCATGTATTTCGACATTACGATGCCCGTCACACTTTTCGCTGTCACCATAGTTGCTATGCTTCTGAATAGAAGGATTGAAGATAAGCTGAGGACGACGTTTGAGGATAAGGAATTAGGCATACGTGACGTAGTTATATTTGTCGCGACTATTGCGGTAATGATTTCCGTAATAGTGCTAATCCCAAAAATGGCTGTTACAACAGTGTTCCTGTTTGCTTACTCTCTTCTCATGTTCACTTTTACCTACATACTATCAGGCGTTCGAGCCAAAGCAGCGGCGATTTTCTGTGCAACCTTCGCTATAATAAGTTTTTCAGCTGCTACCGCCAGTATTTGGGTCTATGGACTAAACGACACTTTCGTCTGCGGAACCTTAGCCCTCTATGTTCTATGTGGCTTTTCAACTCTGGCCCTATTTTACGTGAGGCGTCAGGTTGTTGCCGACAAACGTTGGTATTTGGCTGTTTTACCTCCAGCCCTATTTTTGACGCTATATCTTTTCTATGGTGGTACAGCAATTTGGGATCTCTACTTGTTAAATGTTTACGGCATCATATTCGCTGTTATGATAATACTTTATGTTGGAAATCTCTTTACATGGAAATCGACTCTGGTCTTTACTGCCCTTTTAACAGTTGTGGATATCTTGTTGGTTCTTATTACCAGAACCATGGTTTCAGCAGCTACGCATGTTTCCAGCCTTAAGCTTCCAGTCTTAATAACTATGCCTACAATTCCACAAATTTTAACTCCGAAAGGGGTTCTTTATATGTCCCTCGGGCTGGGCGACTTCTTTTTCGCCGGTCTCATAGCGTTGCAAACCCTTAAAAAATTCGGTTTGAATACAGCGCTCCTGTCAGCGGCGGCTATGGGCTTCTCATTTTTTATATTTGAAACTGTGATGCTTAACATTGATGTAGCTGCTTTTCCTGGGACTGTAATGATTATTTGCGGTTGGCTACCTATACTCCTTTACAAGACTTTAGCGCGTAAATAACCTTCTATACTTCCTCCTCGGAAAATACTTTAATTCCATTTTCTATTAGAAGTGCAGCTGTTATTCCGTATCCTTTGATTATTTTGCCT
>JAWCTJ010000020.1:0-17223 GCA_038868255.1 Bathyarchaeia archaeon
CGGAAGAAATGTCTAAACTTCTACAAGGAGGAAGGCTTCCCAAAGTAAAAGAAGAAGTAGTCAAATTCACTTCTTCCTTTCAAAGCGACCGAAGACTAGCTTGGGCTGTTATAAAAATAAACCAAGTTCACGTAGTAATGCTAATGGAGCAAAAAATAATCGAACAACATGTCGGAATCAAGCTTCTACAATCACTTAACCAAATAAAACCAAAAATTAAATCCCGTGGTCCAGTGGAAGACTTCCATATGCTTTTAGAAGAGAAAGTTTTAGAACTATGCGGTCCAGAAATAGGCGGCAACCTTCACATTGCAAAAAGTCGAAACGACCAAGTTGCAACAGCCATTAGAATGGAACTTCGCGAAGAAATAATTAGTGTAATAAAATCCATCATTAATCTTCAAGATGCTCTCCTTGAACTTGCTAGAAACCATGTCGCCACAATATTTCCAGGATATACTCATATGCAACCCGCTCAACCCATAACTTTCGCACATTACCTTCTGTCCTTTTTCGACTGCCTCAGCAGAGATATACAACGGTTTAAGGAAATCTATAACCGAGTTAATCTATGCCCAATGGGCGCCGGAGCCCTTGCGACTTCAAGCTTCCCAATAAACAGGGAATTTGTTGCTGAGCTTTTAGGGTTTGAAGGAATTATAGAAAACTCATTAGATGCTGTCGGAAGTCGAGATTTTATAATTGAAACGATAGCCGCCCTCGCGGTGACATCCATTGACATAAGTCGTTTAGCTCAGGACTTAATACTCTTTGGATCATTAGATCTCAGTTTAATTGAGCTTCCAGATGAATTCTCATCAACTAGCAGCATAATGCCTCAAAAAAAGAATCCTGATCTTCTTGAGGTTATTCGTGCAAGGATGAGCCGAATTCTTGGCAACTTTACTTCGTCCTTTTCCATGTTGAAGGCTCTTCCATCAGGTTATAACTTAGACTTCCAAGAAGTCACCCCGTGTTTATGGGAATCCTTACAACTTCTCAAGAAATCTTCTGAGATGCTCTCTAGCCTCATTGCAGGTTTAAATGTTAACAAAGAATCCCTTGTCAAGGATCGCTACACTTTCATAGCAGCCACGGAACTTGCAAATATGCTCGTCAGAAAATACAAAGTCCCTTTTAGGACATCCCACAAAATTGTTGGCTTTATGGTGAGGGAATTGCTTGCCAATAGATTGCCCCTTAATAATGTAAACGCAGAGCTTCTAAATAAAGCCGCAGAAAAATTTGGTTTACAATTGAATGTTAAAAATGAAGACCTGGCAAGTGCTTTGGATCTGGCGAAAATCGTTGAAAATTACAACGTCCGCGGAGGCCCTTCGCCAACTGAGGTTGAAAGAATGATCAATAATCGCAAAGAAATTTTAGCTTCAGCAAAACTTGACCTCATCATGATGAGTCGTAAACTTAGAAAAACCTTCAAGAAACTAGATTCAATCGTAAAATCCCACTTATCTTCTGAGGTTAAGCCCCCGAAAGATTTAAAAATTTGAACCCTCTAGGTGAGGAGGGTCTAAGATCGTTGAATAAAAGCACCCATAAAAAGGCAGTTCTTGTGTTAGAGGATGGCTCTTTCTTCTTTGGCGAGGGTTTTGGGGCCGCTGGTGTCGCTCAAGGTGAGCTAGTCTTCAACACGGGAATGACAGGTTATGTGGAGGACCTAACGGATCCCTCATATGCAGGACAAATTTTGATGATGACTTATCCCCTTATCGGTAACTATGGAGTATGTAAAGAAGACTTTGAATCAGATGGGATAAAAGTAGAAGGCTTCGTGGTTAGAGAAATCTGTGAAACCCCGAGTAACTGGCGTTCCGAAAAACCCCTAACTGATCTTCTGGAAGAATATGGCATTCCAGGCATTCAGGGCGTGGATACTAGAATGCTTACTAAAAAGACAAGAATTTACGGAACGATGAAAAGCACTTTGGTGGTCTACGAAGGGAAGGATGAACTGAATATCCGCGACCTGATTGAGAAAACGAAAAACCAGCCTGCAATCACTGAACTCGACCTCGTGCCAAAGGTATGCATTAATAGGCATGAGATTATAGAAACGGGATGCGATTTAACCGTTGTTTTAGTTGACTGTGGAGTAAAGTGGAGTATAATCCGTCTACTGAAAAATTTTGCGAACATAATAATGGTTCCATACAATACTCCTGCGGATGATATTCTTAAATATGATCCTGACGGAGTGCTTATCTCTAACGGCCCTGGCGACCCTGTGAGAGTTAAAGAAACCATCGAAACTGCAAAGAAATTAGCCGGAAAAGTTGTTTTGTACGGCATTTGCCTTGGGCATCAGATAATATCCCTAGCTTTAGGTGCAAAGACCTATAAGTTGAAATTCGGTCATAGAGGCGCAAACCAGCCAGTAAAGGATTTTGAAACGGGACGTGTTTTCATATCAACCCAGAATCATGGATTTGCTGTTGATAAGGACTCTCTTAAGGATGCTGGTTTATTGTTAACGCAGATCAACTTAAACGATCATACTGTGGAAGGTGTTAAGCATAGGGAACTACCCATAAAGGCCGTTCAATATCATCCGGAGGCAGGACCCGGCCCGCATGATACATATTTCTTCTTTGAGGATTTCGCTAAGACCATGAGGGAGTTTACATAGTATGCCTAAGAGACAAGATATCCGGAAGATTCTGATAATCGGTTCAGGACCTATAGTGATAGGGCAAGCATGTGAATTTGACTATTCTGGAAGCCAGGCATGTAAGGCGCTGAGGGAAGAGGGCTATGAAGTAGTGCTCGTGAACTCCAATCCGGCTACCATAATGACTGATCCGGAGATGGCGGATAGAGTCTACATTGAACCACTGACCGTTGAAGTACTTACGGAAATAATAAAGAGAGAACACCCCGACGCGTTACTTCCAACACTCGGAGGGCAAACAGGGTTAAACCTGGCTGCAGAACTAGCTGAAAAGGGAATTCTGGATAAATATGGTGTGGAGCTAATTGGGGCGAAACTTGAGGCTATAAAACGCGGTGAAGATAGATTACTTTTTAAGGAAACAATGGAAAAAATAGGTATTCCTGTACCTAAAAGCGCCCCTGCCTACTCTGTCGAAGAAGCATTGAAGATCGTTGAGGAAATAGGTTACCCTGCCATCATAAGGCCTGCTTTTACCCTTGGAGGTACCGGTGGAGGCATAGCTTATAACAAGGAAGAACTCGTTCAGATAGTGTCCAAGGGGCTGACCCATAGCCGTATAGGCCAAGTTCTAATTGAGGAGTCGGTTATCGGCTGGAAAGAATATGAACTTGAGGTCATGAGGGACTCGGCAGACAACGTGGTAATAATATGCTCAATAGAAAACATGGATCCAATGGGCATTCACACCGGTGACAGCATTACAGTTGCACCCGCCCAGACCCTGACGGACAAGGAATATCAAGTTTTAAGGGATGCAGCTATAAAGATAATACGGGCCGTAGGCGTTGAGACAGGCGGCTCTAATATACAGTTTGCGGTTCACCCTGAAAATGGCCGATTCGTGGCTATAGAAATCAACCCGCGAGTTTCTAGAAGCTCAGCTCTAGCCTCAAAAGCAACAGGCTTCCCCATAGCAAAAATTGCGGCAAAACTAGCCGTTGGATTAACATTGGATGAGATACCGAACGACATTACAAAGAAGACTCCTGCCTCCTTCGAACCGACGATAGATTATGTGGTAGTTAAAGTTCCCCGATGGCCTTTCGACAAGTTTCCAGAGGCAGATAAAACATTGGCAACACAAATGAAATCCGTTGGCGAAGTAATGGCCATTGGGAGAACCTTCGAGGAGGCTTTGCAGAAAGCTATACGTTCTTTGGAAATAGGGCGTTACGGATTAGGTGCTGACGGTAAAGAAGAACCTACACCTGATGTAAAGACTCTGAGAGACTACCTTAGAATTCCCACTCATAAACGGTTTTTCTACTTAAGACAGGCCATAAAACAGGGTATGAGCATAGATGAAATATACGAATTGACGAAAATCGACAAGTGGTTTCTCTATAAGATTCAAAACATAGTTCAAATGGAAGAGGAACTTGTAAAATATACTGTTGAGACCATAACTAAGGAGATTTTACGGAAGGCAAAGAGACTGGGGTTCTCTGATAAGCAAATAGCTTATCTCCTAAGAACGGATGAGCTCACGGTGAGGAAGTTGCGCAAGAAAATGGGGATAATCCCAACCTATAAGATGGTTGACACTTGCGCTGCAGAATTCGAGGCAGAAACTCCTTATTATTACTCATGCTATGAAGAAGAGGATGAAGTAAGAGATACAGGGAAGAAAAAGATTGTGATACTTGGGTCCGGGCCCAATAGAATCGGGCAGGGAATAGAATTCGACTATTGCTGCGTCCATGCCGTTAAGGCGTTTAAAGAGGAAGGCTATGAAACAATAATGGTGAATTGCAACCCTGAAACTGTCAGCACAGACTTCGATACCTCGGATAAGCTGTATTTTGAGCCTTTGACTTTTGAAGATGTAATGAACATAATTGAGCGTGAAAAACCCGAAGGCGTTATCGTTCAATTTGGCGGGCAAACTCCGCTTAACTTGGCTATCCCTCTGGAAAAGCAGGGCGTTAGAATACTGGGTACATCTCCTGATAGTATAGACAAGGCTGAAGACAGAAAGAGATTCGCGGAGATCGTTGAAAAACTTGGAATCCCTCAACCTCCAAATGGAACTGCTATGAGCATTGAAGTTGCGAAAGAGGTTGCTAAAAAGCTAGGTTACCCGGTGCTCATTCGTCCATCTTACGTGTTAGGTGGAAGAGCTATGGACATAATTTATGACGAGGAAACTCTCGTTAGATTCATGAGTGAAGCGATAGAGGTCTCTCCTGAACATCCAGTCCTTATAGATAAGTTTTTGGAAGATGCTATTGAAACAGAGATAGATGCTGTTTGCGACGGTGAGGCTGTATACATAGGTGGGGTCATGGAACACATTGAACAGGCGGGGGTCCATTCCGGAGATGCAGCATGCGTCTTACCACCGTTCAGTCTTAGCAAAAAAATAGTAGATACAATGATAGACTACACGCGTAAATTAGCTAAGGAACTTAATGTGATTGGACTAATAAACATTCAATTCGCCGTGAAAAATGGAACCGTTTATGTACTTGAAGTTAATCCACGTGCCTCAAGAACTGTGCCCTTTGTAAGTAAGGCCACAGGAGTTCCATTAGCAAAGATTGCAGCCAAGGTTATGGTTGGACGTAAACTACACGAACTCGGAATCAAAGGAGAAAGCGTGAAAGTAGATCACGTAGCTGTTAAAGAGGCAGTGTTCCCCTTTGCAAAACTTCCAGGAGTTGATGTTGTTCTAGGACCTGAAATGAAATCCACAGGGGAGGTTATGGGAATGAACCATGACTTCGGGATGGCTTACTACAAGGCAGAATTAGCTGCTGAAACAAATTTGCCCATGAGTGGAAACGTGTTTATAAGCGTTAAAGATGAAGAGAAACTTCGCGTAGTCCCTGTTGCCAGAAGGCTTTCTGAACTCGGGTTCAAGATTTTAGCAACACGGGGAACGGCTGAAACTTTGATAGCCATGGGTATTAATACCGAAATTGTTCCGAAAGTCAGCGAGGGAAGACCACACATCGTTGATTACATAAAGTCCGGTAAAATTCATCTTATAATAAATGTCCCAAAGGGTAAAGGACCTAGAGATGATGATTTCCAGATTAGACGGGCAGCGGTCGAGTACAAGGTGCCATATATAACTACGGTGGCGGCAGCTCAAGCCGCCGTCAGGGCTATAGAGCGCATCAGAGAGAGGAGCTTCACTATAAAATCACTACAAGAGTATCATGGAGTGGTATTAGCAAGTAACACGCATATTTTGCCTAAACTGCAAATTGGTAAACTTGGGAATTAACAATTTTCGCTTAGCTTAAATTTAACAGCCTTATTCTTATCTTAAGCGCTCCTCTGTAGGTGTGATGAATCTTGTCACCCAGTCTAAGCAAAGTTGTTGTGAAGGCTCCGGCCACAACTGCTAACCTAGGCCCAGGCTTTGATGTTTTTGGTATGGCTTTAGAAGAGCCCTACGACAAGGTTACTTTGGTTCCTGCGTCAAATGGCACTATTAGAATCGAAGTTAATGGGGCATTCTCAGACTTAATCCCTCTGGATCCTGGCATGAACACAGCTGGTGTTGTAGCAGAGCAGATGATAAAGGAATTCTCACTGGAAACTGGTGTACTTATCAGGATTGATAAAGGTATTCCACCAGGCGTTGGGCTTGGTAGTAGTGCAGCTTCAGCTGCTGCTGTTGCTTTTGGTCTGAACATAATGTTTAATCTGAATTTAGAGAACAAACAACTTGTGCGCCTATCAGCAAAAGGAGAGGTAGCTTCCGCAGGCTTCGAACACGCTGATAATGTTTCTGCCGCCATTTATGGCGGCTTTGTTATCATAAAGTCTTATGAGCCTCCTCAGATAGTTCCCTTGAAAACTCCGCCAAACTTAGGTTTATGTGTAGCTGTGCCTAAAGTTCCTCCAACACCTAAAAAGACTGAGAAAGCCAGATCAATATTGCCTACGATGGTTTCCATGGATAAAGTTAGGCATAATGTAGGACATGCGGCCTCTCTTGCTGTCGGATTCGCTGTTGGTGATGTCAAGCTTATTGGGGGTTCAATGTCTGATGCGATCGTTGAACCTGTAAGAGCTTCCATGATCCCTGGGTATTCGTTTGTTAAAGATGCAGCTTTAAAAGCGGGTGCATGTGGTGTTGCTATAAGCGGTGCAGGTCCCTCAATCATTGCTGTAATTGATGAAAACCAAACTTCTCCGCTTGATGTAGCTGAAGCTATGAAAGATGGATTTAAAAGGGCTGGATTGGATGCGGAAGTATTTCCCACAAGACCTGGAAAAGGAGTTAGCCTGTTGGAGGCGAGATAAGTGCCATATCAAGCATGCATATCCTGCGGAAGAAAATATCCTGTTAATGAAATAGTTTATACTTGTAAATGTGGCGACATTCTTGAAATTAGATACGAATATGACCTGCTGAGGGATAAACTGAAGAAGAGTTCCTGGAAGAGCTTACCTCTGTCGGTTTGGCGTTATCGTGACTTTATGCCCATTGATGATCCATCAAAAATTATATCGCTAAATGAAGGAGGAACCGGGCTTTATCTATGTCGAAAATTGGGAAACGTCTTAGGAATTAAGAATCTCTACGTGAAAAATGAGGGCGAGAATCCCACTGGTTCCTTCAAGGACAGGGGGATGACAGTGGGTGTGAGCAAGGCAGTGGAACTTGGAGTCAAAATAGTAGCGTGCGCCTCGACAGGAAATACCTCTGCATCATTAGCGGCATATGCCGCTAAAGCCGGGCTATCTTGTATGATTCTGATACCTTCAGGCGGCATTGCTTATGGAAAATTGGCGCAAGCAATGATTTACGGCGCAAAAGTTGTTCAAATACGCGGTAACTTTGATCAAGCATTAAGAATGGTTATCAAACTTTCAGAAGAGCATAAGGAGATTTACCTTCTAAACTCCATTAATCCATTCAGGTTAGAGGGGCAGAAGACTATAGCGTACGAGATCTGCGATCAGTTGAACGGGCGAGTTCCCGACAGGGTAATTGTACCTGTGGGTAATGCCGGAAACATAAGCGCTATTTGGAAAGGTTTTGCAGAGTTTTACAAACTTGACATGATAAATGGTCTTCCAAAAATGACAGGCATCCAGGCTGAAGGGGCGGCGCCGATCGCTATGGCTGTGAAGAAGGGGAAGGACTTTATTATGCCTATAGAGAAGCCCGAGACAATCGCTAGTGCGATAAGAATAGGCTCCCCGGTCAGCTGGAAGAAAGCCTTAAGGGCTATAAAGGATTCCGGCGGAACAGCGGAGACTGTTACTGACCAAGAAATCTTAGAAGCTCAGAAGATGCTTGCCAGACACGAAGGCATATTCGTCGAGCCTGCTAGTGCCTCATCCATTGCTGGCCTCAAAAAATTGCTCAGTTACGGGGAAATAAGTCAGGACGAGGTTGTGGTTTGCGTTACGACTGGGCACGGCCTCAAAGATCCTGACACTGTGGTTAAATCTTGCGAGAAACCATATGAGATTGATGCAAACATGGGATCCATAGAGAAAATTTTGGGTCTCTCATCCATAACTATCTAATTAGCTTAGGGGTGCTGTTGTTGAGGATAATTTTAATCGGATATGGTGTTGTCGGTCAAAGTTTGACAAGGATATTAATAAACAGACGGGCAGAGCTGCTCAATAATTACGGTTTTCGCCCTAGAATTGTAGCTGTTGTGGATAGAGGAGGAGCTGCGGTAAACCCGAAAGGGCTTGAGCTGGAAAGGCTTTTGCTTTATAAGCGGGAGAAAGGCACAGTGGCTGCTGACAGCAAGTTCGGCAAATCGAACATGTCCGCACTTGAGATAATAGAGTCCATGGAGGCTGAAGCCCTCATTGAGGCTTCACCTACAAACATTAAGGATGGAGAACCCGCGCTGTCATACATAAAAGCTGCCTTTAGAAATGGAAAGCACGTAGTCACTTCAAATAAAGGACCGCTGGCTCTCGCCATGCCGGTCTTAACAGAACTGGCGGAACACAATAGGGTATACTTCAGATTCAGCGGGTCTGTCGGCGCTGGAACACCTTTTCTGGAGTTTGCAAAAAGATGTCTCTTCGGCGATAGGATACTCTCAATAAAAGGTATACTTAACGGAACCACGAATTTTATACTCACAGAGATGGCTGAACGGGGAGCTTCATTTGAACAAGCGCTGAAGAAAGCGCAGGACTTGGGGTATGCGGAGGCGGATCCATCAATGGACATTGACGGATTTGACGCTGCATGTAAAATTGTCATTCTTGCGAACTGGGTTATGGGCAAAAAGGTTACTCTTAAGGATGTAAATATTCGGGGAATTCGAAACATAACGAGGAAAGATATTGAGTCGGCTGAAAAGGAAGGCTGCACTGTGAAGCTTATCGGGTCAATAAGCGACAAGCTTGAGGTGAAACCTACGAGAATATCTAAGGACGATCCCTTAGCCGTTAGTGGAACTTTTAATGCAGTGACTTTTGTTTCAGAATTTGCCGGCGAACAGACCTTGATAGGGCGAGGAGCTGGTGGAGTTGAAACCGCCAGCGCTATATTGAGGGATTTGCTGGATATAAAACAGAAGTTAGCTGCGCGTGTTTGGCTCGAAATTTAGGTGATCCGATGAAAATAGTGATGAAATTCGGCGGTACATCTGTAACTGGAAGAGAAAATGTGCGGCGTGTTGCATCGCTAATAACCTCCAACTTGAAACTTGGCCACAAAGTTGTCGCGGTTGTCTCAGCTTTAGATGGAGTTACTGAAAAGCTTATAGAAGCTGCTGAACTCGCGGAAAGAAGAGATAGAAACTTCATAAAGCCCTTCAAGCAGGAGATCCTCGAAAAACACCTAAACCTTGCCTCTGAATCGTTAGAGATCCCCTCTGTAAGAAAAGAGGTACACGAATTAATAACAGAAACCGTTAATGAACTTGAAAAAGTGTTAACTGGAATAATTTACATTGGAGAACTTACCCCAAGATCCCGAGACTACATTTTATCCTTTGGTGAAAGACTATCCACTCCAATAATTTATGGTGCAGTTAAATGTCTCGGATTTGAAGCCAAATATTTAACTGGTGCAGATGCAGGTATAGTAACAGACTCCAATTTCGGAGAAGCTTCACCGCTTATGAATGTTACCGAGCATCAGGTAAAAGAGCGCTTGTCACCTCTCCTTGAAAAAAACGTAATTCCTGTGATAACAGGGTTTATCGCCGCAACCCAGGAGGGTGTAATAACAACGCTGGGCAGAGGAGGTTCAGACTACACCGCTACAATAATTGGAGCTGCAATAGAAGCTGATGAGATTTGGATATGGACTGATGTGGACGGGTTGATGACGGCTGACCCGAAAATTGTCCCGAACGCAAAGACAATTCAAGAGATATCTTTCGAGGAAGCACTTGAAATGGCTGTTTTCGGAGCTAAGGCTATGCATCCACGAGCTCTTGAACCAATCATGGACAAACAAACTGTTGTACGAATTAAAAACATTTTCAACCCGGCATCTCCCGGCACAATGCTGGTTAGGGAGATGCGGATAAAACCAGGAACTACAGTAAAAGCCGTGACTCTCCTGAAAGACATAGGCGTTATAACGTTAAGCGGGGCTTCCATGATAGGAGCTCCTGGAACAGCTGCAAAAGTTTTCGAAGTCCTCGGGAAGAACGGCATCAACATTTTAATGATATCACAAGGTGCTTCAGAAGCCAACATTTCGATTGCCATACGAAGAAGAGCTCTCGACAGGGCAGTTAATGCCTTAGAGGTAGCTCTTTTGGGTAGAGGGCTTATTAGAGAAATAACCGCAGAAGACGATGTTTGCATAATATCTGCGGTTGGCGCCGGAATGAAGAATACCCCTGGAATTGCCTCTCGAATCTTCACTGCTGTTGCCCGAAAGGGAATAAACGTGCGTATGATCGCACAAGGATCATCTGAGCTTAACATATCCTTTGTCGTAAAAGAAGCCGATGCCAAGACTGCTGTACAGGCAATACATGAAGAGTTTAAGTTAGACGAGGCCTAAAATAAGGAATCCTTTATCTTTATGATCTCTGGAATTTGACCGCCTTTTCCAACGAAGTCTCTGTATACTATGAAGACGCCTTTAACTCCATCTATACACATGGCTTTTTTGACCGCCTTTTCAACGGCAAATTTCGGATTATCACCTTTAACCATATTTCCAATCGCTGTGGCGGCAGCATCAGCTAACCCAGCATTTATCGCGAAAATTGTCACGACTTCTGCTTCTCCCAAGCTTAAGGCGTGGCTGAAAAGCGCTGAGCTTGTAGCCACTCCTATAGGGAAACTGGTTAGTCTAAAACCTAAAACTTTTGAGAGTGGATGGTTCCCTGCTATAAGGGCCACGTCTACTGGTACGTTTGACACTGCGGAGACCTCTCCTCCATTTTCAACAACCGCAACATGACTTCCAGCATGTAACATTGCCTCAACAGCCAGATCTGCTAGGACACCTGCGACAGCCGCCATAGGTCCTACATTCACTTTTCTCGCGTAGTCAGCCATCATTTCCACAATTCTTGATCCTTTTCTGGTATGAACTGGACTTAATGAATAAAGAAATTCCGGGTGTTCATTTACATATTCCTCAAGCTCTTCTCTGTTCTCCTTAATTGAGGAGATCGCTGCGTTAATGGCCTCTTCACTATCCGATATTAGGGTGCAATTAGTTTCCTTAAAGCGAAACTTTCTTTTAACGAGAGTTTCTTTTTTCATTTTCCAGCTCCATAAGATCCATTTCTCTGGTTAATATTATCGCTCTAGTCGGGCAAGCGTCAACGCATTGTCCGCAAGAACTGCCTATGCATTTCTCTCTGTCAAATGATACTGAAAAGTCATCTTTGATTATTATGGCTCCTACTGGACACAGCGAGTAACAAGCACCGCAATGGAGACATTTTTCCTCATCCACCCCCACCAGCTTGGGGAATGCAACTATAACCCCGTGTTCCTTGAAGGCTTTAACCGCCTTCCGAGCATCCTCTTTTGATGGTATCTCCACCAAAACCTCTCCACCGTGGGAGTTGACATGCGCGGCTAAAATGTTCAAGTGCACACTGTTCTGTAGCACTACTTGAGATATTATTGGCTGATCTACTATTTTCTCCGGAAATCTTAGTAGAATTCTAACCATTCTGTTTCCTCCCTAAAAGTTTGGCTATATCTTCAGAGGTCACTATGCCTAGAACTCTGCGTTCATTATCTATGACTGGAAGGGCGGATATTTGATGTTGAAACATTTTTCTTGAGGCTGCTTCTATCGGCTCGTCCATCCGTGCAGTTACGACTTTTCTGGTTATTATCTCTGTTAATTCCGTTTTTCCCTCAGCAACAGCCTTAGTTATGTCCCATGATGTTACTATGCCCTGTAGTTTTCCTTGTTGATCAACTACAACCACATGGTTGACTGAATTGTTAATTATGCGCTTTGCAACCTCTTTTACGTCTTCGTTTTCCAAACATGTAGTTGCCGGGTGGGCTATGCTTCTAACTAAAATTGTTTCTTCACTGTATTTCAAGTGCTTATAAACCGTATCCCTTGGGAGTTTTTCAACAGGTTCCGTCAGGTAAAACAGACCTTCTTGAATCCAGCGTTTTAGAGTTTCCGCAATCTCTTTTGCTGTCTTTAAGCTTGAAAGTGGGCTAACTTTAACCTTCTTATCGTTTACATATATCGAGCCGGATTTTAAATCACTATAGTTTGTAACGCCTAACTGAGGGCGGGTCCTGGAGGGGACACCGTAATCTATAATTGGCACTTTAATATCCTCATCCTTTATAGCGGTTTTCTTGGCGAGTTCAAAGTTGAGAATCGGTATTGGTATGCCTATGCCAACATAAAGGGTTGTTCCATACTTAGTGAAGCATGCTCCCCTAATGAATCTGGTGTCCATCTTTTTACAGTCGCCTCGAACCATCAGAGTTCCTTGCATATTTTTAGGATCATGCTGCGTCCCTTCGCCTATAACGTAACCTTGTGTTCCACCGATGAATATCCGCGTTCCGATTCCTATAGTTTCATAGTCTGGGTCGTTCATTAATGGGTTAAGTTCTCCAGATCCTGAAAATGTTGCGTTTCCGAATTTCGGCAGCAGCTTGCCCATGTAGGTGTATATGGTTTCGTCTCGGCTGTTAACCGCACAGACATACCTCTGATAGCAATTTCTGAAGTTTACTAGGTAAAACTGGTTTAAATCATCCTTAGTTATCATTGTTCTAAGTCTTGTCCTCGGGTAACAATCAGTTCCGTATGCGGTAGCTCGCAACTCCACCTCTTTACCGCTTATCAGATCCTCTATTACATGACCTCCTCCATATTCAAAAGGCCTTGTTTCCGACATCATTGTTGCACCGATGTACAAATCTACAGCTGCACCCGGATGGCAAACCGGGACATCGTTTATCCATGCATTTTGAATTTTAATGGGCGGATCTGAATGCCCAATGTTTATTATGGCGCCTGAAGAACACATGGCTCCAAAGGTGCCTGTAGTAACCACATCGATTTCCTTGAAAGCCACTTCAACACCACTGTTTTCCACCAGCTTTTTCATCTCATCAGCTGTTAAAACTTGAACATCCCCCTTTCTTATTTTCTCGTTAATTTCCTCTACTGTGCGCGTCTCCTTAACATGTTGACGTGTTTGAGTCATCAGCATCCCTCTTTATCTGTTTTGGTGCTGCTTAACTGAATTCTTGCTTTAATAACTTTCTGATTTTTTTATTCCAAAAAGAATTTAAAATGCTGGACAATCAAGATAATCAGCCATGCTCCCGCAATTAGAGGAAATAGCCAAAAAAAGAAAAATGCTTGGTTTAACTCAGAAACAGTTGGCAAAGCTAGCTGGAGTCAGCCAGTCCCTAATTGCGAAATTAGAGTCTGGAAAGATAAACCCATCCTATGATAAGGTCAAAGCAATATTTGACGCGATTGAAAAACTTGAAACCGATGTGGAAATCCATGTTTCTGAAGTTCTCCATAACAAGGTTGTAGGCATACAGAAAAACGAGCCTGTGGCCAGGGCAGTAAAGCTAATGGTGGAGCATGGTTTTTCTCAACTTCCAGTTTTCGACGGCGACCGTGTTGTAGGAAGCGTGTCGGAAAAAACATTAATGCGCAAGCTTTCATCAAGTAGGGACCTCACTCAAATACCCCATCTGCCTGTTGAATGCATAATGGAGGAAAGTTTTCCACAAGTGGGAAAGAATGCTCCAATAAAACTTGTCTCGAACTTGTTAGATGTTTATCCGGCAGTTTTAGTTTCTGAAAAAGGAAATATTGTTGGTATAATAACAAAAGCTGATCTTTTAAAAGTGCTTCTTTAGGTCGTTCTTTTGAGGGTTTGATGACTCAGCCAATCTGTTATGAAAGCATGTTCGCTCTCCGGTATGACAAGCGTTTCCTTTCTGTTCCACTATAAAGATTAACGTATCATAGTCGCAGTCCACGAGGATATCCTTAATTTTCTGCGTGTTTCCCGAGGTTTCTCCTTTCATCCAAAGTGACCTCCTAGAGCGGCTCCAGTAGTGCGCATAGCCTGTTTCTAGAGTCTTCTTAAGGGCCTCAACGTTTGTGTATGCCAACATTAACACTTCTTTGGTGGTGTAGTCCTGAACAACAACTGGTATTAATCCGTTCCCTTTTGCAAAGTCCAACTGTTCAATTGTTACTCTCTTCATGTTCAAAGACGTACTATCACCCCCCTTTCTTTAAGGAAACTTTTGACCGTGCGGATGGGATACTTACTATAATGAAAGACTGAGGCTGCTAATGCTGCATCCGCCTTCCCCGCGGTGAAAGCGTCAAGAAAATGCTTTGGCTCCCCCGCTCCACCACTTGCTATAACGGGTATGTTAACCCTTTCAGAGATATTTCTCGTAAGCTCCAAGTCATACCCCAATTCGGTTCCATCCCTGTCCATCGAGGTGATTAAAAGTTCTCCAGCCCCCATTTCCTCAGCTTTTATCGCCCATTGGATCGCATCTAACCCTGTAGGTTTTCGCCCACCATAGGTGTAGACTTCAAACCAGCAACTTCCCCCGGAAGTTTCCGCCATAGTTTTGCCCTCAGCTTTTTCATATACTCGTTTAGCGTCCACAGCGACAACCACGCATTGCCTACCGAAAGTTTTGGCAAGTTCCTTTATCAAGCTGGGATTTTCCACAGCAGCTGTATTGATGGATACTTTATCCGCTCCATTACACAGTATGAGTCTCGCATCTGAAACACTTCTAATTCCACCTCCAACGGTGAACGGTATATTTATCTCCGCGGCAACATTTTTAACAACATCTTTAAGTATTTCTCGCTTTTCCGGAGAGGCTGTTATGTCAAGGAAAACAAGCTCGTCAGCTTCCTCCTCACTGTACCTTTTTGCCAGTTCGACAGGATCTCCAGCGTTTCTTAAATTCAAAAAATTGATACCTTTCACAACGCGACCGTGGTCAACATCTAGACAGGGTATTATCCTCTTTGCAAGAGGTGTCAAGGTTCAGCCTCCTCTTGCGGCTTTAATTATTTCCTTCAAAGTTAAAATGCCCTCGTAAAGTGCTTTTCCAATGATCACTCCATATACGCCGCACTTCTTGAGCGCATATATGTCTATAAGGCTTTTTACGCCGCCGGCAACCATTACCTTCGCCTCACTGTTTTTGCAAACTTGCCTTAAAGTCTCCAAGTCTGCCCCTTGTAGGGTTCCATCTCTTCTGATGGCTGTTAACAGAAAACTTCTAACACCCATTCTCAAAAATCTCTCAAGTGCCATTTCAACTTTGACGTCCGTTTGAAGCGTCCATCCCTTTATCATGACTTTGCCGTCAGTGTGATCCAAAGCGACAATCACCCTTTCGCCGAACTTCCCGGCAAGCTCACCTAAAATTTCAGGTTTATGAAAGGCTAACGTCCCTATAACAATGTAGTCCGCTCCCATGCTTAATAGTGCCTCAGCTTTTTCCCTGCTTCTTATGCCTCCCCCAACTTGCACGGGCACGTTTACCATGTTGATTATCTGGGCGATTGTTTCCAGGTTGCTGCCTCTGTTAAAGGCTCCGTCCAAATCCACTATATGAATGGCATCCGCGCCTTCTGCCTCCCACTTCTTAGCTATGGCTACAGGGTCGCCTAAGTGATTGTAAAATTTGGCCTTGTTTGGATCGCCTTGGAAAAGCCTGGCAACCTTCCCATTAATTAAGTCGACTGCCGGGATAATCTTCATTAAGTCACCTTTTCACGATGTCTAACAGGTTTCCAAGAAGCTTTAACCCGTTTTTCCCAGATTTTTCAGGGTGAAACTGAACTCCAAATATGTTTTTCTTAGCCACTACAGACGCAAAAGTTACTCCGTACGTGGTTTCAGCGCATACTATGTATTTCTCCTCGGGAACAGGGTAATAAGAGTGGGCAAAGTAGAAGTATGACTCGTTATTTAGGCCTTCCAGCAGCCTATTTTTGTTCACTATGCGGATAGTGTTCCATCCCATGTGCGGAACCTTAACTGAAGCTGGTAGTTCCACGTTCAAGCCCTTTATTAACTCTAATCCACGTCCATCTCCTTCCTTGCTTTCCTCAAGGAGGAGCTGCATGCCTAGGCAAATGCCGAAAATTTCGGTTCCCGCTTCAGAAGCTTCAATGAGTTTTTCTCTGATTAACGTAAGGTTTTTAGAAGCTGTTGAAAAGTCACCCACTCCAGGCAGGATGAAAATGTCAGCTCTCTTTAAGGCTGAATCCTGCAACCCTATTACAGTTTTGAAACCTGCTTTTTCTAAGGCGCATTTTATGCTAAAGAGGTTTCCGACACCGTAGTCCACGATGAAAGCTTTGGGGATTAGATCACCCCCTTAGAACTTGGGATTCCCTTTTTCTTTGGATCAATGCTCACCGCCTGTTTCAGAGCTAAGGCTAATGCCTTGAATGCAGCTTCAGCTTTATGATGGTCATTATTGCCATATTGTGTCCATATGTGGATATTTGCTTGCATGGAAAACGCTAGGGTTTCCAGAAAGTGGTTTATGTCCTCGCAGGGCATATCCTCAATTTTTTTACCCTTAAGTTTAAGATCTATCTTCGCGTAGGGGCGTCTGACAAGGTCAATAGCTGCAAAAACCAGCGAGCAATCCATGGGAACAATCGCGAAACCAAATCTTGTGAGGCCCTCGCCTTCGCCTATGGCTTTTCTAATCGCTTCGCCCAGGCATATGGCTACATCCTCTGCAGCGTGGTGTTTAAGGTCGCCTTTTACTTTAGCTGTTATGTCCATGAGGCTGTGTGTAGATAATGACGTTATCAAATGGTTTAAGAATGCTATTCCTGTTTCAACCTCCGAATTCCCAAAGGCATCCAAGTTGACCTTTACATATACTTCTGTTTCTCGGGTTTTTCTCGATATTTCTGCCATCCTCAAATTTTTACCTCACATTTATTTTTTAAAGCATCAACAAGCCTGTTGTTCATTTCTGGCAAACCAACAGTTGTTCTGAAACAGTTTTGAAACTTTAGGACATCACCCAGTTTTTTCACTATTATCCCATTTCTCAGCAATACTTGATACACCTCTTCAGCTGATTTTTTCGTC
>JAWCTJ010000021.1:0-17152 GCA_038868255.1 Bathyarchaeia archaeon
GATATAGGGTTACCTCTCGGATGTTTCTCCTCCCAGTGAGCATCATCGTGAGCCTTTCCAAGCCGATAGCCCAGCCGGCGTGGGGAGGCATACCATAGTCGAAAGCCTGCAGGTGATGCTTGAAGGATTCCGGGTTAAGCCCCTTCTCCTCTAGACGCTTTATGAGAAGCTCCTTTGAGGCTATTCTTGTTCCGCCTGAAGCCAGCTCAATCCAGCTCCACATTAGGTCGAAGCCCTCGCATATCTCAGGTTTTTCGTCCTTGGGCTTTATGTAGAAAGCCTTAGCTTTCGTTGGCCAGTCAACTATAAAATAGAAGTATGAATGGATTTTGCCCAATTTCCTGAATGCGGGCGTTGGAATATCCTCGCCCCATGGGATTTCCACGCCTTCACGCTTTAAATCCATTAGAACCTCATCATATGTAAGGCGCTTGAAGGGTAAAGTTGGCACTTCCAGCCTATGATTAAGCAGGGCAAGCTCCTTTTGGCATTTTTCATTAACGGTTTTGCATGTGTGATGTATAAGTTTCTCCAGCAGTTCCATTACATTCTCCGCTGATGCGAAGGCCTGCTCAATATCTATGGACACGAACTCGTTAAGATGGCGCCTTGTATGGGATTCCTCAGCTCTGAAGAACTTCCCAACCTCAAAGACTTTTTCAAGGCTCATGGTGAGCTGCTCCTTATACAACTGGGGGCTCTGGGCAAGGTAGGCCTTCTTCCCAAAATAGTCCACAGGGAAGAGCGCGGCGCCTCCCTCTGTTGCTGATGCTATTATCCTGGGCGTAAACACCTCTATGAAGCCTCTGTCAAAGAGGAATTCCCTTATCGCCTGCAGGGCTGTATGTTGGATTTTGAATATGGCTATGTTCTCTCCGCGGCATAGATCCAGCGCCCTTGCATCAAGGCGGGCATCAAGGTTTGCATGCACCTTGCCCACTATGTCTATGGGCAGCTGAGAGGCTGCAGTGCCGAAAATCCTTATTTCCTCAGGTATGACCTCTACGCCTCTAGGCGTCATCTGCGTTTTCTTCACAATGCCCTTTACGCCGATGCTGAACCTCCTCTGTAAGGCTTCAACCTTGCGGAGGACTTCAGCTGCAACTTTCTTCTTTGGAACCGTTATCTGCACGGTTCCTTCCCTATCCTGTAGTATTATAAAGCTTATTCCGCCTAGATCCCTTATTTCCTGAATCCAGCCTAAAAGAATAACCTCTTGCCCATCAAGCTCTGGTTTAACGTCGACTGAATAGTGGGTTCTTTGCCAACCGCTGATAGGATCCAATCTGGGTCCCCGCATGTCTAATCGGCAAACTCCACACGTAACGTCATACCCCTAATCTTTTGAGCGATATTCTTAAGTGATTCAACGTCAAATCCTCGCATTCTACCTCCTTTTCTTCGCAAAATAACGCGTGTCTCCGTTGTTCCGTCAGGAAGCCATATAGTGTTTATTGTTACAATGCTGAATGGGGCAAACAGGTCTTCAAGGAACTTCCTATCATCCACCCCATGTTCCAAAACGCGTATGTTTTTACCGGTTTTTTCACCTAAGGTCCTTATGATCTTGCCTCCTTGGCCAAGCAGGCGGGGGGCATCCCCCTTGCCAACTATAATTGCTAACGTTTTACCTGCGTCAACCGCTTTATGGAAATAAACGTTTTGGAGTGAGGGGTATGTTTCTTCAAGTGATAAAAGTAACCGGGCTATATTCAGGTCTAATTCTGTCACCTCTCCAGATCTAACCTTACTTGAACACTTTTGACATAATATTCCGCTTTTCAAGCAGAAACTACATAGCACCGTTCTCACTTAGAAGGCGCCCTCCACAAATAAAGGAGGGGCGGCGGAGCTTTGAATTTTAGATTATCTTACCTTTCTAGTGTTATCTCGATTGTGCTGACGTTTGTTGGTGTACTGCCTTCTACTTTCGCCGTCACTTGCTCTGTGCCAATGCCGACCTTCTTGATTTTAACGTCTGGTAGGAATCGGCGCCTAACAACCTCAACAACGTCTACAGCGCGACTTATTGCCCTGCCTCTGGCTTTAACGTGGACCTCTTTCGCTCCGCCGTGGAAAAGAGTTATACAAGCCAGCACGTAGTTCATTATTGGCTTTTTCCCGACTAACACTGAGTTGCTCTCAGACATTTTGCACCGCCTCTCTCCTTATCGCTTGGTAGCTTCTTTACCATCTTTTATACATAAATAAATACGTTGCGGTGATGAATGGGTGACAAGTCATCTGTCGCTGAAATATCTGCGACAAAAAGTATATCTATGGCGCCTTGTAATGCATTTAAAATGCGCTGAGGCTGAGTTGAATGCCGATAACTGATCCCTTTAAGAAGACGCTGGCTCAACAGCATAGGCTGTATTTCAAAATATGCAGAGAGTGTGGATCAAGAAATGCTGCAACAGCCGTGAAGTGTAGAAAATGTCGAAGCAATAATCTGAGATGGAAGAAGCGGGAAATCATAAAGTGATTTAAGCCTGTTTTTAATCTCCTCAATTTAATCCCTGTTTTCCAAAATAAGCTTTTTATCAGCTTTTTCAGGGGGAGCGTAAAAATTATAACTAGTATGTGCTGTCATTTTAATTTGGAAGTTTTGAGGTGTAAATGTTGGCTTGCAAGAAAGGAGAAAAGAAGAAAGAGGGAAAGAAAGCTGCAAAGAAAGCTGCAAAGTGAACCATTTAATAAATGGGGCTGCTATTTAATCCCCATTTTTCTCTAGGATTTTCCGCAGAGTTTCAATGCTGAAGAGCGTGTTTGAACATCCGTTTTTCAGCAGGGGAACGGCTTGTCCAGGTATTTTCACGCTTTCCAAAATTTTTTCAGCAACTCTCAGCTCCTCACCACATGCAACTCCGACAACACCCTCATAACGTTTAAACTTCAAAATTTTAGATATGCAAGACCCTCCAGGTAGAATATAAACGTCGTATCCCTCATTTTTAGCTAACAACGTCGCTTTGTTGATGAGGCAATCAGAGGAACACCTAGCACAGAGGTATGACGGCACATCAGGATCAAATTTTGCTTTACATCTATTGTCCATGTACTTCCTAGAGCAGTGCGGAAGGAAAAGCGCCTTTCTGCCTGCTTTCTTAAATCTTTCTCTTTCGAGGAGGTTCCTAGCCTCCATATCTATAAGGTCTTCTAAAAGTTGAATTGCATCTGATAAGTTTAGACCTGTTGCCTCTTGGATTCTGAACTTTTTGATTACATCTCTAAGTTTTATGCCCATTCTTTTATGTATGCCCTTCTCGTAGCTGATCTTCGTCAATTCTGTAAAGAAAAGCTGTGGAATCCTTGATAGATCAAATGTAAACTTGTATGGCATGGTCATACCACGGATAGTTAATCAACCCTTTAAAGTTAACTGATTAGAAATATGGATCACTTGAGCTGAGTCTTGTCGATTTTATTTTCGGTGTTGCCCAGAAATTCCTTGAATGATTTAACCTCCTCCCGTAGCATGTTTACCTCTGATTCTAATGCGTTTATCCTCTCCTCAGCTGCTCTTTTTAGATTCTCTATTTCAAGAATTAAATTAGCCCTCTCCGTTTCTAAGATCTTTATTCTTTCACGCAGGTTTTTGAGGGTTTGCATAAGCTCACCTGTTATGACTTTTATCTCTTGGGTTATGCTTTTAATGCTTACTGTTTCCATGTCCTTCATAGCGGATCAGCTGCATTCCTCTATTAACTATAAAATAAAAATGGGGATGTCGGCTGTGGTGAGGTTAAATCGTAATGTGAAACATGAGTTTATCAACGAGTTCCTTGTAGCGGTTTCTAATGGTTACCTCAGTTACTTGGGCTATTTCTGCTATTTCTCTCTGTGTTTTTCTCTCTCCAGTAAGCACGGAAGCTATGTAGCTTGCCGCAGCCGCTATTCCTGTGGGCCCCCTACCCGAAGTCAGCTTCAAATCCTTTGCAACTGCCAAGATTTTATGGGCTATTTCCTCAACTTTGCCCTGCATGGTTAGCTGGTTAGAGAATTTAGTTACATATTGTCCCGGTTTAAGGGGTGGGATGAAATAGTTAAGCTCCTTTATCAGGAATCGGTAGCTGCGGCCTACTTCTTTTTTGTTCACGTTTGAAGCTTGGGCTATTTCTTCAAGAGTCCTTGGCAGACCGCATTGTCTACATGCCAGATATATCGCTGCGGATGTTACCCCTTGTATGGACCTTCCTCGTATCAGGCGTTCCTTAACAGCTTTCCTGTAGATCAGCGATGCGGTTTCGATTATGTTTTTCGGCAGGCTTAAAGCGTTCGCGATTTTTGTTATCTCAGAAAGAGCAAATGCAAGGTTCCGCTCTGTTGCATCTGAAACTCTTATGCGGCGCTGCCATTTTCTAAGACGGTAAATTTGCGCCTTCTGTCCCGGGGACAGACCTTTTCCATATATGTCTCTGTCATGCCAATCGATCATCGTTGACAAGCCTTTATCGTGGATCGTGTACGTGAGTGGAGCTCCCACCCTGGTTCTTTTCGCCCTTTGTTCGTCATCAAAGGCCCTCCATTCCGGGCCTCTATCTGCAATCTTTGTAGCTACTACAACACCGCAGTCCATACAGACTATTTCCGCGCATTCATAATCGCGCATGAGTCTTGTGCTACCGCATTCAGGGCAGAATTGTATTTTGGAGTGTTGGATGGGGGTTTGGGAGCCTGTATCTATAGCCTCCACATCATCCAGGCTTGATACCCCCGATTTTCTTTTTCCGAGGGGAAATATACAATACTCTGCTAACCAGAATTTCAGGATTAGATATTTTTGGCTTTATCGCAGCGTAGGGCGCGGTTACAGGTCCAAAAATGTCAAAAACATCTCCTATGTGCCTAAAGTTTTCATCAACAACCTTTTCGCCGATTCTTGGAGTTTTTTCGAGCTTAACTATAAGATTGCGGTTTGCACTGACATGGAGCACTAGACCTAATCTGGTCAACGTTTGGGATTCCCCTCGAAAAACAAAAGGTTTCAACGGAGCATGTTATTTAAACTTTTCTACATGCTTTTTGTAAGGTGTTTACGCTTTTCAGTCGAAACATTCATAAGTGGGTGTTGTTGATTAAGACTGTGCGTTTAAGGGTGAGGCTAATGTCCAAGCCATTTTACGTAAAGTTTGAGGTTCCGAAAGAAGTTGTAGATGCGGCCTATGAAGCCCTACAAGTAGCCACAAAAACTGGTAAAGTCAAAAAGGGCGCTAACGAGACGACAAAAGCTGTAGAGAGAGCGCAGGCGAGGCTTGTAGTGATCGCTGAAGATGTTGACCCGCCAGAAGTTGTAGCTCATCTACCCCTTCTGTGCGATGAGAAGAAAATCCCATATATCTATGTCCCAAGTAAGGAGAAGATTGGAAATGCCGTTGGAATAGACGTGCCTGCTTCTGCCGCATGCATCGTAAATGAGGGTGAAGCAGTAGGCCTAGTTAAGGAGATAGTAAAAAGAGTTGAACAAATCAGGAAAGGAGCCAAATGAGTAAGGAGAAGGAAACATCATCTGAAGAAGAGCTTACCCCTGCAGAAGTAATCCAGATTATTGGGCGAACAGGAGTAACGGGGGAGATAACTCAGGTTAGAGTCCGCATTCTTGAGGGAAGAGATAAGGGACGTATAATAACACGGAACGTGAAAGGACCAGTACGTCTTCAGGATATTCTAATGCTCAGAGAGACTGAAAGGGAAGCGAAGAAGATCACGAGGTAATGCGTTAAAACTTAAAAGTTCGGAGGGTTCCCGCTTGCCCAAACTCAGAAAATGTTCCTTCTGCGGTCATGACTTCCCTACAGGCACGGGCATGATGTATGTTAAAAACGACGGCACCATATTCTGGTTCTGCTCAAGCAAATGCAGAAAAAGCTCGCTAAAACTTGGGAGAGACTCGCGCAAGCTCAAATGGACTGCATATTACGGAAAAGAGGAAAAGGGCAAAGCCTAAAACTTGCATAGCTCCCTCATTTTCTTACCTAACCTTTTTCACCATGCGGCTAACATTACTTTCTCGCGGCTGAAAAGGATGATTACATATGGCTATTTGAAAGTTAACAATTTTTCCCAGATAGGCTTATTACGTATGCATCCTATGTCCGGCGACTTTATATTCCCATTAAAGTAGCCATATGCCCTTGCTCTGCATCCTCCACATATATACTTGTTCGTGCATCCTCCACAGCCCACCGTTCTCGAGTCCACAATGTAGGTTTCAAGATCCTCTCGTCTCCTAAGCTGCCACAGCAGAGGATGCCTATCCCATATTTCCTCGAAATTATCCTCTAAAATATTCCCTATAATGGTGTCCTCTGCTGTAGGGAGAAAAACGCATGGCTTTATCTTTCCATCCGGCTCTATTGCACAGTATAAGCGTCCAGCTCCGCATCCACCCAGGAAGTTGGCTACATTTTCCACTCCCTTTTTCGCTGCGTAGTGTGCTTCCACTATGAATCTATGTCCACTCTTCTCGGAGAGTTCCTTAGTCACCGGTGCATATTGAGGGCAAGTGCTGAAGAATCTATCCACCTTAATACTTGTTCTTCCATTTTTCATTTCCTCTTCTTTCGCTAAGAGATAAAGACTTACGATTTCCTTACCTATTGTTTGTAAAACGTGATGACGCTGGTCCGGTGTTAAATCTAACTCCACGTATTCCCTTGCTCTTCCAGTGGGAACAAAGTTGAAGTGCATAAATCTGACGTTCAAGTTCTTAGCTAATTGCAAAATTTTCTCGGTTTCCGCCAGGTTATCCCTGTGTAAAACCGTTGCTATGCAAGTGTCAATCCCCTCTTCAATACAGTTTTTTACACCTTCCATAGCCCTTTCAAAAGCGCCTGGAATACCTCTGAATTCATCATGGGTCTGCGGTGTCGCTCCGTCTATACTTATCTCGACGTAGTCTACTCCAGCATCTTTTAGTTTTTTAGCGTTATCCCTTGTTATTAGGGTTCCGTTGGATGCTACGCTTATGTATGGGATTTTTTTCTTGGCGTAGGCTGCAAGCTCGAAGAAGTCCCTTCTTGCAAGTGGTTCACCGCCGCTAAAGGATAATGCCGGTAGCCCTACATGGGCTATTTTGGACAGTATGTCAATGGCCTGTTTAGCTTCATCCGTGCTTAATTCGATTTTGCCGCTGTTACCTGCATTTTCATAGCAGTGTTTGCACTTTAAATTACACTTGTACGTGAGATTCCAGACAACCTCAAAGGGCCCAGCTGGCACAAAGGGTATGAGTATACCGTATTTTTCTACACCTTTCATCATTAGGCCGAATCCCTTGAACCAGGCGCTGCCGTAACGATCCTTAAGGAACTGTCTCTTCATGAATTCTTTATTTACTCTTAGAAGGCGGCTGCCCGTTTCGTAGAAAGGCCTTGCAATGTTGCGGCTAATCCGCCTGCAAGTGGGGCATAGCTCTGTGGATTCGCCGAGAAATTCCCTTAGGGAATTCAGAAGTAGGTTACCGTCCTCTGGGCATTCCCAGTCAAAAATGCCTATTACGTGCCTCATTAACGGATTAACCGTGATCATAAAGAGAGCGTTCTCCAAGCGACCGATATCCATCGTAAATGCCTTCCCCCAGTCAGTTGAATGCCTTCTAGCTAATTTGCTTTGTCTTGTACGAACCTTAAAAGGTTTAACTGCTTGAATCAATCAATTTAGCGTGTTATTAGTAGCGGGGGGTCGATTTGAACGACCGATCTCTGGGTTATGAGCCCAGCGGGTTAATCCTGGCTACCCCACCCCGCTACGTTATGCTGAATAAAAACTCTCTTAAATCCTTTTAGGATTCCTAGAAAGGTTTATTATTGATTTTCCCTCTTATCCGGCTTGGTTTAGAGTATGGATCAACCAGTTATCCGCTATATTTTCAGCTCCACACTTAATAATCCTATATTCGTTCAGGGGCTTCCAGGCATTGGAAATGTCGGTAAAATCGCTGCTAATCTCCTTATAAAATTCTCAGGGGCTAAGCTGTTTGCAGAATTATACTCGCCCTATTTTCCTGATTATGTGTCCACAGGTTCTGATGGAATTTGTAGATTGCCCAGGTATGAATTTTACGTTGCGTCCACGGAGAATAACGATCTTATGATAATGACGGGTGATGCACAACCTTCTTTCGATGATGTGATCGCCCAATATTACCTTTGTAGTGAAATCGTCGACTTCGCGATTAAAAATAAATGCAGCTTAATTGTAACTTTGGGAGGGCTGCCTTCATCAGAAGCTGAACCAAAGGTTTATGTTGCCGCCACTTCTCCCAGACTTGCCATGGAGCTTATGGAGAAAGGCGCAGTAATATATACAAAAGGAAGAATAATTGGAGCTACAGGGCTCGTCTTAGGACTTGCTAAGGAGAGAGGGATGGAAGGAGCCTGTCTGCTCGGATCAACGACGGGTTTCCAAGCGGACAAGGGAGCCGCCTTCACCGTCTTCAAGTTCCTTATGAAGTTGCTTGGTAATGAAGTTAAAGAAAGCCTTTAAAGGGAAATTATTTAAACAACAATTTAAAGCTATAAGCTGGGAGTGTATTTGGGCGTCGACTCATATTCAAATGTCCGGAGAATTTTCTTAATAATCCTATCAGCCCTCCTGACCTTCGCTGGACCTACGTACGTTGTTATGGCACTTATAGGCCTCAATGTCAATTATAGCGTTTCAATGATTCTGGGTTTGTCATTTTTCATTATAGGACTGGCCATAACATTATGGTTGATTAAAAAGAGGATTATTTCTTAGGTGCCTCAGATACCCCAGGGGGCATCATCCTATCAGCGGATAAACTCTTCATCGGCGAATAAGATTAAACAAATCCTTCTTAAAGTGTTTTGCTGCTTCCACTCTCGATTTAGGATAATGCATATAAGATATGTAACTAGATATAGTTGTTATGGCAGTATAGTATGGAAGAAAAAGCCGGGTTCCCCAGGAAACGTGGTAAAGGTTCAGCTAAGAGGACTACGATAATTCTTGAAGAGGAAGAGCGGAGGTTCATAGACGAACTCATAAATGAAGGCAAGGAACCCGGTATAAAGCCGCTAATCTCAAAAATGCTTGACATTTACAGGGCTATGATGATATATGACTGGCGCTATCCAGGTGAGTATTATTGCGGTATAAGTCGGATAGCTTTCATGAATATAGAACTTGTAAACATTCTAATTCAGAACATCTCTAAGGACAAGCGGAATGAAGTTGGAAGAAAAATGGGCGAGGCAGCTAGAGTTTCAATGGAGACAACGCTTGGAATACAAACTACAAATCCGGAAAAATGGTCTGAAGTTTTTAATCGTCTTAGAATTCAAGGCTTCGGGGATTTTTATCTTAAGGATAAATATGTGTTGATAAAGTCACCATTCATAAATGAACCTAACATTTGGGCAGGCTTTCTCGGAGGACTTCTCGGCGTCGATTTGGACATTAAAACTCTAACACCTCCCTTTGTCCTTGAGATAAGAACTCCCGCGAAGTAAGACTAGCCTATAGCAGAAACCGGATTCAGCGTTATGTTGACGTGTAATCTTTAATTAACTAGTTGATTTGTTTTCTTTTGGTGGGCTATATTTGCGCGAGGCGTTGCTTTACGAGAAACTGAATGGCAAAAAAGTTAGATGTAACCTATGTGGTAGAAGGTGTTTGATAGGTGAAGATGATACCGGGTTCTGTTCAGTAAGGAAGAACGTGGGAGGCATACTTTATTCTCTTGTTTACGGGAAGGTCATCTCAGCCTGCGTTGACCCCATAGAAAAGAAGCCTCTTTACCACTTTAACCCTGGGTCGTCAGTGTTGTCTATTGCAACGGTAGGCTGTAATTTCCGCTGTCAATTCTGCGATAACTGGATGATAAGCCAAGAGAGAAAAATTTCCGGACATGATTTTCCACCTGAAGCCGTAGTAACTGCTGCTAGAGATAATGGGTGCCAAGGGATAAGCTACACGTACACCGAACCAACAATATTTTTTGAGTATGCTTATGACACAGCGAAGCTGGCACATCAATTGGGCTTTTTCAACACATTCGTTACAAACGGATATATGTCGCCTGAAGCCGTGAAAACTATTGCACCATACCTTGACGCGGCAACCGTCGACTTCAAGGGAGGCGGAGATCCTGATTTTTACAGATCCTTCTCCTCCGTACCATCTGTGGACCCTATTTTCGAGGCTTTGAAGGAAATGCAGCGTAACGGTATACATATAGAAATTACCAATCTCGTCGTGCCGAAAGAGGGTGACTCCATAGAGCAGGTTAGGAAACTTGCAACATGGATAAAGGATAATCTCGGCGAAGACACACCCTTCCATTTACTTCGTTTTCATCCAGACTACAAAATGACAACTATTCCCTCGACGCCGCTGGAAACCCTTGAAAAGGCTTACGCAGCCGCGAAAAGCGCTGGCTTAAATTATGTTTTCATAGGGAATGTCCCAGGGCATCCCGCTGAGAACACGTATTGCCCAGACTGCAACACGCTGTTAATCAAACGTTATGGCTTCGAAATTGTAAAATGGAACCTCACGAAGAACCTTCACTGCCCAGTCTGCGATAAGGAGATCCCGATTAAGGGTAAACTGCATGCCAGCGGATACTCATATCCCTTCTCATTGTTCTAGCCTCATGGAGATGCTGGATGGTTTAGATGTGGAAACTCATACGTCCGGACGCTGCAACTGTCCTAAAGGATGAAATGGCGAGGAAAAGCCTGTCAAGATACTTCGCAGTGATGCAAAACGAAAAGCTGGCAAAGTTCATGTTATGTAAGTGTTTCCCAGCAGAGTTTAATGAAGAATTATCCTTGAATGAACTTTGGAGATTACATGAGAAATACACCCAAGCCTTTTACGAGTTTGAAAAAGAAGTTAACTCAAAAAGCAAGGCTACACCTGGAACGGTTGTTAAAGGAAAGTCCTATCTGGACTTAAAGGTTGCTATTGCAAAACAAATAATGAAGAACTGCCACTTCTGCGTTCGAAGATGCAGCGTTAACAGGTATGAAGGTAAACTAGGCTTCTGCAGATGCGGCAAGACCATCACTGTCTCAAGCATTTTTGCACATGTCGGCGAGGAACCTGAACTTGTCCCCTCTGGGACAATATTCACCATGGGCTGTACAATACGTTGTAAGCACTGTCAAAACTGGTCAATATCGCAATGGTTCGAGAAAGGCAAGGCGTATACTTCTGAAAGGCTGGCAAAGGAGGTTGACTATCTCCGCGAGAGCGGCTGCAGAAACGCAAACCTTGTAGGCGGCGAACCCACACCATGGCTTGAGCAATGGCTTGAAACCTTCAAGCATGTAACGCTTAACGTACCGGTAGTTTGGAACTCAAACACCTATTACAGTTCGGAAACAGCTCAACTCCTAGCAGGGTTCGTAGACGTTTATCTGCTAGACTTTAAATATGGTCCAGGAGATTGCTCAGAGAAAATCTCAGAAGCTCCAAATTACTGGGAAGTTTGCACAAGCAATCATCTGCAAGCGAAGAAATATGGTGAACTCATAATCAGAGTGCTGGTTCTGCCCGGGCATCTTGAATGCTGCACAAGACCTATACTGAACTGGATCGCTGAAAACCTCGGCGAAGAAACTAGAGTTAATGTTATGTTCCAGTACCGCCCTGAATGGCGGGCTTACGAAGTCCCTGAGCTGAGACGCAGATTAACTAAAAGCGAAATGGAAGCAGCTATAAGAATAGCCAGGGAAGCTGGACTGAAAAACTTCATAACATAAGTATAGAATTCAACGAAAGCTATTTCTTGAAGGCTAATCACTTCTTACGTGGAAAGTGTTTAAAATGCCTTATTGCCCAGAATGTGGCGGACTAATGCTATATATTGCGTCTACTAAGCAGTATGTTTGCCAAAGCTGCGGCTTATCCCTTACTCAACAAGAACTTGTAGAGATGAAAGAGAAGCTAAAGCAGCCTTATGCAGAGGAAGACGAGAAGACAAGACGTAGAAAGGAATACTTGAAATGGTGGCTTAGCAAGAAAAAATAAGGTTAGCAGTTCCTCTTCTACACTGGTCAACAAATAGCATAAATTGATAGTTTCCTCATTAGATTTCGGCGAAAGTGGGTGCATGGTTCCCTTGGAGATAATCTGCGTTGGCAACGAGCTTTTGATAGGTAAAATCTTGAATACAAATGCCCGATGGCTGGCTAGACGCGCAACCTCCTTAGGTATAACGGTCAAGAGAATCACCGTTGTGGAAGATGATGTAGACGAGATTGCATCGGCCGTAAGGGAGGCGCTTGCAAGAAAGCCACGTTTTATAATTACCACTGGTGGACTGGGCCCGACATTTGATGACAAAACTTTGGAGGGCATAGCGAAAGCCTTGAACAAAGAGTTAAAACTGAATGAGAAGGCATTACAGATGATTAAGGCGAAATATAAAGCCTATGCCGAGAACGGAGAAACTGAGATTGTTGAGATGACCCCTCATCGGACCAAGATGGCCATGCTTCCAGAAGGCGCTGAGCCATTGCCAAACCCTGTGGGCACAGCGCCCGGTGTAATGCTTGATGCTGGAAGCACAATCCTATTTGCACTTCCAGGCGTACCTGCGGAGATGGAAGCAATCTGTGAAGAATCGATTTCGACAATTTTAATAAAGGAATCAGGAGGGATGACTTTCTATGAGACAAGCATGTATGTTGAGGGGATCATGGAGTCAACGCTTGCACCACTAATAGACATAACCATGCAGGATAACCCTCATGTATATATAAAATCCCATCCGTCTGGAAGCGAAACGAACCCACGTATAGAAATTCACTTCTCAACCGTGGCTAAGGATTCCAACTTGGCTAAAGGCCGCATAGGAAAAGCCATGATTCAGCTTTCCGAGCTAATAAATAATAAGGGCGGAAGGATTAAGGTTCAAGTGCCTTCCAGAAAGGCTTATTCATCTAAAGGTTCTTAGAAATTATCGGTTGCGATGAGGGGCAGGCTAGACGCTGATTTGATGATTGAGCATCCGGGTTTCTTGAGCAACCAACTCCTCCGCTGTTTTAAATCAAAAGGCTTTTCTCTAAGCCATAAAAGTAGGTTACTCAGCTTCATCAAAGGTGACCGTGATGCGTGTTGTCTTTTTCATAGGGACCGCTGGCTCCGGCAAGTCCTCATTAACGGCGGCATTTGCCGAATGGTTAAGGCTATCTAAGCAGGATGTTGCAATTATAAACTTGGATCCAGGAGCCCTCACTCTTCCTTATGCGCCTGATGTAGATGTCCGTGACTATGTGGATGTAGATGAACTAATGGAAAAGTATGGTCTCGGTCCAAACGGAGCGTTAGTGATGGCTGCTGACCTTATAGCTGATGAAATGGAAAAAATCTCAAAGGATGTTGAGGACTTGAAATCTGATATAGCCCTTGTTGACACACCTGGGCAGATGGAGCTTTTCGCTTTTAGGGCAAGTGGGCCCTACATAGTTCACGAGTTTACTAAGGAGCCTAAGGCAGCAGTTTACCTTTTTGATGCCGTTTTCTCTTTGAACCCGCTAAATTACGTGTCGAACGTTTTTCTTTCAGCCGCCCTGTACACCCGCTTTTTCATTCCTCAAATCCACGTGCTATCAAAGTGCGACTTGCTTCCAACAGATGATGTAAATAAGATTGTTGATTGGTCTGCGAATCCAAAATCTCTTGAGTATGCAATCGACCAGAAACTTGAAGGAACAAAGCGCCTCCTAAGTCGAAACATGATGAAAGCTATATTTCAGCTAGGGCTCAGATTTCTATTGATTCCTGTCTCTGCTAGAACAAACGAGGGAATGATTAACTTTAACATGGCATTGGAGCGCATACTTGCTGGAGGCGACAAGTACACATACTAGTCTAGAAGCGTCCACATGGCAGCCATTGCTCCGTACTCGGCTCTATACACGTCATCAGCGCCGCCAATTATAATTACATCATTCTCCTCAGGATTCAATGATCTGACTAACTGCACTATCAAACTAGGGTAATCCCTTGAAACATCATCACTGACTGATGGAATAATGAAGCGCCCATCCTTAAAAATTATCGCAGCAGCACCCTTTGCTCCCAACTTTATTGCAGCGTCACGTTGTTCGATCCCTGTGCTGACTTTATTACCGCAGTTTTTAACCAGAATCGCAAAATTGTAATCCGCAGGGATCAGCTTGTCCTGTTTGATTTCAACTTTCCCGCCAAACACTTTCTTATATCTATCCCAAATTCTTAATCCTTTGGCTGTAAGTCTGCATCCTTCCTTTGAAGTTGAAATCAGCCCAGCCTGTTTCAGCCTCTTAATAATTGTGCGAATGGCACCTTGCCCGACGTTCAGCTCCTCAGCGAGTTTACCTCGTCCTACAGGGCCTTCCGCTAAAATTTCTAAAACACGTATTAGATGAAGCACCGAAAACGTTGGAGTTGGACCTGGAGCTTTTTCGTCAGCTATCTCCTCAAAAAAACTCTTAATTTTAACTGGCATATTCTTCACAAACATAGTTTCAGATGAATGGATTATTAAAATTATCTGGAGTTGTATTAATTGATTTTTCCAAACATAATAATAACAGGGTTTTAGCAGATGGGCACTTTGCCTTCAGCCAGTTCCGTGCAGAATTTATCTATATTCTCAAGTTCAAATTCAAGCACGTTAGCTATTTTACTCTTCACCTTATCTAGAATATTTGGATCCTCTGTAACCACCTGCGCCGCTGCTACAGCGGGCTGATCTATCGGTTGGCCGATTTTGCTCAAGAGCCAAATATACACTTCTTCAAGTCCCGGCACCTCTTCATAGACGTGCTGGGCAATTTTGAAGGTGAGGACATTATAGATCTTTCCAACGTGGCTGACTGGATTTTTACCCGCTGCCGCCTCTGAGCAGAATGGTCTGTTAAGGGATATCAGACCATTGACACGGTTCCCTCTGCCCACCTGTCCAGAGTCTCCGCTATCCGCGCTTGTACCGAGAACTGTTAGGTATAGTCCGCTTAAACCCCTACCGCGGGTGTCAAGAGTGTTTAGTTGAATATTCACATTGTTAAAGTCTGTTTTTGCATGTACAAAACGATTTATTTCCTCAAGGATTTTGGCTTTCTTCTCAAAATAGTCATCCTCGCTGTATATGTATCTATCAACGAAAGCCATGGATATGGTAAGGCTTAGATCGTTATTGTTTCTGTAGCCCATAACTTTTATGTCCTCGCCGGATTCGGGAAACCTCTGCTTAAACTCCTTAGAGTTCAGAAACTTTTCAGTTTCCAAGACGATCCTCTCGGTTCTCGTCATCGGGGCATAGCCAACAGCAGCTGAAGTGTCGTTTGCTCCCAGGATTTTTCCTTTTCTCATGAAAATGTCCACAAGTCCAGCTGAACCTGGCTTCAGCTCCACCTGGTACTTCACATGTTTTTCCGGGTCAACGAACCTCATATTCTTTCTGAACCATTCTTTTGCAACATTTATTGCTATGTTTTCAACATCTATCTCTATCCCTTCGAACTTTGTTGTAGCTCTATCGCCGAATATAAAGAGAATAGGCTGAGTCACTATGCCTCCGCCGAATCTGTTCTCAGATTGTCCAGCTACGAGCAGTGACTTGTCCACGTTGTGGTGAAGTATCGTGCCGGCTTTCTCCAAGTACTCCTTACTTAAGCGTAACGATATTTGCTCCATCACAGTATCACATATATAGTCAGGGTGACCCAACCCTTTCCTTTCGACAATTTCAAGTTTCTGCTTTTCAATCGGTGTCTGTCTTAAGTTTTCAACCACTATGTTCCGCAAGTTAAGCCTCCACAGAGTTCTCAACGTAGCGCAAAAACAAATATATGTTTTGCCGTTGATGCTTTTTACTGTGGATGTTTTAGGGTTTTATGGGATGCCTTATGTCGATGCCTGATTTTAGACGCTTAACGGAGCAAGCTGTAAACCTTCTTAGAAGTGAAAAATCCAGGGAGCTTCTTGTGGTGCATCATGATGATGCTGATGGGCTATGCTCAGCTGCGATACTGAAAGAAGCTTTAATGCGGGAGGGCTTCACGGTTTCAACACTATGCCTCGAGAAAGTTTATCCAGAGGTTATAGCTGACTTACACTCTAAAGCTGGACGCATAATTCTTTATACCGACATAGGGTCGTCACATGCAGATTTGATATCTGATTTTAACCGGGGGCGCAGCTTGACCATAATTCTTGACCATCACGATCCAAAACCATCAAAGGATCCAAGAGTCTTGGATCTAAATCTTGAGAACTTCGGATTTAGAGGTGAGACAGATTTTTCCGGAGCTACATGCTGTTACCTCTTCGCCAAAGCCCTCAACACAGAAAACCTGGAATTGGCGTACTTGGCTCTTGTTGGAAGTTTCGAAATTCCTGAAGGGTATCTGTCCATAAACAAAACCGTGCTCGATGAAGCCCTGAAAAATGGTGTTATCAAGATAAAGGGTAAGAACTTCGAGATCTCAAAATTAGATATGAATGTAGACGTCCTTTTCTCTAAGCTTCAGATTTTAGGCGCGGTAGGATACTATGTAGGCGGGCCTGATCTTGGCATAGATGTTTGCCTGCATGGTGTAAGATCCTATGTTGAAAGGGTTATATCCGATCTTGAAGACAAGCGTAAAGTTGCTAATAAAAAGCTTCTAGGAAAACTCTATAGAGAGGGTTTTAATGAGACAGATCATATTCAATGGTTCGAAGCCGGAAAAGTCTATGCTGGTATGGGAACAAAGGTTATTGGACAGTTTTGTTCCTTCCTCTCATACCAGGCACGTCTCATAAAACCTGATAAGTACATTCTCGGACTTGTTGATGTGCCGCCTGAAATTCCCAAATGGGGTAGGCTGAAGGATAATTTTATCAAAGCATCCATGAGGGTGCCTAAAAATATGCAGCAACTCATTGATAGCGGTAAGCTGCCTGGAGCTGTGGGCCTCTTGGAGGTGGCTTCTAAGAGTTTCGGCATGGCTGATGGGCATCAATATGCCGCAAGCGTTATCGTTCCGGCGGACAAGAAACTGGATCTTATAAATAATGCTGAGAAAGCTGCGGAGAACTACGGTAAAGGCTCTTAGAATCCGGCTTTTACAGGGTTTCGAGGTTTCATAATCTCTCTGAGAAACACTGATGCGTAGGATCCCCTATGAAGCATAAACATAAGTTTTAT
>JAWCTJ010000022.1:0-17063 GCA_038868255.1 Bathyarchaeia archaeon
ACTTGCAGTCTTCTCGTCTTTTAAAGAGTCATTGAATCCCCTATACATGTTTATCATACTTGCACGGTTCAGGGTTGATGCTTGCAGTCTTCTCGTCTTTTAAAGAGTCATTGAATCATCCTTAACAGCTAAAATAGGCGTAAAGATACATACAAGCTTGCAGTCTTCTCGTCTTTTAAAGAGTCATTGAATCCTCGTTGAAATATCCGCCGACCCCTACGAGAGGATAGTCTTGCAGTCTTCTCGTCTTTTAAAGAGTCATTGAATCCGTATCAGAAAACCAACTCGCAGAAGAAAGTCCTGGATGCTTGCAGTCTTCTCGTCTTTTAAAGAGTCATTGAATCTGGGCACTGCAGCCAATGCGAGCTTGTGTTAAACAGTCCTCACTTGCAGTCTTCTCGTCTTTTAAAGAGTCATTGAATCAAAGACGATATGTATGTGCCATTATCCACACGACGAACCTTGCAGTCTTCTCGTCTTTTAAAGAGTCATTGAATCCATACGCTGGTACCTGCCAGCGAATCCAGAGATTATCAACTTGCAGTCTTCTCGTCTTTTAAAGAGTCATTGAATCCCTCTCGAACGTGACAGCCGACGCAAGCATAATAACAAGTCTTGCAGTCTTCTCGTCTTTTAAAGAGTCATTGAATCAACTATTAATAAGCATAAAAATATCTGGGCATAATTCACTTGCAGTCTTCTCGTCTTTTAAAGAGTCATTGAATCATAATCTGGGGCGCGGCTGGGTTAGAAGTTTTTAAATCCTTGCAGTCTTCTCGTCTTTTAAAGAGTCATTGAATCTGCAATGTAAACATTGCGGGCACATATGGAGTTACAAGGGCCTTGCAGTCTTCTCGTCTTTTAAAGAGTCATTGAATCTGCAGGTGCTAAAACTTTCAGGGCATGGCTGGAAGATGACTTGCAGTCTTCTCGTCTTTTAAAGAGTCATTGAATCCACAACTAGATCCAAATGAGATAATAGTACCCACGGAACTTGCAGTCTTCTCGTCTTTTAAAGAGTCATTGAATCTGTGATGTAATCTTGAAGTTCCTCGTTCTCTATCATGCCTTGCAGTCTTCTCGTCTTTTAAAGAGTCATTGAATCGTTCCATTGCAATCTAAACAGTAGATTTTATTACTCCTTCTTGCAGTCTTCTCGTCTTTTAAAGAGTCATTGAATCGTCAACAAGCCGTGCGCCGCCAAATTAGTGGTCGACCACTTGCAGTCTTCTCGTCTTTTAAAGAGTCATTGAATCGAACCGATGACACGGAGCGGTCACCCAGCGCCCACGACACTTGCAGTCTTCTCGTCTTTTAAAGAGTCATTGAATCATACAGGGGAAGCAGAAAATTGGGTATCCATCTCCTTGCAGTCTTCTCGTCTTTTAAAGAGTCATTGAATCAACAGAATGAGTTGGGAAAACCCAAGAAGAAGAAGGAGACTTGCAGTCTTCTCGTCTTTTAAAGAGTCATTGAATCGTAAATACGTGTGGGCTGTTCAGGGACTCCCTCATTGGTCTTGCAGTCTTCTCGTCTTTTAAAGAGTCATTGAATCCGTATCAGAAAACCAACTCGCAGAAGAAAGTCCTGGATGCTTGCAGTCTTCTCGTCTTTTAAAGAGTCATTGAATCTGGGCACTGCAGCCAATGCGAGCTTGTGTTAAACAGTCCTCACTTGCAGTCTTCTCGTCTTTTAAAGAGTCATTGAATCTTTGCAGGTGCCGTAATGTATCTCGGTTGTTCTGTCGATCTTGCAGTCTTCTCGTCTTTTAAAGAGTCATTGAATCGTTGTTGGAGCTTTACCGGCAGAAAAGGGGGGAGATAGGCTTGCAGTCTTCTCGTCTTTTAAAGAGTCATTGAATCATAATAAGACAAACAGCTTTTATTTGGCACAACCTTACCTTGCAGTCTTCTCGTCTTTTAAAGAGTCATTGAATCTTTATTGGAGGTGAATTAAATGAATGTTAAATCATGCGCTTGCAGTCTTCTCGTCTTTTAAAGAGTCATTGAATCAAAACTCGGAATTAACAGCAAAAACAGCATGGAAATAACCTTGCAGTCTTCTCGTCTTTTAAAGAGTCATTGAATCGCTAAGTAAAGGCCTAACATTTGAAAGTTTCTCAAGTATCTTGCAGTCTTCTCGTCTTTTAAAGAGTCATTGAATCCGAATATTTTTTGTGGTTTTTCTTTTGTTTTGAGCTTTATTTTTGTCTTTTTGAGTGAGGGTTCTCGATTATCTCTGGTTTGTAAATGTGTTTATAAGGATAATCGGTATGATCCCCCTCTTTTATCATCGACTGAGGTGATTGGGGGCTTCGGGGCGTTGATATTCTCAGTCGACTCATATTTTTATTAGTTGCGGATTTCTAAACTTTGTTTCACCCCCTTGATTAGGCTTGGCTGTTATTCTATGATTATTTGTCCACAGCCGTGAGGCTTATAGGCGCCTATCGCGTAATGTTCGAGAGCTGCTAGGCCCAGGGCTAGCTCGCGGCTTTTTTCTTGACATTCAAATTGAAACATAGATCCGGCTGATATGGCTGATTCTATTCTGCGGCGCTTGTTTTCTTTTAATCGCCAGCCACTGTAGAGTTCACTATCTACGGCCCAGTGTTTCAGCTTAATCTCGGGAAGTTGAGGTTTGCCTTCGCGCATAGCCCAGGAGTAAGCTCTCCGCGCACTTTCCGTTAAGCTTGATGGATCTAGAAGTTTACCGTCAAGAAGCATTGGTGAGGCTAAACGTACATGGAAACGTGTCGTATCGATTTTGTCGGCACGTTTTTCAAGGTCAGAGGTGCTAATGGCTTCAAGTTTGACGTTTTCAACTTCAATTTTCCCAAGGCCTCGGGATTTGGCTCCTCCGATGCCTTCATCTGGCAGGGCACGTTCAAATATCTTCTTCAATATGTTGGCTTCGGCTTCGCAGTTACCGTCTATTATCACTTCAAAGTGGAAGCGGCTGTTCCTGTTGACAACTTCAAGCACATGTATTGTTCCAGCGGCGTCTTCTTTGATTTCAGTTTTAACTGTGGCGGCGGAGCGGTTCTCACGGTCAATCGCCGTTGCAGTAATCCTGAAAATGCTTACTGGAAGATTTTCAAGTTGCCCGCATACTTCGCAACGGTATCCTGTGTATGGCTTCAGAGATCCTTCGCACTTACATATCTCCGGAGGGGTAAAAGATTCTAAGGTGTACCGGCACTGGGGATTGCTACATCGATAAAGGGTTCTCGGGGCAGGCCTGAACATTCCGGTGCAACTTATGTGAGCGGGGTAGGCGTATCGGAAGAAAACCTTCGAGGTTTTTCCGAACTCTTCCCCGAAAAGTCTGGTGTAAACGCAGTCATCGAAGTTCTCGCAATTTTCATGGTTTATTAACGGCTTATCCCTTTTACATACAACTTTAATTAGGGCTGTGCCTACTGCGCCTCGAACTGCGGCTCCAGTGATAAAAGGAAGGCACCGCTTAATCACCCCTCTCCTGGCTCCCGATCCCACATGTAACGGCGTAACAGCCTTAATGACTCCAGACAGCCTGTAGCAGAAAACAGTCATTGAAACACGCCTCTAAAAGTCGCTTATCCAGCGTTGTAGCTCCTCGCCTTGAATAAACCGCTCTTCCTCCTCACCCAGGTAATAGCCCGCCGTCCGCTCCCTAACATTATCAATTTTGATTTTCACCTTGCCGAAGCCGCGTGTGGAAGAGCCGCCGAGAGCTGAATCTTCAACAGACTTCAAAGCCGCCTTCAGAAGCTTAAGCTCCTCGCCCGAGAGGTTCTCCGCAACAATCTCCAGTTTAAAGCAGGTTCCAGCAGGCACCGCCTGAATAGTGTACAGAGCTCCCTTCGCAACAGTTCCTGTTTCCCTGTCTATGGCTATTCCAGTACGCTCCAGCAAAGTTTCAACTTTGCCGATGGGGTAGGCGTCCCTGAACTTCACCTTACTTGCCACTGAAAGGTTACCTGCAGTTCCGAAAATCCTGCAGCAAATGCAAAGTTCAGCAGTGTTGGTTTTCTTTGAGCCGCACATGTTCCGAACCTCTGGCGGCTTACAAACTTCTATGCCTTTCTGACGGGCTATCCGCTCGGCCTCAGTCCTTACACGGCCTTTAAGCGAAGAACCTGGAATGTACGGTTGTCCATCAGGCGCTGTGAGCACTGGCAGGTCAACTTCGCCCATTTCCATTTCCGACTTGCCGGAGCCTATGTGTAGAGGCGTAACCGCCTCGATAGTTCCTGCTAGGATAATCCGCTTTTCCAGTCTCTCAAACACCAATCCTTCTCACCTCCTTTATCTTGATTCAATCCAAACTTTCAAGTTCAGGTTAGAGAAATCTTCTTTGCTCTTCAAAGCATTCTCGATTTCCGAGGCTAATATTTTAGGGTTCAAGAAAAGCCTATGAACTTCAACAGTAACATCCATGCTCTTTCCATGTAGACTAATGGAGATATTTCTCAGATTCATGCCTTTGGCTTCTACGATTCTGCGTACGAGGGGTTCAGCCGCGGTTCTAAAGCGCATGATGGGCTCTTTTTCCCAGTAGTCGTACAGCATGGCCGCGTACATTAAAACTTTTATGAAGCATATAGGGCTCCCCTCGTACTTCCTCAAAAGCTCATGCACCCTGGCAAAGGCTGCGAAGCCCCTTACGGCTTCTCTGCCCATCTGACGTTTAACGTATGCTTCAACGTATGCCAATGGTCTCGTCTTGGCGAGTTTATAGAGCGTTGAAATTTGCTTTGAGCCCATACCGGAGCTAACAGCGATTTTCGCAAGTTCCTCGCCTTCCATCATTAAACTTTTTTCATCACACATACCTAATCACCTTTAAACAGGTTATAGATAGAAAAAGCTTCAAGAAGAAGCCCGGTTTCAATGTAGGATAATATTTTCTCCCCAAAACTCCAATCGATTTTTCCGCGGCCCATCTGGTGCATTACAAAAATCTTCGCCCTCTCCGGCCCCATCCCCCTATTTAAATCCCCAGATAGAACTTTTGCGATCTTCCTTATCTGGGAAGAGGTAACGTCGCTTCTCCTCATGAACTGAGCAATCTCCAAAATACCATCTAACTCCTGCCAACTCCAGGAACCCACTTTAGCCAGCTCGCTTAAGGTGATGCCTGAACCCCCGACAACTGCAAAGGCAATCCTGTCCTTGCCATCGTCCTTCGCCCTTGAGAGCAGGTGTCCAGCGGATTCCACCCCAACATACACGGGCAGCCTATAGTGGAAAATAGCCACTCCTATGGACATTGAGCATTTGCCCGCCATAACCTCCTTAAATTTTGAAGCTATAGCCTTAGCTGCCTCCAGTCCCCTTTCACCGGGGACAAAAGCAAGTAAATCATCGCCTCCTGCATACACACATCTACCTTCAAACTCGGCCACTAATTCTTTTAGGCGCTCGCAAGCACCCTGCAAAATATCACTTAAAGTTGAAACCCGAGAGGGTGTGCTGGCCTTCTCCTTCTCGAAGATCTTACCGGCCAACGCCTTTCCAATGTTGTCTCCGTCAGCTTTTATACAGGCTACAAAATTGGTTTCTCTCTTTAAATCGTTAAGCCATACGCCTTTGCCGTCCTCCCTGAGGTTCCAGCAGAAATCGCAAAGCATCTCAGGCCTTGGAGAAGCATCTATAGGCAGCATTTTCTGCTCATATTCTTTTGTTGCAGCAGTTTTACCGCAAACGTCACAGGCTGGTGAATCCTCATCAACTTCAACTTTTACTGTAGGTGTCCGTTGGCTTTTTTTCAGGCGTAGGTGACGCTGGGCATTCTCCCAGACTTGGCTGTAGTTTTCTTTAAATTTCCCACCTTCATCAACGATGTAGCTTACCGTCATAGTGACTCTTCCGCGAGTCACGCTTTCGAAGGCTTTTTTAGACTCGTCTAAAATCTTTTCAGCTATTTCGGGTGGGGATATAATCAGAAAGCTTCCTCCAGCAGCATAAAGAAGACATTCAGGTCCGATTATGCGGTTTACAGCCTCACCGGCCGCTTCTGTTGCCTTCTCTATCAACTGGCTCCTCGCGTTGAGATCTTGTAGGCGAAGCGACTCGTTAATGAAGCTGGAAATTCGATCAGCATCCCCGCTTAACAGCGCGAACCGGTAACTGGAGGGGTTCTCCCCCTTGTATCCCTGAAGGAATATGCACGTAGCTATAGCCGTAGTAAGCTTAAGATGATTCCATAGGGAAACATCATTTATGGGCCTGCGCGTGTCAGCTGGGATCAAGCGTAAATCTGAACGTTTTAAAACCTCATATATCCGTCTGTATGTTTTCGCAGAGTCCATTTTGAAGGCTTCTTCAAGGTTTCCTATTTCTTGTAGTAGCTTTTGGTGGATATAGGCCAGCTCCGCAGAGTCCATGCTCCGTATAGTGGAGTTCGCTGATAAAACATGAGTTAGCTCGACGGGTGGAGATGGAATATAAGAACCACCTTCCGGGACCTCACGACGATCAGCTCCGGACGCTATGTTATCGGCCAGACACACAATCTTTTCGATCACCGTTTTAGGGCGGTAATCCTCACTGTAGGCAACTCCGGTATGATGTCGCATGGCGTGTTCGGCAATTTCCTCGCCTAAGCAACTTTTAACAAACTTATAGGTGCAATATGCATGTTCAGACCAGCGTTTCCTGTTCGCCCAGCAATCTAACTTTCCAATATCATGAAGCAAAGCAGAAACTCGGACAACGTCAAGACTCAAACAGATCCTCTCGCAGAAATATCATTATTATGTAGGAAAGGGATAAAAATTTAAAGAGATCTTCTATGATGGCAACCCCCGGTTGTATTAAGAGCCTTTTGGCTTAAGGGTTCAAATGTAGAAGGTATTGAGTTGCTTAACAGTGCATGGTCAATTGTCCCCTCAGAAAAAACGCTGATTTTCATCGGGGACGATCTGCCGCTGAAACGCTTATAAAAACATATGTGCCCCATCAGAACCACGGTGTGCATATACGCGTATCAGGTATTACAATATTTTTCGAGCACAACTCTAATAAAATAGAGCAATACACTATAAACATAATCCAAGCAATGCAGGACGGGATTTATGTGTATGAAATGCCCAACTATCGAGAGGGCTTCTCTATTGAAAATGGAAGGAAAATCCTTGAAGCGTTAACGATTCACGGCGGAATAGCAACTTTCTCCGAGCTTGAGGCAACATCGGGAGTTAAGGGGTCGGTGCTTACACATCACCTTAACAGACTTCAGAGGTTGAGGGTGATTGAGAAGGAAGTTAAGGGAACATACCGCCTGACCTATAAGACGCCTTTGTGCTTCTTATACTCCACAAAGACGAGAATCCCCATAGCCTATTTTGGACTCCTGGGTAGAAGAGAGTCAAGAATAGAGCCTGAACCCCAGGTTGCTATGGAGCTACTAAAAAAGGAAAATCTCGAGCCAAGTTTAAAATATGTCGTAACCTCTTTAGAGGCACTTAACGAGTGGAAAGATCTAAAACTTCCATATCAGTGGATACTCTGTTACCAAGATGAAATAATTGATATTGACGCAGTTAAAAATAAAATCCTACCTCAGCTTGTAAGCCTGCTCAAGGAATATATCGTGATAATGGACTGCACCTCCGCCACAAAGCCCGCTACAATAGCCTATTATGAGTTAGCCCAAACCTTCCTCGCACCCTTAATCTACGTCTACGAGGAGACAAAAAGGTTAAAATGGTTAATTTCAAAGGAAACAATCAAAGAAGCCTTTAAACATGGCGTTAATATTTCTAAACGTTGATAATACAGCTGAACGGTGTTTCTTGAACTACTTTAAGTTTCCCCAGCCACCTTTCATAAATACATTTTTAGAAATACTATTACGCTTATTTCATCCGCGTTATTTAAAAAAGGCAGGATTAGTGGTTGTTACTGATAGATTAGAAAAGATTTGGGGTTTTAAGGTGCGGAGTTGAGAGACCGTTATTCGCCCCAGTCTTCGCCTTCTAGGATGAGTTCCTTGACTTCTACGGTGCTTCCGTTTACCTCAACTATTTCAAGTTCAAGTCCGCAGCAGGGGCAGCTTAGTATTTCGCCTTGCATTACTTCGTCTTGAACGCTTAATTCCGAGTCGCAGTCAGGGCATTTCGCGGTTTTCATCTCTTCATACACCTTAAGTTTGGACGCTTTATCTTGCGGAGTTGCTTTTAACTTTTATGGCGCAGACGCCACAAAAAATGGCGCTTGTGTTCCAAATGGAACAAACTGCATAGGTAAGCAGTTAAATGCAGCATTTTTCCCGTTTTTCTAAGGTTTTGTGTAGAAATCCCAACGCTGGACATGAAGGTGATTTTTCACCAGAATTTCGCTAGAAAGGGTGAATCGCCTATTACGCTTTTCTGCTGCTCTCTGCAGAGCACATATTTCCCAAGCGCCAGTTTAGGCTTTATGTCGGCGGGCAGCATGCTGCATACAAATTTTGGGAAAACCCCACTATATTTTATTTCCATTATTATTTCCGAGGCATCCGTAGCTGTTATGGGCTGAACATCCTCTTCGAAGAAGGATGCGCATCCAATGCATGCGCGTAGTCCCGTGTCGAAGGTTATTCTTAAATTGCCTATGGGATGCTGATAGGCTTCCCGTTCATATTCCAAGATTATGCTTGGGCGCAGGAGGTGACATCGCGTCTGCACGTAGAACTCCCTTAAAAGGGGGTTTTCCACATCGGCTAGAAAATCAATTTCTCCGAATATTATGCTTTCAGCTTCTTTCCTTGTCAGCCTTACACTTTCCTTCATGATGAAATAGTTCACCTTAGTTTTACATTCAAACTTGATGACTGCGTCGCTGTGGTTGTAGATGCGTATACGGTACTTCTTGCGCTTAGGCAATCCAGCATTCTTCTCGGCGAAGGCCGAATCCATGAAGTCGTCGAAGTACAGGTTTCTAACGGTGTATTTGCCGTCAGCTCCTGCATGCGGGTCCGGCTTAAGCACCTTGCACAGGTTTTTCCTTATAAGCTGATGTTGAAGGGGATCTATCAGGTATTTGAGTTCACATCGAAGCTGAGGCTTTTCCCCGTTCAATCTTTAGCCTCCGCTTTTCTCCAGCCTTTAACAAGCAGCAAAACCGCCATCGCCGCCACAGCCGCCATGGACAACGCCGTGACAGGCCATGGATAAAGCATGGGCACACGGGGATTATCCATGTTGGCTCTTCCAGGAGTGGGAACTACGAGGTAGCTCCAGTTTCCGCTGCCATCGGGTGACCGCCCATAGGAAACGTCTCTGATCTGCTTTCGGTACTCAACATAGTCAAGCACGGTTTTTCCATCCCTGTCGAGGAGGGCTAAAGCTTCCCCGTTAGCCCTCAGCTTGAAGCTTGTGTGGAGGCCTCCTGACTGTCCATCCGCCCACACGAGCAAGTATCCATGGGGCTCGATTACTGTGCCGGTGGGAAAACGCCACTTGGGGAGTCCCAGCCTGTCCGTCAGGTACATTCCGCTTAGATCCACCGGGGCGTCGCCTTTGTTATAAAGTTCGATCCAGTCAGGATAGTTTCCCTCAGGGCCTGGAAGGGTCATCTTATTGTCAGCCATAAACTCATTAATAACCACTGTGGAGTTAGCCGCGATGGCTACGGTGGAAGCTGCGGGCTGGCTGGGGGTTCCGCCGCTGCTGTGGGCTTCGGCGGCGACTAGCATCGCCAGGGCTAGCGCTAGGATTATAACTGTGGGTGCTGGAACTTTATCCTTCAGCCTCCTCCACTCCCTCTCGGCGGTTGGGTTGTTTTATGTGGAGGCGCTGCTTACGATGGACACGTCTTTGACGCCCTTGATCTTCAGGAGTTCATTAAGCTTTGACACTTCTTTAGGGTCCATTTTAACCTCGCAGATGAGCTCTACACTTTCAGGGGTGGCTGTGCGGGATCTCAGCTTGTGCTTTGGGAGTGCTGCCTGAACAGCCTCTTCAGCCTCATTTTTGAAGTGGAGAACCAGCAGGTAGGGTTCAGAGCCGCCGAAGCTTATGTGCTCCAAAACCAGCAGCATCAGGGCGATTAGGGGCACGCCTACCACTGCAATCATGTATAGTCCGGCGCCGCATATTATGCCCACGGCTATTGCCCAGAAGGTGAAGACAATGTCCTTCGGATCCTTGATGGCTGTGCGGAAGCGCACAATGCTTAGGGCGCCTACCATTCCAAGCGACAGTGCAATGTTGGAGCTTATGGGAAGCACCACTAGAGCCGTAACCAGCCCCGTCAATACCAGGCCTACGTTGAAGTCTCGTGTGTACACAACTCCCTTGAAGGTTTTCCTGTAAATGTAGAATATGAAGAGGGTTATAGCGAAGGTTGTAAGCAGGGCCAGCAGCACCCTGTCAACGGTCAGCGCCTGATAGGTGTTCGGCGGATTGAAGAAGTCTGAAATCAACTGCTCCAGGCTAACCATGCTAAGCTCTCCGCCACCTCTCCAAGGAAGAACACGTATAAAACAATTTCCAGATCACCCTCAAGAGAAGGCGCTATTCCCGCGTTAATGAAGCAGCCTGTAAATTTTGAAATTTGTAAATTTCATCCATGCTTATATCCGGGCTTGCTCCGCCGTGTTCCTGTGGAACCTTTATGAAGGATGTTGAAAGGCTTGTTAACGAGTTAAGTCCAGGCGATCTGGTGCGCATCGAATGGTTTGACGCCAGCATAGGTAGAAGCCTCAGCGGCGGATTAAACGGCATCGACGTTCCAGTGGTCAGCTGGGGCGTTTTCCTAGGCGTTTTAGGCTCAAAGAACAGGCACATCATAATCGCGCAGAACTGCTTCCGCTACTCTGATGGCTATTACGATATTGATTACACTTCTGTGCCGCTTAACTGGACGGTTAAGGCCTTAGCCCTAGCCAGGGAGCATGTGCCATGCTGCGAAGCCAAGGTGATGCTTAACAGCTTCCTGGCTGGTGGAAGACGCACCTTCAAGCATGCCAAAAGGCAGCGGAGGGTTAAGCGCCATGAGAAGCTGGATTAAAAAGGCCCTTACAATGACGGTTCATAGAAAAGGCCCTAGAGGCGAACAGGAAACCATCATTATACAGCCAAGCGAAAGGCTTGTTTATGCTGTTTACTTCAGCCTAGGCATGGTTACCTGCCTAACAATCCTCGAAGCCCTACACTTAGCCTTTTTAGGAGAATGGAACACTGAAATTTTCAACATCATTTCACTGCTTGTCGGCAACATTACAGGCATTTTCCTAACGCAAAAAACGTAGGGGGGTGTCGATTTTAGGAGGCAAAACCGGCTGCAAAATCATGATTGCCCGACGCCTAGCCGAGCTTAAAGAAGCCATTAGGGTGGATACCCAGCATATCCGCAGTAAAACCCTGAACAGCCTTCAGGAACTTTTCGATTTGGCTGTAGCCCTCGCCAAGGGCGAGTTTAAAACCCAAAATGAGGACGGCGTACCCGTGAGGGTTACGCTTAAGCATAGGCAGATGTGGGCCAGGGTTGCAGCCTACATCGCCCAAATCATGAACAGCGTGGCTTCAGGATTTGACGAACGCAGCATAGACGAGCAGCTGGACGAGCTGGAGCGTTTGGTGGATGAAGCAAAGGCAAAGGGAAAGGCTGGAAAAACTGAGAAGCCAGATGCAGGCGCAGCGGATGCAAATCCCCTCTAGCTTCGCAGATTTCTGCCAAAAAATCCTAGAGCTGAAGCTTACAGGGTACCAGCTTGAAGCATCAAAGCTGCTAGACACCTATAATGATGTGGCCCTGCGCTGGTGCCGCCAAAGCGGCAAAACCCATTTGATAGCTGCTTGGCTGCTATATTACGCTTTGACGCATGCTGGAGTGCAAATAGCCATCGTTGCCCCCTCATGGCGCCAATCCATGATTCCCATAGCGAAAATCAACTATTTCAGAACTAAACTGCCGAAAGCCCTGTTTTATCCGCCTCAAAGGTCTATTGTGCGATTGAAAAACGGCAGCGTAATCCAGGCTTTTCCCAACAACCCAAACAACCTGCGCGGCTTTACGCTTCACTGCGTCTACGCCGACGAGTTGAACTTCATCGGAAACGACGAGGAAATGTATGACGCCATAAGCTTCACGTTGGCTACGACAAACGGGAAATTCATAGCCTCAAGCACGCCTTGGCATAGGGACAGCATATTCTGGCGGATATTCCACGACCCAGCCTTTAGGCATTTCAAAACAAGCCACGTAACATACCAGCAGGTGCTTGAACACAAAGGGCCAATAACCCTTGAATGGCTTGAGAAAAAACGCAGAGAATATGAAGGCAACCCTTGGCGCTGGCGAAGGGAAATGCTTGCCGAATGGGCTGAAGACGAAAACGTCTGGCTAAGCCAAGCCCTAATAACAAGCTGCATAGACCATGAACTTGAATACTATGATTTTGAAGAGCTTGCCAAAGGCGAATTTTACGCTGGACTTGACCTGGGCAAACATCAGGATTACAGCGTGCTCTCCGTTGTCAAGGCGGAAGACTCCTCCATAAAACTGGTCCACCAGCATCAATTCCCGCTTAAAACACCCTATGCAAGCGTAATAGGCTACGTGAAAACCCTCTGCGACAGATGGCAAACCATAAACAAGGTGCTTGTGGACATGAGCGGTGTCGGCGACTACATAGCAGAGGACATGGTTAATGCGGGCATAACGGAGACAGAGGGCATAAAATTCACCCTGGAAACAAAACAGGAAATGGCCCAATGGCTTAAGCAATGCATGATTGAAAAGAGGCTAGGAATCCCCTACGATCCCGAATTAATCGCGGAGCTGAACATTGAACGCTTCGAACTGACAAAAGAGGGAAAAATCAGATTCAGCCATCCAGAAGGCACCAATGACGACCGTTTTTGGAGTTTAGCCCTAGCCGCCTACGCCGCAAGAACACAACCACAACCAAAAATTTGGATAATCCCACGCAACAGTCCTCCTGAACAAATAGAATGACAGAACTCGCTAGCCCCAAAGCGCTAAAGATGCGGCAAAACATAAAGCTGCCCCGAATTCAACAGCCCTGGGACATGGCAACGGCATCCGCAGCACATAACAAAATTGTGTGGCTAGTCAATTTAAATTACAAATGCACAGACACACTTACATGAATAATATTATTACAATAGAAATGACTAAAAGGATGGTTAAGTTTTTGTATATGAAAAAGTCTATAACGGCGATTGCTGCCTCAATAGTAATTGCACCATCAACTATGACAAGCGCTCCTGCAGCCAAGCTCTGACAATTGAGCTGAAACTTTTCTATGGGCTATGGTGTCACCTAATCCCGCAGGCGCGAGCCAAAGCGTCCCCATCACAGTTTAGGCGGATAAAACATTACCTACAGCCATGGGTGTTACCCTTTTTGTTATTTTTGATGCCCACGAGTGTTATCTAAGTTTTCAGCGCCTTGACAGCATGGAACATCCATAGAAAATAGTGTTCAAGCTTAAAATCATGTATGGTTTTTCTCCTCTTTGCATGTTGGATATAAAAAGGGGAGATTGAAGTTTTAGCCTGCCTCTATTCTTGGGGCTATTTTCGTTTTCTAAGTGCGTGTAGGTTGAGGATGCCTATGACTATGGCTATGGCAACCAGCACTGTCAGGGCTATGTTCCATGGCTGTAGGGACTGAATGGTGGACTGCATGGTTTCAGCCTGTTCAGCAACCTGCTCCGCTGTGGCAGGCTCTGGACCGGCGGGCGGCGCTGGGGTTACGTGGATTATGGTTCCGGCGGTGGAGCTTCCGTAGCTTTCGTCGCCTTTGAACACGGCGATTATGGTGTAGGTGCCTTCCTGCGGAGGCGTCCAAGCCAATCCATAAATGCCTCCAGCCAGCGGGTTAGTGGTAACCGTGTCCACATACCTGTAGGAGCCGTCTGGATAAATGGCGTACAACTCCACAGGGACACCTTTAACCTCAGCAGGCACCGGCTTCTGCATATGCAGATACTCCATCCATGCACTCATGCTTTCCTTTGCAACGCAGGGTGTACCCTTCTGGCCAGGAGACTCATCCAAAACCTTACCCCTAATGACCACGGTTGAGCCCAAAGAAACACCTGTAGAAGGCGCCTCAACGCTTACAGAGCTGGGACCTTTACCGAAAGAGTATATCCGATTGTCATATGAATTGAGGGTTAAGATGTAGCCGTCAGCGATTGCCGGATCCCGCATCCATCCTGAGATGCTCCAAATCTCTTTTCCCGTTTCCGCATCTATGGCTATGAGCCTGCCGCCACGATATAGGGGTTGCGTAGGCGAGTGTTCGCTGGTGGAGATGAAGACTTTGTGGTCGGCAACAACAAGTGCATAGGTAGGCGTGTATTCAGGTGATCGTGCTCCCGCTGTGCCCCATATAGGCCATGAGCCGTAGGGCGTTTCAAACCCGCTGCTTCCTGAATAGTACTCCCATAGTTTTCGGCCAGTTTTAAGATCATAAGCCCTTACGTATCCTCCCATGTCTCCCACGAAGAGTTTGCCATAAGCAATTACTGTCTCCACGTAGAAGCAGTTCCAATCGGTTGGGCCAGGGTCGGTGGAGAATAATTTTTGGCCTGTGTACAGGTCATATACGTGTTCCTGAAGGGTTTCTTTTTGGTGGAAGACATATACTCCCTCGCCAATAGTGCAGAAGTCGAAGGATGGCGCGCTGCTTGCTACTGAGTAATTGTACATCCACATTTGTCTACCCGTTTTTGCATCGTAACCTATATGCGCCAAGCTTGTTTCACCGGTTGCCGAGGTTATGGTTGCGGTGGCAAGTACAACTTCACCATTGGTTCCGACTATTGATTGCCCAGAGGGCCCGCTTATCGTGACGTTCCAGTCAACTCCTTTGCGCCAGTCATAAGTTCCGCGCTGAAGTCTCAGCTGCCCACCATAAACGCCAAGTTCACGGGCAGCTTGACTTTGATAGGTTATGAGGCCATTATTATTGAAGCATGTGGTGGAATTCCATAGAACCATCCATCTTCTCGCAGCGTTTAGGACGTATGCGAGCAATTCTCCGTGGGGTCCGAACAGAAACTGGCCGGTGGACGCATTAGAAAGTTGAAGTATTTTGTTGCCGGTGAAGGCGTCATAAAGTTTATAGACGTTTGCCTCGCTCACTCCTAAGTCCCATAGATATGCGATGCCTCCATGCTGATTGATGGATTCATATACAAACACTTGTCCCAGTGAAATCACAGTATTATTTTTCCACCATAGTTCTTCGCCTGTGCGTACATCGACGCAGGCAACTCCCTCCCATAGGCTTGAGCTTAAACGCGTATTATAGTAGAGTCGCCCTTGGATTATTACCACAGGGCTCCACTTGTCCTCGTATGATAGCCCTTCATAGTACCCCATTGCCCCAAACTCGCCGCCTATGAGACCGCCGAAATCTATAGGTTTTGTCCACATGATATGCGGAGCGCCTGGTGCTGTAGTGTATGGATTAAAGGCATTTGCAGCTATTCCGGTAATGTTATACATTCCAGTAAGCCAATTTCCAGAAATAGAGCTCCACTCTCTATATTGTGCGTCTATTGGGCGTCTCCAATAATCCGTTGGGAGAGGTGTCTCAGGGAAATATGGCACTGGTTCTTGCTGCACTATGATTTCTAGCTTTCGGCTTGTGCTTGGTTTGTAGTAATTACTTCCAATAGTTTGCCCCGGAAAGTTTGCTTGGAAATAGTATTTGCCGACTTTTTTTGGCACGTACTCCAGCCAGTTGCACCCTACGATGTCGGATTTAAAGGGTCCCTTAGTTTCGGTGGTTCCGTCAGGCGTCGTCACAGTTATTGTTACATTCTCCCATCGGGCACCCGTGGGGGGCGGCATATGGAAAATCCAAGTAATCAATAATGTCTGATCAACTCCTATGGGATTTGGACGCGCAACGATGAACAGGTATGTAGCTATCTCGGCTGCACTTACATTTGATACGCTGACAGTCAAAAGAGAAATCACAATCATGAGGCATAGAGAAATTTTTAGAACGCTCATCCCTTCAAACCTCCATAATTTTGCATTGCGCATCTTCGCTGTTCAAAGCGTTTTTAGACATATCCTATTCTCCTCTTCTTTTCATCTTTCCCAGAAAATAATTTTGAGGGGGATTTAAGGAATAGTGAGTGATACTCTCACAAACAAGTAAAGCAACAATTAACTTAACAGTTTAAATATATGCACCTGCGTGTTATATTAAAGGGTGTTTAAAATTAGCGGATAGAGCACCATCTCGGGGCGAAGCTGTCCAAACCTTGACTAGGCTGGGGCTCACCTGTTTGCAGGCGAGGGTTTATCTCGCTCTTGCCAGAATGGAAAAAGCAACTGCAAAAATGATCTCAAAGGATAGCCAAATTGATCGGGCAGAAGTTTATCGGACGCTTTCTGGACTTCATCAACTGGGTTTAGTTGAAAAAGTGGTTAATGCACCAACCTTTTTCAGAGCGCTTCCAGTTCAGGAAGCGCTGCCTATGTTGCTGAGACGCAAGGAGGAGGAATACAATGAAATTAAGGAGAAAACAGAGGATTTGTTAGAAAATTTAAAGCGCGTGCATAACGAAGAAAAGACGCGTTGGATGGATGAAGGGCAATTCATCATATTTCCGGAAAAAGAACGCAGCCTCCACAAATTCAGAAAAATGGTTGAAAATGCTGAAATAAGCGTGGACATGATTCTCCATGGAGTATGCTTCAACTACGGGATGACTGAAGACGCTTGGTTATGGAAAAAAGCCGTAGAAAAAGGTGTGAAGATCCGATTCATAATATATAAACCTGAAAACGATAAGGCTGTATCACGAACAGTCCAGTTTTTTAAAAGAAAAGGCTCTTTTAATATTAGATATTGTTTATCGCCTCCCCCGGCTACAATAGCGATATTCGACGGGAAAGAAATACTCGTCAGCACCTCACCAAATCCGGATCCTGCGAAAACATCTCGTTTATGGTCAAACAACCCTGGCCTCGTAACGATAATTCAAAGTTATTTTGAATTAATGTGGCGCAACACAGAGAAAGCCGGAAACAAAAAGTGCCTGTCGCAGTCTGAACAGCTCAATTATATGTCGTAATATGCGCAGAAGCTGTCCGCAGC
>JAWCTJ010000023.1:0-17013 GCA_038868255.1 Bathyarchaeia archaeon
CTAATTCTTTCTCTAAACTTGAACTTATCGACATTAAAATTACCGTAAAAATGTCTATTAAATCCTAGATCATATACATTGCCTAAAAGCTTTTTCAAATTTATAGTGAATTAGCATCAAGGATGCTGCTTCTTTAGAATGAGTTCAGCTTTTTTAAGGTCTAACGGGGTGTTTATGTTGAATAATGAGTTCAGTTCAGGGTCCATTTGCTGAAGCACTATTGTGGAAACATAGCGCACCATCCTCATCCTCTCGATCATCCCCCTCAAAGTAAATTGGTCTTCCTTAATAGCCTGTTGAGCAGCCTCAAGTGCCGGTTCAACTTTATATGCTGCATGTAGGGGCTCTATGAAGCCATTTGGCCAACGAGGGATAACAGCGTTTCTTTCTGCGCATATATCTAAAAGGAACGCGAGGATTTCCCTTGATAATAGAGGCATGTCGCATGCAAGGAGTAAAGCGTATCCTGTTTCCGCTTCCTTGAATCCTGAGGCAGCCCCGGCGAGAGGTGTTTGCTTGTCAAACTCGTCGATTACAACTCTTGTTTCAGAATCCAGAACCGCGGAAAGCCTTTCAGCTTGAGCTTTAGTGTGGACGACAACAATTTTCTCTTCAACTAAGGCGCTAACAACCTGTAGAACATGCTTCAACAAGGGCTTGTTAGCTAGGAGCACTAGACTTTTGTCTTCTCCTAGTCTTTTAGAAGTCCCTCCGGCCAAAATAATCGCTGAACTTTGCAATGGTTGTCTTTCCTTTTTTAATAATGTATCAGAAGAATCCTATGATGTATAAATTTTACGGGGTGAAATTGCACATAGTAATTTTGGGTCATAGGCCCTTGTATTTTTATAGCTTTTCTATTTTTGTGGCCATTTCATACATTATTTTTGTGAATGGATGCTCAGGTTTTTCGTGGACGAATATGTTTTTTCCTTCAGCCTTTGATATTTCGCAGAAGCAGGGTATAGCCTCAAGTAGTGGTGCGGAATAAACCTCCTTAACCATTCTTTGTAGTTTTTCCCTTCCAACTCTGACTGAGTCGAGGTACATGACCTTATTTAGAACAATTTCTGCCTTCTTCTCGAAGAGGTCATATAATCCGCGAAGTATCATTTTAGTTCCCTCAACATCTGAGCTGTCAAGCGTTGTTGCTACGAGGACTATGTCTGCGGCTACTATGGCGTTTATTGCGGAATATTGAAGACCAGGACTTGTGTCGAACACTACGTAATCAAACTCTCCGTCTTTCAGGAGGGAATTCCTAAGAAATAGGAGTCTTCCCAGGGCGCGCATTTCCCACTTTCTATCCTTTGCAGTTATATCCCTTATTGCCTCCATCGATGGGTTAGCTGGGCACACGTAGAACTTATTTTTTTCAGCTATGCGGGCGCTCATGTCTATCATAACTTTGTCTATTTCGCATGAACCGTTGAGATAATCGTTAAGCCAGTACTGGGATTTTTCAATCTTTAATAGAATTGATAGACTTGGCGCTCTGAAGTCTAAATCCATGAGGCAAACTTTCCTTCCAATTTTAGCTAGTGTTACCGCTAAATTTAGGGATATGAGAGTTTTACCCGTGCCGCCCTTGTAGGAGTGCACCGCCACTATCTTGCCCACTTATGTACCTCCTAGTCTACTTTTCAATGTAGAAGTATGCTTTGCGTCCTTTCCTCTCCTTTTTTAGATATCCCATGATTACGAGCTGATTCAAATAGGCGCTTTCTACAGCCCTTGCCCTTTTAGTCTGCTGAGCAACCTCTTCTGCGGTGGCGCGTCCCATTCTGCAAACAGCCATAGCTGTTTTTCTAAGATGATCCGGCATGGAGAGTAAGGTCATAACATCCAGAGGGGCTTCAGAAGGAATGGCCTGTATATCCCTTTGTCCGTGCCTCTGTAGCTCAATTATTATTTCCATTTTCTCATTTAATCTTTCCAAACTCTCTTTTATCTTTTCAAGTACTTGAAGGGGTTTTTTGCTTTCTAGGAAGTCAGAGCTGCTCAATGGAATTTCCTCTTTAGGTCTAAGTGTTTTACATGTCTACATTTAGAGAGGGTGTTTATTAAGTATTACTAAACAATACTGTTTATTCCAAACATTACATGAACATACTTAAGACAAATCAACACCACACGTAAAGCACAAAAATACCGAATTAAAATGCAAACTGGCAAGCGAGCACAACAATTATAAAAAGCAGGGGAGCGTCACAATAAAGAGAAGAAATAATTTAGCTGCCTAATTAAGGCCGTAGGTTTGGGCATCTTATAATGATGCTAGAGAGGAAGCGGGGGTCTGTTCTGAAATTCTTCCACTATTGGCAGTACTTGCTTAAGTTCTCTGAAGTGCTTCAGTACGGTGATTCCCCTCTGAGTTATTGCATAGACAACGCGGCGTTTACCCACAATTTTCTCCTCAACTAGTCCCTGCTTTATTAGGAAGTCAAGATACTCCTTCAGCACACTGCAGTTAACATTTGCCTTGTACATGATATGTGTAAGTTTAAGAGGTCCCTTATGGGCCAGCACCTTCAGGATATCAATATACATTTCGAGTTTGGATCGTCTCATCATCCCAAACCTCTTGGATATTTTTCCATTCCACTCCATATAAAGCTTTTATGGATTATTACTATTGGTTTTTTTTCTATAGCTTCCGTTAGGAGTCTCGTTTTTCTTGGATACGCTTTAACACGTTCATTCTATTTTGGAAAGCTGTGACAAGGTCATCTATCAATATTTTTTGAAATTCTGTCCTGAGCACTTTGATGTCATCCTTGAGGGCCTCTGTCATTTTTACTTTCATTTCTCTTCTCTGCTGGATGGTAAATTGTTTGCTCAAGGACTGTTACACCACCTTACCGTAGGAAAAATAGCCATAGGTATTTAACTAACTTATGAACCACAAATATGAATTTTAAATTCATAAGCGCTTTAAATACTTAAAATTGAACTTTTCATTGCAGGGTGAGGGTTGTTTGAACAATCAGATCCTTCAAGTATGCAAGGAATTGATTGATGATGCAAAAGCTTGCTGCGCGGACTTGGTTTTTAAGGAGATGTGTCTAGAAATCCTTTCGAAGGCTCGTCTTGTACTTACGGAAAATCAATTTAGTGAACTTGTAGAATATGCTGCTGAAAGAATTAAAGAGAAAGTTTCCTTCGAGGTGGCGGAGGGAATTTTGGCGTCTAGGTAAACCGCCATTGCCTTAGCGCATCTAAGAACTTTTTAGACGGATTACGCTTTGAGTACAACCTCACCCTGCTTGGGGTTTTGTTAGATACCTATAGTTTGTATCCTATCCTGCGCAGAAACTCTTTCCTGGCTTTTATATCCTCTTCTTTCTCTATGTCCCTACTTTTAAAGCCGTCAATTACTCCAAGGATGCCTCTTCCATGCTCTGTTTCGGCAATTATAATCTCTAGCGGGTTAGCTGTGGCTGCGTGAATAGTGCAGACCTCTGGAACCTTTTTGATATTTTCAAGAACATTGATGGGATAAGCATTTTTTATGAAGATTATAAAGCTGTGTCCACAAGCAATTTCTAAGGCTTTTTCGGCAGCAAGCTTTTTCAATTCATCATCATTTCCTTCGCAGCGTACAAGGCAAGGGCCAGATGCTTCACAGAAGCCTATACCGAACTTTATGTTTGGGACGGCGTTTATAAGTGCTTCATATAAGTCCTCAACAGTTTTTATGAAGTGGGCTGTGCCAAAAATTACGTTGCAGTTCTCAGGGATTTCCACTTTAACAGTTTTAATCTCCACCATGTCTTAAGCACCTAAAATAATTTAGGAGTAAAATACTTTTAAATTTGATAGCATTCACTTTCTATTTCTTTCCCTTCCTCTTTATAAGAAGCCAATTTTTATCTCCTTTAAACCTTACTAAGACGTAATCTCCATTGAGTTTCTCTCCTCTTAATGTAAATTCTAAACGGTCCCGACTTTTATGTTTGAGAATATAGGTGCCTTTGTCCCAGATTTCCACCGTTCCAGCTCCGTACATGCCCTCAGGTATTATGCCTTCGAAATCTATGTAGCTAAGGGGGTGATCATCTACTTCCACGGCGAGTCTTCTTATACCATGCTGTACTGGTGGTTCCTTCGGCACAGCCCAGCTTTTCAGAACATTATCCATTTCAAGTCTAAAATCGTAATGAAGGTTTGTGGCTTGGTGTTTTTGAATGACAAATCTGCCGGAAGCCTTATCTGCATTGATCATGCTCTTTAAGATCCTGTGTTTTTATTATTAAAATATTATGAGTGTCTCTTATATTAACAAATAAAATTTTATAGTAAATTGGGATGCTGCATTCATAATTCTTTTAATGAAGTATGCGCTATTCAATGCTTAACACAGATTACTTAATCTGAGGTAATAACATGGGGGCATCCACCGCAATCATTACATATGTAGAACTACCGTTGATGAAGCAGATTCTATTCTTATCACATAATACAATTTTATGGAATTACCAAATGATTGACTAATTGAGGTGTCTTCAGAAAATGCTAAGCGCAAAAATCTTCGAAAATAAGATTCACGCTCTAGAATGCAATACACTATTTACCTGTGTGTGCAAATTACAATTAAAAATAAAATAATCAAAATTATAGACAATATAATGAGGAGTTCCAGAGCCAAAGAAGGGATGAAAACACTCATGCGAAATGAAGAAGAGGCGTATGAGTGGCAGAAAACCTTTGATGCTATACCTGATTTGGTATTCATCTTAGACAAGAATTACAATTTTATAAGGGTTAATAAAGCTGCATACGAATTTTGGGGTATCAAGCCTCAGGAACTCATAGGAAAACCTTGTTACAAGGCTGTGCGCGGAAAAACCGAACCTTGCCTAGGCTGTCCTAACATTAAGGTGCTTGAGACTAAAAGTTCTGTGACCATGGAGCAGCCCAGCTATAGAAAAAGTGATAAAACCCTACTCGTCACAGTTTCACCAATCTTTAACGAGAATGGAGAGATTGCGAAGTTTATACATGTTGGAAGAGATATAACCCATTATAAGGAAGTGGAAGCTGCATTAAGAGCCAGCGAGGAAACTTATAGGCAATTAATTAACGGTATGAATGACACTGCATGGGTCATTGATCATGACGGCAGGTTTATTGATGTAAACGATGCCGCCTCTAGGGTTCTAGGGTATACGCGTGAAGAACTGCTAAGTATGAGGGTTCCACAAATCGATGGAAGTTTAACAGACGAGATGATAATGGAGCTTATAAGACGCATGCCCTCAGATAGGATACAAGTTTTTGAGACATCTCACGTCACTAAAGATGGTAGGATAATACCAGTTGAAATAAGCTCCAGCCTCATAAATTACAAGGGAAAACGTGTAATATTGAGCATTGCCAGAGACATCACCGAGCGCAAGAAGACTGAGGAGAGAATCAATCAGATAATGGAGGCGCTTAGGCTTGCTAATGAGAAGCTAAGCGTAGTTGGCAAATGGGCTAGACATGACGCAAGAAACAAGCTTTCAATAATTAAAAGTAACATTTACTTAGCGAAAAGGAAGCTTCCAAGTGATCATCCAGTGCAGAAATACCTAGAAAAGGTTGAATCTACATGCGACCAAATTGTAAAGATTTTCGATTTTGCAAGCGCCTATGAGATGTTGGGCGTGGAGGAACGCGCATACATCGATGTTGCAAAAATGGTCAACGAGGCTGTATCACTGATTTTAGGAATAGAAAATGTACAAGTGATTAATGAATGTCATGACTTGAAAGTCTTAGCAGATTCGCAATTGAGGCAACTATTCTATAATATGATTGAAAACTCAATTAAGCACGGCGAGAAAGTGACGAAGATAAGAATATACTACATAGTGGAAGATGAAAACCTTAAGCTGATATACGAGGATAATGGTGTAGGGATTTCAGATGAGATGAGACCGAACCTCTTCAAGGAGGGCTATGGAAAGGGAACAGGATATGGACTATACTTGACAAAGAAACTTTGTGAACTCTACGGTTGGGACATAAAAGAAACCGGAAAGTACGGTCATGGTGTCCAGTTCACTATGATAATACCTAAAAAAGACGCGAAGGGCAACACCCTATACCAAATTAAAAAACAATAGGCTGCATAAAGAACCAGATCCTCCCCTGCCACAAATTTAAAAACAGATTTATTAAACTTCGGCGAATACGTAGAGCATTCGCTGAATGATTGATTGTTGGTGAAACGTGGTGAACTATGCAAAAGCGAAAATTGTTGCCTTATTCTTAGTTATTCTGCTAGTGGGTTTATGGGGAGGCTTCGTCATAAGCTACTTGATTTACCAGCCACAAATATCCCGCCTTACAAGTGAAGTCGCAACAATTAGAACCGAATTGAATGAATCAGAGAATCAGCTTGATTCCTTGAAAGCCATAATTTCAAACTCCACGGGCAAGCTGCAAACGCCTAACATCACAAATATCGAAAGCCAAATTGAAGAACTACAAATAAAATTCGAGATTTTAAGAAAGGCCTTATTAAATCTAACCGAAATAATGGAGGACTTCAATCATATCCTCAATATTCTGTTAACCATCCAAGCCATGTCAGGCTCTGAAAGATTAGATTTCCTAACAACAGATACTACAAGTAACAGCGCAGAATTCATAATTAACATTACAGTAAAAAATGTCGGGTCCTCACCCGCAATAATAACTGCATTCTTCCTAAACGGCACCTTATACAATAACATCAGCGGCGTTTCAATAAGCCCCGACCCATCAACAAATATACTCGCCATAAGCGCAAATGCCCAACAAACATTCATTATACGAATGCCTATAAACCTAAAGATCGGTGACGCTACAGCAGCATCAGGCGCAACCCTTGACATAACAATACAAACCCTCACAGGCAACAGATACACGAAAACAGTAAACCTTCCATAGCAATACTTACGATGAAAGTAAACCCGAAACGAAATCCCTATATCTGATAGCTCCGCTCATACAAAAAGAAGCAAGATGGGCCGGTAGTTCAGTTGGCATGAACGCCCGACTTGCACTCGGGAGGTCGCGGGTTCAAATCCCGCCCGGTCCACCAAAATTTTGTTAAACCCCTTAAGGGGCTTATATCAAGTAAGTTTCCGTTGTTCAAATTGTTAAATCTTAGGTGATGCCTGATGAATAACAGAATGCTTATAGATGTGTGCTTGGGAAGGGAAAAAGCGGATCTTGCTTTGAAATGTAGGACCCTACTTAATGTTTTTTCAGGGGAAATCTTGGAGAATGTTGACGTAATCATTAAAGGCTGTAGAATTGCTTATGTGGGCAAAAATTCAAGCCATATGATAGGCGCTAACACTCGAGTTATGAATATAAGTGAAGGTGTTGTTGTTCCAGGCTTCATCGACGCTCACACCCACATAGACATGTTATGCACCCCTACAGAACAAGCCAAAATGGCTTTAGTTCATGGAACCACAACGCTATTCGCGGAGCCGGACGAATTGACCAGCGTCATGGGAGTTAAGGGCTTAAAAATCTTCATGGACGAAATTGGAAAGCTTCCAATAAAAGTTTACGTGCTGGTTCCTCTAACCGTCCCACAAGATCCCTTGCTCAGCTCAATTAAGCCAATGTCGCTGAGTGCCTACAAGAGGTTTTTGTCCATGGAAGCCGTAGTGGGACTTGGTGAAACCGTCGCTTGGACGTTAATATTGAGCAACGACAGCTACTATGTTGAAAAGTTCAAGCTGGCTCTTGAAAGAGGTAAACTTATTGAAGGGCATACTGCTGGGGCTAGAGACATTAAACTTGCCGGTTGCATATGCGCTGGAGTATCCTCCTGTCATGAGTCTATAAATGCTGAGCAAGCGATGGAGCGGCTGAGGCTTGGTCTGTTTCTGATGATCCGTGAAGGCTCCATAAGAAGAAACCTGCCAGCCATACTTCCACAGCTTGTAAGTTCAAAAGTGGACCTCTGCAACGTTGCCCTCGTAACAGATGGTGTAGATCCGGTGGACATGGTAGAAACAGGCTATCTTGATCAAGTAGTTAAAGAAGCTATTGAATATGGACTTGATCCGATTAAGGCAATTCAGCTGGTGACCATAAACCCTGCAAGGCACTTCAAAATGGACGGTTATATTGGCTCCATAGCTCCTGGAAGATATGCCGACATAACAGTGATAAAAAGCTTGGAAAAACCAGAAGTTCTACTTACAATTTGTAATGGGTATGTTCAGGCTAAGGATGGAAGATTTGTGGGAAGCCTTGAAAAGCACTCTTATCCACGCTATGCATTTAAAACTATGAAAGTGAAAGAGAAAGCTAGGCCGGAAATGTTCAAGGTCCAAGCTCCAATCCAAGAGGACCCTGTAAAAATTATTGTAGCTAGACTTGAAAATGAAATTATCACTCGTAAGGAAATAGAGACCGTTAATGTTGTCGATGGAGAAGTCAAACCGAATGCAGCTCTGGACCTAGCCAAGATCGCCGTTATTGACAGGCATACCCGAAGTGGCAGGATTAACCTAGGCTTCATTAAGGGTTTCGGGTCAGAAGTTGGAGCCATTGCATGCAGCCTAAACTTCGATGAAAATCAGTTAGTGGTGATAGGATATAACGATGTTGACATGGCCTCCGCCGCAAACATTACCATGAAATCTGGTGGAGGCATAACAATAGTAGATAATGGCCATTTATTGGAAGCATTGCCGTTACCAATAGCGGGAGTTATTTCCGTCGAAAACTTGGATGCTGTTGCCAGCAAGCTTAAGAGAATTAACAAACTCCTAAAAATGATGGGATCGCCCCTCATAAAACCCCTTAACACAGTCTTTTTCATAACATTCGTTTCACTTCCTGAAATACGTTTTACGGATAGAGGAATAGTGGATGTAAAAAATAGACGCTACATTCCATTGTTTGCGTAGGATCAATTGCAAAGGAGAATCGGTAACTTTATCCTCACAAAGCATGCCTATTTAGGTTGAGGCCGCTGTGAAGAGCACAATAATATATAAAACATTCCAGGAATATTACACTAAAGATTTCCATATAGAGAATGCTCCAAAACAAATGGATAAGCGGGAATTTGGCTTCGTCCTGTTCTCTCAAGGTGTTGTTGTACGCCATAAACGATTCAAAAGCATAGATGAGCTTAAGGCCTTTATGCGGGAAAACGTCCCATCCGACGCGTACTATTCATGCGCTTACTACGATGATCCTGAAGCTGAAATGGACAAGAAAGGATGGCTCGGCGCTGACCTAATATTTGACATAGACGCGGATCATATCCCGACAAACTGCGATCGTGTTCATGAAGAATGGACTTGCACCAGCTGCGGTTTTTATGGGAAAGGAGTGGTTCCGGAGAATTGTCCAATATGTGGCGGTGAGAAATTTGATGTTAAAACATGGCCATGTGAGAAATGCTTGACATCAGCGAAAATGGAAACTTTGAAACTTCTGAGCTTTCTGATTAACGACTTCGGATTCTCGAAGGACGAAATTCAACTCTTCTTCTCCGGCAACAGGGGTTACCACGTTCATGTAGTAAACGAAGCAGTCAAAGAACTGGATTCCTTTGCACGTAAGGAAATTGTAGACTACCTGTTCGGTGTAGGTTTGGAAGTCCCGTTCCATGCTCCTCTAGTTAAGAAATCTAAAAAGGGTATGGAAATTGGGAGGGGAATGAAATTCTCAAGTTTCGGATGGCCCCAACGTCTCCGGCATGGAACACAAAAGTTTCTTGAAGAAGCAGATGAGAATCATTTGAAGGAGATTGGATTGAAGCTTGATGTGATAAGAGCCATCATAGAGAACAGAGATGCTTTGCTAAAGGGACTAAATGAACATGGTGGGCTGCCTCTTGCTAGAGGCGTGGGCTTTGGAACATGGAAGCGGATATTAGAGCATATAGCAAAATTGCAGTCCGCGAAAATAGACACGGTGGTGACTACGGACGTACATAGACTGATAAGGTTGCCAAACACACTAAACAGCAAAACGGGCTTTAAAAAGGTGGAAGTACCAATATCTAAACTTGAAGAGTTCGATCCCTTTAAGGAGGCGATAGCAATCAGAACTGGAAGCATAAAGGTGAAAGTCACCAGTGCTCCTGCTTTTAGGGTTGGTAACGAAACCTTCGGACCCTACAGAGACATGGTTGTTGAGTTGCCCACGGCAGCTGCTTTACTCCTAATCTGTAGAGAACGCGCGGAGGCTGTGGAACAACAATGATGTATGAAGAGTTGTTTGGGATCTGGAAGAAAGAGCGAGAATCAAGAGATCTAGTGCAAATTCCACCAGACTTTTACACGCATGCTGCAGAATACATAAAGCGCTTAAAGGAAGAAGAGCGGATGCTGGATAAGAAAACAGTGAAAGCAAGTCTTCTAGCTGAGGAACACCGAAATGTAAAACGTATGATCCGCGAACTAATAAGAATAAGATATGAAAAAATTGTTCGCATTCTGGCACGCGGAGAAAAACCCCCAGCAGACGCTTTAGCCCCCCAAGAAGAAAGAATAATTTCTGGAAACCTAAACTTTGCTGAAGCATTCCACAACCTCGCCAAAGATATGTTGCAGGGTCGCCTTTCAAGTTCAAGCCCACAGGAACCTTACAAGAGAATTTTGGTGCGGTTTTTGAAGGATATTCCATCCATAGTTGGTGCTGACATGAAAATTTACGGGCCTTTCAAGTGTGAGGATGTAGCCTCTTTACCCATTGAAAATGCCAAAATATTGATTAGGCAAGAGTTAGCAAAGGCTATCGAAACATAGGTTTAACATGAAAAAAGTATATGAGTAAGTCGTTCTAATCTTATGCAGAAATTGAGCGTGACATAACATGAATGTTCCAAAGGAGATAAGAACATACTGTCCCCGATGTAAAAACTATCAAGTTCATTCGGTTTCGCTGTACAAAGCTGGAAAGAGGAGGACCCTTGCTAAAGGAGAACGTCACCACGAAAGAGAGAAAAAGGGCTACGGCGGACAGAAGTATCCACTGCAGAGAAGGTTCTCCAAAACCACGAAGAAGCAAACTCTAAAATTGAAGTGCAAGGCATGCGGCTACATGAGGCACAGGGAAGGCATCCGCCTGAGAAAACTTACATTGGTTTAGGCTGGTGACCCGTAATGGTTTCATGGGAGAAGCTTATTCCAAGTCCAAGAAGCCGCTTTTTGAGGGTTAAATGCCTAAAATGCGGAAACGAACAGATAATATTTAGTCACGCAACAAACATTGTTAACTGCAATGTCTGCGGAGCTGAACTTGCAGGGCCATCAGGTGGGAAAGCTAATATCAAAGGCGAAGTAATTGAAGTCCTAGGGTAAAATAAGGCGGTAAGATGGTTTTAATTAAGCAGGAATGGCCTGAAGTAGGTGACTTAGTTATCGCTACGGTAGAAACAGTTACGGATTACGGCGCTTACGTGAGACTTGATGAATACAACAATAAGCTCGGCCTTCTTCATATTTCCGAAATATCTTCCTCTTGGATACGGAACATTAGAGATTACGTTTGGGAAGGACAAAAGGTCGTTTTGAAGGTTTTACGTGTAGATCAGGAAAAGGGACACATCGACCTTTCCCTGAGAAGGGTGACTAAAAGAGAAAAAATTGACAAAATGATTTCATGGAAGAGGGAGAGAAAAGCTGAGGCGCTTCTTAGAAGCGTTGCCGAACGAATCGGCCTTCCTGTGGAACAAGTCTACGAGAAAGCCGGTTCCCTCATGGAGAAAGAATATGGCCTGTATGAGGGATTCGAGAAGGCGGCAAAGGAAGGCCCAGAGATTTTAACAAAAATCGGCGTGCCAAAGGATTTTGCAGACGTCATATCTGAGGTGGCGAAGGAAAAAATACGCCCACCAACGGTTAAAGTAAAGGGCATAGTGGAGCTTCGCTGTTTAAGACCTGACGGCGTCAAGATAATTAGGGAGGCTTTTATGAACGCTAAAAAAACTGAGAAGGTGAAAGATTCAAGGGTGCAGTTTTATGTTGTAGCTGCTCCTAAATATGCCATAGAGGTACAAGCTGACAATTATAAGCATGCTGAGGCAACACTGCAGAGGCTTGCTGATGCCATAATCTCATATGTTGTTAAAGCAGGAGGACAAGGCATTTTCAGAAGGGAAGGATAGTGGTTTGGCTCTTAAGGAAATGTATAAACTGTGCGGAGTACACGTTAAAGAAGGATAAATGTCCTCGATGCGGCGGGGCGGTCCGGGTTCCACATCCGCCCAGGTTCTCTCCGCATGACAAGTATTTGCAGTATAGAATGGCGATGAAATCGGAGGCCCACGAATGAAGGAGACTATTATAAAAGAACTTACAAAAGTTGAATTGAAAAGTCCCGTCATGATTGAGGGATTGCCGGGTCTTGGGCTTGTGGGGAAAATTGCCGTGCGCTACCTAATAAGGCAGTTGGGAGCCCAAAAGTTCGCTTACATGATCTCACCTCACTTCCCGTATTTTGTAATTGTAAACAAGAAAGGAGGCGTCCGACTTTTAAGAGGCGTCTTCTATTTCTGGAGAAATGAAACTGGAGAAAATGACCTCATCCTTTTCACTGGGGATAGCCAAGCACAAACCATTGAGGGACAATACGAAATCTCCAATAAAATTCTCGATTTTGCAGAACAATACAATGTTAAATTAGTTATAACGCTGGGCGGATACCGTGTAGAGACAAAGGAGAAGCCCAAAGTAATCGCGTCAGCGACAAGTCAAATGATCCTTGAAAGGGCCTTGAAGGCTGATGCTATAATAAGCCCCATAGGAAGCCCCATTGTCGGCACAGCAGGACTCATTTTGGGTTTAGCTCCCCTGAGAGATATTGATGCTCTATGCCTATTAGGTGAGACTCGGGGTTACCTGCCTGATCCCAAGGCAGCAAAAAGCGTTCTAGAGGTGCTTTTGAAATTTTTAAACATCAACATCGACCTATCCGGTATGGACGAAGAAATCACTAAAGCCGAAAGCATGGTGGCGCGCCTACAAAAAGTTGAGGAAAAAAGAATCCTGCAAGAAGAACTTATGCGCAGATCTGAAGATAAAAAGATAACCTACATATCATAGTAATGTATGATTGTTTCTAGGTTTTCTTCAAGTATCCATCCCTAGGCTCGTATATTGTTCCCTCTCTCTGCAACTGTGCAATCAAGCGTTCTGCTTCGTTCCTTGATAGCTTATATTCAGCTTCCAGCCTATTTAAAAGCGCCATTTTTTCAACAAGCCCTGTTTCTCTCTCCATTTCAGTTATTAGAGCTATTACAACTTGAAGCTTGTCTCTGAGGCTTTTAGGCTTCCCCGTCATTATCAAATCTATGTCAAACTTATATGAGGACAGGTCTATCCCCACCTCCTCTAGGGATTTTTTCATAAGGTTTATGGCGGCTTCAGCGTCCTCTGCTAGAACCACATCTCTCAAAGCTACACGGGCTCTGGCTTCAGCTATCCTGATCAGGGATTCAAGTTGACGGGCTGTTATGGCTATGGGTGATCCTTCTGTTTCACTTGCAGCTCTCATTGCTAAGTAGAAATCTTTCAGGCGCTGTATAGCTTCTGGGGTTAAGCGGGGTTGCACTGTCTTGGCATAGCATATGTATTTCCTCAGCAAGTCTGGATTTATTGGTGGTTCCAAGGGGCTTGAACCTTTCCTATGGATTTCTAGAATGTGCTCGGACATTTTGCTGTCGGTTTCCTTGTTTGGGACATCCCTTAATACGAATATTATATCGAACCTTGAGAGTATGGTTACAGGTAAGGATATGTTCTCAGCTATGGTTCTGTGCGGCTCATACCTTCCAAGCGCAGGGTTGGCAGCGGCAAGCACAGCCGTTCTAGCATTAAGTGTCGCAACTATCCCACCCTTGGCTACCGAAACTGTGTGCTGCTCCATGGCTTCATGTATTGCAACACGATCTTCCGGGCGCATCTTGTCAATCTCATCTATGCAGGCAATCCCCTTATCAGCAAGCACAAGAGCTCCTGCCTCAAGGCTCATTCCCCCTCCCTTCTCACGTATAACTGCTGCAGTAAGCCCAGCGGCTGTTGTTCCTCTTCCAGAGGTATACAGGCCCCTCGGGGCTATCCTAGCAACGTATTGAAGGAGCTGTGATTTAGCTGTTCCAGGGTCACCTACAAGCAGCACATTTAGTTCTCCTCTTACGTTAATGTCTGGAAGCGCTTTGGGCACCCCGCCGAATAGCAGATACATTATAGCCTCTTTTATATGCTCATATCCATAGATTGAAGGCGCGATGGAGGCTATTATTTTCCTCTGTATCCACGGGTCCTTCGCAAGTTCTCTAATCTGCTTCTCCTCTTCCGGTGTAGGTAAGGCTGTATCAGGTTCCTTCCCTAGAACATCGATGGAGTTAGCGTCAAGGTGCAGGATAAAAGTGCGGAGTTTACCTGCTTTTGCAAGAGATGGAGCTGCAGCACGTACAATTCCAACTATTGATACATGATCTCCTGGACGTGCAACATCAACTATCTCACTTCCGACAAGCTTTACATGTAATGTTCGTGGAAGTTGTCCCGGTGGAAGATCCTCAGGTCTCTCTTGAACACGAAGATCCTGTGAGTCTACGAATGTAGATTCTTCCTGAATAAATTCGAAAGAGCCTTTTCGCCTGCACGCAGGATTTGAACAGGCGATCGGGGCTCTTAGGAACTGGCCAGTCTGGTCAACATATGTTATCTCCTCACATCCCTTGCATTTGAAGGCAGCCCGCACTACCATTGGTCGCACGGGAGTTGATCTCACAACAATGCCTTCAATCATAACCAGTTTGCCAATATGGGCTGCACCTAGCTTTCGCAGCGAGGTTGACTCCAGCAGCTTAACAATCCTGACAGTGATCCTTTGCCTTTCAGCATATTCACGCGCTTCTATCTCCAGCTGAGTTTGCGCAGCATTATCTGCATATTTCAAATATTCAGAAGGGCGCTCTAAAAGAGCATTAGCAAGGCTATGATCAAACGTCAAAATATCCTCAAAATCAACCATAAGGGAACTTTTGCCAGAAACTGCCAATTGTGATATTCTCTGGCGGTATTTCTCAGTCTTGAAAAGTTCAAGGAAACGTTCCTGCGGATCTACGGCTTCCAGCTCAGTCAATCATCCCCCTCCTCTTCCCCATGCTTCGTTAACTGGTTTTTCCATTCGTCAATTAAATGATAAATTTTCTCGTAGAGGATCCGCTCCTCCTCAGTGAGACTTTTTATAATTTGTGTGCCTGTAGCAGGAGTTGATGCAAGTGAGAGTATTTTCTTAAGTCTTAGATTCACAATATCCATTGCCAGATATTTAGCCTTTTCATATTCCCTCATTTTTTCAGGATTCCTAGCTATTTCTCGTCTAATTTGAGAGAGATACCTGCGAAGCTTGGGGTAGAAGTCCTTAGGAAACTCGGAAAGCTGTCCAGCAGCCTGTAGCCTTTCTTTCCATTGGATTTTATAAAGCTTCAATGGATCAAGAGAATCCTCACTTCTGAAGCGCGTCACACCTGCCTTCTCAAGCTTGAAAGCAACCCAGTATGGAACTTCATACTGCCCACCTTCCTCAAATGGGCCTATTGTTAACCCAACCAACTTAATTTCTGGAAGGTTGCGGTTGGCAATTACCTTAACAAGCGAATTTTCAAATATGAAATCTAGGGCTCTAATCTCGTTGGATAACTTGGATCGCAAAGCAGGCTCCTCAGAATTTCAGTTATCTATGCGCCGATATAAAAGGTATAGTCTAAATTCATGCAAAGCTTTTCTAAAAAGTTATGAATAACCTTGGGATAATGCATTCTAATGCAATGATCAAAAGTTTGTTGTTGCAGCTTATTTAAACTTAAAAATAAAGGGAAGGAAGAATTAAATTCAACCTAAAATTGTTTCTATTAGCTCTCTTTCTGCTTCATTTGGCATGGGTATACCTGTAACTTTTGCGGCGGTTTCTGTGAGGCTAATAATGTCTTTTCTGCTTATGAGGTTGAGGCTCCACCTTCTGGCACCTGCAAGCAATTGTTGTAGACCTACCCCAATACGATCTACAAGGTACGTGTATAGTGCTATAGCTTCTAGCGGTATTTCCTTAAAGTGTTCTCCGTATTTCTTCTTTAGTTCTGGAACTGTTACGAAGAATTTCTCAGGATCTGAGCCGTACTTTTCTGCAAAGGCCTTGGGAAGTCTACCTTCTTGGGCTAACTGCTTAAAGTAGCTGGCTTTCATCACTGCTGTTAATGGGGAGCGACCCATCAGCACAGCCTTAACCATGGGGCCTTCTCCGAAGTTGCTCATAGCTATGGCCTTCAAAACTTGAGTTTCGTTTATGAATCCTCCAGCCATGACCAAGTCCGGGAGGTACTTTCCCCTTTTCCTCAGCATCTGTGCACATTCCAGCACGATGGCTTCCAGGTATACCGTTGGTATACCCATTTCATCCATCATTGGAACTGGACTCATTCCCGTTCCGCCGCCTGCCCCGTCAAAGTACACCGCGTCAACTTTAGCTTCTGATGCCATCTTAAGCGTATAAGCCACTGCTGAAGGTCTGTAAGCACCAGTTTTCAGAGTTACGTATTTAGCACCTTGCTTCCTTAGCCATGCCACGTCCTCGACAAAGTCCTTCTCCCTCGGCATTCCAACTCTACTATGTCTTTCAAAGGTTCTAAAGAATCCATTTTTGAATGCTTGCTGTACCTCTGGATCCTCTGGGTCTGGAATTACGAGATAGCCTCTTTTCTTCAGCATTATCGCCTTGTCCAGATCTTTTATTCGAACCTCGCCTCCGATTGCCTTAGCACCTTGTCCCCACTTTCTCTCAATAACGTTAACTTCCAATTTGGATATGGCGTAAACGTCAACTCCTAGTCTCTGATCCTCAACGTTTGTTTGAATAGCTATTTCTCCATATTTTCCATCCCAGAACTTTCTGTATAAATCTACCCTGCGCTTTAACTCCTTTGAGTAGGTCACTTTACCGTTTGTGATTTGAGCCTCAGGATCCATGCCGCAGACATTTTCTCCAACGATT